>NZ_JAYFUM010000025.1:0-119147 GCF_034929435.1 Arcicella rigui
TGGTGTCATAGAACAGGAAATCGGTACCGAAGTACTTCGATACCGATTTACAGATTAAGAATAGCCATTTACAATATCCTATGGATAAGCTTTGCCCAAAATTCGGGATGACTCATGTTGATTTTTTTAAGCGATAAACTAAAACTCTGATAAGCTTGGTTTAGGCAGTCGAGTCTAAGAAATCGCTAAAAGATTGTTGGATAAGTTTTAAATTTGTAGAGTTTTCGCTACTTTTAAAACTTAGAAATGTTAATTTGATAAAAAAGGAAGAGATGAATGAAGCGTAATTCTTCAAGTATCACCTTTTTTTAGCATATTTCTTTTCAGATGGAAATATTTAATCTCATATTTTAAGACAATCACTGAATATGTACAGCTTCAATTCTCAAATAGATATCTCACGTGTAAACGAATATTGTGGAGATGATGTGTCTTTTATAAAAATTATGTTTGAGACTTTTTTGGAAAGTAATTTACCATATTGGGATGAAGTTCAAACCAAGCTAAAGGCTCAGAAGTACGATGAAATTGCCAAACCTATTCACACGCTAAAACCCAGTTTTAGTATGATAGGTTTTCCAGAAGTAACAGAGCAAGTACGAGAGTACGAAGCATTTGTAAAAACAAAGCCTTCGATTCCTGATTTATTAAAAGGAGCAGCAGCATTAGATGTTGAAGTTAATCGGGTAAAAAATATATTAATTGAGGAAATAAGTAAAATGGAAGCAGAAGGCTATTGAGTTTTGGGAAAGTAAAAAAAATACGTAAACAAGCACAATTACTTAAAATTGCTAAATGGTAAATTACGAGTATATTTGTTTTTCTAACACAATAATTATACTGTAAGAAATTACTAAACTGAACTCAAAAACATTAAAGATTTTAACAAAACGCTTTATGGTTTATCCTTCTAAACAAATTTTTTATTGTTTGTCTTTTTGCATTTTATTGGGTTTTGGTCGAATTAACGCAAAAGCACAAGCCTTAGATGCAGATGCCGTATTGACTAAAGTATTAGAAACTGACCAACTTTTACCATTACTGATTGACGCAGCCATTAAGAATTCTCCTCAAGTAAAAATGGGTGCAAATGCCGTTGATGTTGCCGTTGCCAATCTTAAAGTAAATAAAAATGCTATTTATAGTGGAGCGTCAATTCTATCATCATATAGCTACGGAACAAATTATTCGGCAGTAAATAACCCCAATGGCGGTTTGAATAATACTAATACTTTTACCACAGCTCAATCTGGTTTTTATAGCTTAGGGGCAGGTTTGCAGCTTTCATTGGTAAACGTTATTAACAGAAAGCACATCATCAAAGCAGGGCAAGCACAAATCAATATTGCACAAGCCCAACAAGAAAACCTTAATCTTGTGATTAAACAAGAGGTAATCAGACAGTACCAAGAATTCAAATTAGCCAAAAAACTTTTAACATTAAGTGCCAATAGTTTACAGGCTTCACAGTCCAATCACATGATTGCCGAAAAGCAGTTTTTGCAAGGACAAATCACGATAGAGCAAGTATCAGGCGTACTTACAAATTATAATGGAGCTAAAGCAGCATACGAAACCGCTTTGAATAAATTTCAAACAGTATATATGCAACTTGAAACTTATGCAGGCGTGAATCTTACTACTTTATTACAGCAATTTAAATGAGCTTTTTATATTTCATAAGGTTAATTATCAAAAACTTAAAGTGGTTAGTTATAATCCCTTTGGTATTGGCCGTAACTATTTTTTACTTCACTCGAAAAGAAAAAAAGGTCTATTCTTCAGAATCGATTGTATATACTGGTATTGCGTCAGGATATAGTTTGAGTGGTGCGATAAAAGCCGATTATTTCGGTACAAGTAACGCCTTTGATAACTTAATTTCTGTGATTGAATCCAGAGAAACGAAAGAGGAAGTAGCTATCAGCTTACTTTCTGAACACCTATTCATGAAAAAACATGACCCCAACCTGATTACTTGGGGTGCTTATGATGAACTTCAAAAATTAATTCCCGAATCTGTTAGAAAGGATGTTGTAAAACCTACACTCGAAGAAACCCGTAAGGCTGTTGTTGACTATATGTCTAAGAGTGAAGATAATGTGATTTATAAACTCATCAACTCCGACAATCACTATTATTCGGTGGATGTCCTTAATAGTAAAGCCAAACCTTCTCGTATTAGTAATAGTGACTTGATAAAAATTTCTTATGAAGCCAATGACCCTTTTATTTGTAAAAGAACCATTGAGTTGCTGGAAGAAACCTTTATGCAGAAGCACCGGGAATTAAAGCAAGTACAAACACAAAGTGCGGTTGAATATTTTGAAACAGAAACAAAAAAAGCATTTGCCAGACTTGATTCTGCCGAACGTCTCTTCTTAGCATTCAACAAAGACAATGACATCATCAACTATTACGAGCAAACTAAAGCCGTAGCTGGTGAGAAAGAAGATTTGTATGCCATGGAGCATAATTTACAGATGGATAAAATGGCTTCAAGCTCATCTTTGGCAAAAGTAAATGAAAATATAAAAGGACAAGCCTACCAAGCTTTGTACGGGAGCGATGTACTGAAAGAAAGAGAAAAGTTATCAGACATTTATGGCAAAATTGCTATGAATGAGGTACTTAACAAAAAAGCTGAAAACAAAGCTCAAACAGATAGTTTAAGGATTATAGCCAATAGATTAGAAAAGAAATTAAAAACATCTTTGGATAATCTGTACATTGAATCGAATACTCCGAACGGAATACCTACCAAAACAGTATTAGACGAATGGCTAAAAACAACACTCGCTTTTGAGCAAAGTAAGGCTCGCTTGGCGGTGATGGATAGAAGAAAAGAAGAATTCCAGCAAGAATACCGCAAGTTTGCTCCTTTGGGTGCGATGTTGAAAAAAATTGAAAGATTCATCGCAATTTCAGAACAAGAGTATCTTGAACTTCTTCGTAACCTCAATACGGCAAAACTCAATCAACAAAATACAGAACTTACAGCCAAACTTAAAGTCGTTGACCCTCCGTATTTACCTTTAAAAGCTAATGCTTCAAAACGCCCTGTTTTGATAGCCGTTGGTTTTCTTGTTGGTTTTGTATTGGTGTTAGCTTTTGTTTTGACACAAGCCTTAATCAATAAAACGTTGATGGCTCCTCAAAGAGCAAAGGGCATTGTAGATTTACCATTGTTGGGGGTTTATCCTTTACTCAACGAAAATTCCACTTTCTTAGAAAAAGCCAACTTGAGGTTGATGCAGCAGTTTTTGGCTGTCACAGACCTGAGTGTGAAGCCCGTAACCATTGGGCTAATAAGTACACAGAAAAGTGAAGGAAAATCGACCATTGCTTATTTGATGGCAAAAGAACTTTCAGATTTGGATTACAGCGTAGAAACTCACACTTGGAATAATAGTTATGATTTGAGAGAAAGTTTAAATTCTGATTTTTCTATTATTGAGTTTCCGCCTTTGGAAAACATGGTAATAAAGCCAGAGTCTTTCCCTCGTTTGAACAGTACTATTTTGCTTTGTCGTGCCAATAGAATCTGGACGAAAATTGATAAAGATATGATAGATGTCTTTATCAAAACTACTGGCAACAAGCCTTATTTTATTTTGAATGGAGTAGATATAAACTTTGCAGAAGAGTATATCGGAGAAGTACCTAAGAAACGAAACGTTATCAGAGCATTCATTAAGAGAGTTGTTAAATTTGAATTTGGTAATAGAGGTGCTATCAATAGAGAGGCCGCTCAAAAAAAAAATAGGATGACCGAACACTTTGTGAGTCCTCCTAAAAAAACAAAGCCTAATGCAGTTGTTTTGTCGGGCATTATTACAGGAGTATTCCTAACGGTGCTTGCACTTTATATGTATTTCTCAAGTAAAAAAGCAGATAATATACCGCCAGAACCAAACATTCAAAAGCCAATATTGAACGAAATGCCTCAAGATAGTACTTCGATGGATACTGCAAAGAAGAATGTTTATAATGGAACACAGGCGGTAAATGGTCGTTTTTTTGTAGTGGCAGGCACATTCAGTACAGAAGATAATGCTAAAATTTATATAGAGGAACTCAAGAAGGAAGGTTTTCAAAATGCCTTAATTATACCTGTAAAAAAAGCAGGTACTTCTGTAAAAGTTGCTTATTCTGTTTTTGATACGGAGCTAAAGGCCATCAAAGAGTCGCAAGAAATCAATAGGAAATTCGATAAGAAAAGCTGGGTATATACCTACAAATAAGCTGGGTAGCCAAAGCAAAAACTCGTTGAAGTACAAGCATGGAAAAGAAATCATTTTACTCTAACCATAGAAGTAAATTACAAGATATTTGGTTGATTCCAGCGATTATAGTAACTATTTTCATTGGTAAATCTATCGCCGAAAAAGGTATTGCAACAGGTTTTATCTTTTTAATATTACCTTTTGCAGTTGGATATTTTGTGATGATTTTTTTCAGACCACGAATTGGAATCATCGGTTTTTTGATTTATTGCTTTGTAATGCCCTATATTGGGAAACACGTGTCGGGGTTGCAAGTAGGTTTGGGTATCGAGGCACTGCTGTTTACTACTTTATTTGCGGTAATATTTTACCAGACCAACCGATTTAGAAAAAGACACTTAAACAATGATTTGGTATGGATGTCTATTGCTTGGATGATTCTTACATTCTTGCAAATTGGGAATCCAGAAAGACCCAGTATTTTAGGGTGGGTCTATGAAATGCGTTCTTCTACACTTTATTGGGTCTTGACGGTAGTATTGAGTTTTCAATTACTCAATAAGCGAACGGACATCAATCTATTCCTAAATATTATCATTATTCTTTCACTAATTGGGGCTCTTTATGGGATGAAACAACTCTATTTAGGAGTTGATGCGGCGGAACATCAATGGTTAGAGGAAGGAGGGAAAAAGACACATATTCTCTTTGGTAAACTAAGGATTTTCTCATATTACTTTGATGCCGCACAGTTTGGGGCATCACAAGGACATTTGGCAATTGTTTGTATCATTTTAGCCACTGGCCCATATAGTTTATTGAAGAAGGCTTGGTATGGTATTGCAGGCTTATTAATTTTCTACGGAATGTTAATTTCTGGTACACGTGGGGCTTTGTTTGCCGTAGTGGGCGGGGGCTTGATGTTCCTGATATTAATTAAGCAAACAGAAATCTTGATTGTGGGGGCAATTGTGGGTTTTGGCTTTATCGGAATACTTAAATATACAACCATTGGAAATGGAAATGCCGAAATAGTCCGACTGAGGAGTTCATTAGACCCCAAAGATGCTTCTTTGCAAGTACGTTTGATGAACCAAGAATTACTTCGAAATTACCTAAGTACCAAACCTTTTGGAACAGGCGTAGGTACGATGGGACAGTGGGGAACAAAATTCAATGCTGATAAATATATTTCACAAATTCCGCCCGATAGTTTGTATGTGAAAATCTGGGGAATGTACGGGATTATTGGGTTTATTATGTGGTTTGGCATAATGCTGTACATCACGGGAAAATCCGCAGGGATTATTTGGCTTACCCGAGACCCCATACTGAAAAATCAACTCATCGCTCTCTGTGGTGGGTCAACGGGTATTTTGCTATGTAGTTATGGTAACGAAGTATTGAACACCATGCCCACATCGGCAATTGTTTATATGAGTTGGGTATTGATTTGGCTAAGTCCACGCTGGGATATCCCAGCACCAAAGACAGAACCAGTTGTTCCTAAAAACCCGAAACGCTTGAATGAATATGACTATTCTGCTTAGCAATAAGTAGTACTTTATTAAACAAATAGGTTATGATACATCAAATAAGTGTAGTGCTTCAATCAATAATACTTGTTTATTTATCTATACAAGTATTTTACTTGTTGTTTTTTGCCTTGGCAGGAAGGCTTGGCAGAAAGACAAATTTCCCTGTGGCACAAAAATTAAGAAAAATCCGCATTTTTATTCCGGGCTATAAAGAAGATGCCGTGATTATTGCTACTGCCAAAGATGCTATTACACAAGATTATCCAAAAGAATTATTTGAAGTTGTAATTATTGCCGATTCGTTTAGCGAAGCTACGCTTAATACCTTAAAAACTTTACCCATTAAAATTGTTGAAGTAAGTTTCGAGAAAAGTACAAAAGGCAAAGCCTTGCAAAAAGCCATCGAAGCCACAGCGGCTGTTCCTGTTGACATTGTAGTCATCTTAGATGCCGATAATCACATGTCAAAAGGGTTTTTACACGCCGTAAATAATGCTTATGAAAAGGGTTATCAAGTAATTCAAGGACACAGAACTGCCAAGAATTTACAAACACCTTTTGCTTTGTTGGATGCTTGTACCGAAGAAATTAATAATAATATTTTCAGAAGAGGACACGTTGCCGTGGGTTTACCTTCTGCCTTGATTGGAAGCGGCATGGCTTTTGACTGGAATCTGTTTACAGGTTATTTAAAAGACATTGGTGACACTTCTGGCGAAGATAAAGAATTGGAGTTTAGAATTGTGAGAGAAAAAAGAGACGTAGCATTCTTAGATGGTCAGTTTGTTTTAGATGAAAAAGTAGCGAAAACCGATGTTTTCAGCCAACAAAGGAGTAGATGGCTGGCAATGCAAGTTGAGTTTTTGGAAAAGTACTTTGTTGAAGGTTGGATTCAGTTATTAAAAGGAAACATTGCCTTTTTTAATAAAGTATTCCAAACGTATTTGTTTCCAAGAGTAATGCTGGTAGCAGCAATGGTATTATGGCTTGCATTGATGTTTGTTTTATCAAGTGAATACCTGAATTATAGCCTTTTACTATTTGCAGCTTTAGCTTTTTCTTTATTGATAAGTATTCCTTCAAGATGGTACAATAAGCAATTATTGATGGCATTCTTACAAATTCCGGGAGCAATTATCTCGATGTTAAAAGCAATGCTAAAAATTGGGAAAGCCAGAAAACAATTTATCCATACGCCACATGGCGACACAGAACATTAAACCTTTCTGAATTATGCCTTGGGAAATTATAGCTGGACCTGTTATTTTTTGTTTTATTTTGGGATTTACAAAGGGTCTGAAATCTAAAAAACGTAAATATGTCAGAAAAGATTGAAGCATATATTGTCATTGCACAACAAGAATGGGCATTGAATTTAGGAAGTAATGCACGCAATTTGGCAGTAGAATTTAGTAAAACAAAACCCGTGTTGTACGTCAATCCTGCGATTGACCTAAAATCAATATTGACGCAAACCAAAACAAGTCATGGTAAAAAGCGTTTGGCTTTAGCTTTGGGCTTTGGCGAAAACACGGTAAAGGTGGCTGATAATTTGTGGGTTCATACGCCTTCAACGATTAGCTATTCTATCAGTTGGCTAAAAAATATTAGTCTTTATGACACTTTCAACGAAAGAAACGGTAAAGGTTTTTTTGATAGCTTAAAAAAAGCCATCAAAGAATTAGGCTGGCAAGCCCAAAAAACCGTTGTGTTGAACGACAGCCAAATGTTTACGGGTTTATTCACTAAAAAATATTTTGCTCCGCTTCTTAGCTTTTACTATATCAGAGACAACCTTATCGAACACCCTTATTTTAAATTTCATGGCACAAGGGTAGAACCCGAAACAATTGAGCTTGCAGATGCCGTTTTTGCTAATTCTGCTTACTTGGCTGACTATGCTCGAAATCATAATGCCATTAGTTTAGACATTGGACAGGGCTGCGAAACAGATATTTATCAAGCAGATTTTACTTATACTGAACCAGAAGATTTAGCAAAAATTCCACACCCTCGGATTGGTTATGTGGGTTTTCTTACGGCTGAAAGATTAGATATTAAATTGCTTGAAGAAGTAGCAGAAACTAATCCAGACTGGCAAATGGTTTTAATTGGGCCGGAAGAAATAGTTTTTGAACAGAGTCGTTTACATCATATTAAAAACGTACATTTTTTAGGGTCTAAAAAACCTAATCAATTGCCTGCTTATATGCAGTACTTGGATGTATGTATGAATCCTCAGTTGGTGAATCCGCTTACGATTGGGAATTATCCAAGAAAGATTGACGAGTATTTGGCTATGGGAAAACCAACAGTAGCCACCGATACGCCAGCAATGAAAATGTTTTTGCCTCATGTTGAACTTGCCATAGGTACAGAAGGCTACAAACAAGCGATTAAAAAGGCATTATTACCACAGAGCCAAGAAGCCCGCAAGGCAGCCATCGACTGTGCAAAAGGACACACTTGGGAAGCCTGTGTAAAACAAATTTACGCTGTTCAAGACCAATTATTGAATAGTGAAAAAATATAAGAACCACATTTTGAAAACCTTCATGGATTTTCAAAAGCATACAAATCTGATGATATGAATATACAAGGTATAATTTCGCAGCTAAAAAATAAACACTTTTTGTCGCTCGTAGGGAATGCGTCAATGTCTGTGCTGGCAATGGTGACAATCGGTATTTTACTTCGAAATATGACTTCAGTAGATATTGGTTATTGGTTCTTTTTTCAAACATCTTTTTCATTAATTGATACTTTTAGGGTAGGTTTTTTGCAAACCGCCATGATTAAGTTTTATTCTGGTACTGAAGGCGAAAAAGCTGATGCTATTTTAGGTTCGGTATGGTTTTTGAGTTTGCTCATTACAGGAATCTTGATTGGTCTAAATATTTTAGCGGCTTTTGCCATACCATTCATTGATAATTTCGGAATGGAAACAGTAATAAAATGGTTTGGAATCACCTTTTTGTTTACTTTACCTTCTGCTGTTTCAGCTTGGATTTTACAGTCTGACCAACGCTTTGATAGTCTTTTGCTAATTCGTGTTGTGAGCCAAGGAGCATTTATTTTGATGGTACTTGTTGCGATTTTCTTTACAACTTTAGACCTCAATTTAGTACTCTTAATTAATGCCGTAAGTTCAGCAACCGTAAGTTTGTTTTGTATTTATCAGGGCTGGGCTCGTGTAAAAACCTTTACAAAACGGACAAAAGCATGGATTTTAGAATTGTTTCATTTTGGTAAATACAGTGTAGGAACTTCAATCAGTACAAATTTGCTTAGAAGTTCAGATACTTTCGTGATTATGTTTGTGTTGGGGGCTGCCGGCCCTGCTGCCGTAACGATGTACTCGATGCCTATGCGTTTGATGGAAGTTATCGAAATACCGCTCAGGAGCTTTTTATCAACGGCAATGCCTTCAATGTCGGCTGCTTTCAACCGTGGGAATAAACAAGAAGTAGTAAGTATCATGCAGAAATATGCTGGTACGCTTACTTTAGCACTTGTTCCAGTTTCATTTGTAGCCATTATTTTGGCAGATTTTGCGATTGTTATTTTGGGAGGAAGCCAGTACTCTGGTTCGCATGCGGTTTCAGTATATCGTATTTTTATGTCATTTGCCATGTTTTATCCCTTAGATAGATTCCTTGGCGTAACCTTAGATATTATTCACCAGCCGAAATTCAACTTCTATAAAGTATTAGTAATGCTGGTAACCAACGTAACCTTTGATTTCATCGGTATTTACTTTTTCCATAATATCAATGGGGTGGCTTTAGGCTCGTTGTTTACTTTCTTATCGGGTGCTATATTCGGATATTATTGGTTAAGAAAATATTTAGATTTTACGTTTATGGGCTTCTTCACAGTGGGAGTCAGAGAAATACAGGTTTTCCTTAAAGAAAAATTAGGTTTTAATATATCATCCCCAAAACCATAAATGAAAATTGCTCATTTAATTTTAGTCCACACTAATCCTACACAATTTAAAAGATTGATAGAACGCTTGGCTCATCCAGAAGCGGATATTTATGTTCATGTTGATTCAAAAATAGACATAAAGCCGTTTTTAGTTGATAAAAACACAGACCACGTTTTTTTTATAAAAAATAGAATAAGTATCGTTTGGGGAGCTTACTCTATGGTTGAAGCAACCATTAGTAGTTTTAGAGAAATACTTCAATCGGGAAAAAAATACGACTATGTAAACCTATTAAGTGGACAAGATTATCCGCTACGAAGTGCTGAAAAAATACATCAGTTTTATAGCCAAAATCCCGGAAAAGCATTCATGGAAACCCTTTCGGTTGAGCGTGAATGGAAAGAAGCTATTCCAAGACTAACCAAATATCACTTCACAGATTATAGATTTGTAGGAGTAAATACTTTTGAAGCCCTACTGAATGCAGTAGCTCCGCAGCGAAAAATTCCCAATGATTTGATTCCTGTAGGACGCTCTCAATGGTTTACGATTACCTTAGAACACGTCAAATATATCGTTGAGTATCTTGATGCCAATCAAAATGTTGTCAACTTTTTTAAATTTACTTGGGGAAGTGATGAAATTGTTTTTCAAACAATTTTATACAATTCCAAGTATAAAAAAGACATCATCAGCGATAACCTGATGTATATTGATTGGTCGGAAGGCAAACCAAGCCCTAAAACATTTACAATCAAAGATTTACCTGAAATTCGTAATTCAGATAAACTGTTTGCCAGAAAGTTTAATCAACAAGTAGATACAGAAATTTTGAATGCAATTGACCTTATGCTTTGATTTTTTTGCACTTAATATTGTAAAGTCAGAAAAAAAAAGCATTTTTGTTTGAATATTTTTAGAATAATCCCCCCTAACTAACCTCTTAAAAAGTATGACATTTTTATTTAATGTACAGTCACCTTAAAATATGGTGTACTTGGAACCCCCTCTTTTATAATGATTAAATATCTCAGTCGCTTAAAAATAGTTGAGGAAGCTTATACCGCTAAAGTGTTTCCTGGGCTAAATGCTGTGAAAGGTATATTAATAATGTTGGTAATTTATACACATTCTCTTCCTAATGGAATGTTGTTGTACTTTAATTACTTCTTTCACATGCCTGTCTTTTTGGCGGTAAGTGGGTATCTATTGAAAAGGTCTGCTTTTAAATTTGGTATATTTCACTATTTACAACGATTATTTCATCGACTAATTATTCCGTGGTTGATAGCTACGGTGTGTTACTTTCCCTTCAGTTTTAGACTCAGACATTTAGCAGACTTTACGCTTACAGATATTATATATCCTTTCTATCATTTGTGGTATGTGCCTGCTTATGTCATTGGTGTATTGATTTGTTTTACGGTAATCAAGCTAAGGATACCAGCTATTATTATTTTGATTCTTACGGGTGCGTTTACGATTGTCTGGTACGATATTTACCGAAGTACTTATCTTGCCGTAGAACAGCAGCCTTTGTATATTTTGGGAGAGAAAAGATTTTACTCATACCAAGTATTTTTCTTTTTAGGTTTTGCTTTACGGAATGGACTTATTCAGATAAAACTACCAGCTTTGTTGCTCGTTATTGTGGCTACGGTGGCTTTTGTTGCCAGTGTAATTTTGGTATATAGTAATGCCAGCGATTATACTATTTCTGTGCCTTATATGTTTTTTAATCTTTCGCTTGTCTTGTTTTTATTATTGTATTTTGCTCCTTTAGCATTATTTCAGCATCCATTGATTTTACTTATCAATAAACAATCGTTAGGCATTTACTTGTACCATCCGATGATTATTTTCTCGATTTATCATTGGTTGGGAGACCCACATAAATTGCGGTCAAATAATTTTGAAGGTTTTGGCGTTGGCACGGCTACTTTAGTGATAGTGCTGAGTGGCATTTGGATGATACAGCAATGGGATTTGGCGAATAGACTACTGCTTGGCATTGTAGAAAAAGCCGAAACGGTAAAAAATACAGTCGTAAAAGCGACAACAATAGAGAAAGGAACAACGAAAAATAAGAAGAAATAAAGTAGAGCTTCGGTTAACACTAACCGAAGCTCTGTTATTTTATAGCATTACTGGCAAACCAGTTTTTACAGATTCATCACAAGCAAAGGCGATTCTTAAACTGTTTACGGCATCTTCCAGATGGTCGGTTAAGTCTAAATCCTCTTGAACTGCCTTTAAGAAAAATCTTTGTTCACGGTTACAAAGTTCTTGGTGGTCTGGCTCGTCGGTGAGGTTTATCCATTCATCGGCTTTTGTAAAAGCATTTTCTGAATTAATGTCTGAATAATGTACTCTTAAAGATTCTGTTTTGGTATGCGAATCTACGTTGTCAGATTTTCCAGTTCCTCCAGCTTCTTTCGCCACGATTGAAACACAACCTTTTGGCCCGATTACGTCTTTGATAAAAAATGCTGTTTCGCTCATCATTGGCCCCCAACCCGCTTCGTACCAACCCACTGAGCCATCTTCAAAACGAATTTGTAATTGACCATAATTATAGTTTCCTGCGGGAATATCCTCTGTCAATCTTGCTCCAATCGCATTTACTTGTATCGGTTTCGAGCGTGTCATTTGGCACATCACGTCGATATAATGCACGCCACAGTCCACAATCGGGCTTAAACTTTTCATCAAATTACGGTGAACATTCCACATCACGCCATGACTTTGTTGGTTCAAATTCATACGCATCACCAGAGGTTTTCCCATTTCTTGGGCAATTTCTACAAATTTTTCCCAAGAAGGATGATGTCTCAGAATATAACCCACCACTACTTTTTTACCTTTTTCGGCTGCCAAATCAGCTACTCTTTTTGCACCAGCCACAGTATCAGCCAAAGGTTTTTCGATAAAAACATGACAATTGGCTTCTAAAGCCATTACGGCAAAAGCTTCGTGCGTATCAGGATAAGTAGAAATACAAACGGCATCGGGTTGAGTACTTGCCAAAGCTTCGGCATAATCGCTAAAAAGAGGATAGTCACCACCCAGACGTTCGTTGAGGATTTCTTTACTTTTGCCCGTAGAAACGATTCCGCAGATTTCAAAGCCTTCGGTATTTTGGTAAGCAATAGCATGAGAAGCTCCCATATTACCACAACCAACCACCAGTACTTTTATGGATTGTTTTTGAAATGTCATGATTTTTAAATGATGATGATACGATTGAAAACACATTTCAAATCTAAGCAGTTCAGTGAATACTTTTATCCTGTTTTTGAGATAAATCCGTGATTTGAATCCATTTTTACTTTTTCAAAAAAAATATCTTAAAGTATTGACTCATAGTCGGTAACATATTTCCGTACAGGTCAAATCACTATAAATGGTACAGATTTAAAAACATAGCTTTGTGCTAATAAAAACCGTTTAAAATAGCATGACTATGATTAAAAAATTGACTTCGTCGCTGTTGGTCTTACTCTTATTCTTGAGTATTGGCATACAAGCTCAAACGCCCAAAAAAGGAAAATGGATTTCGCTTTTCAACCAAAAAGATTTAACTGGCTGGAATATTTACGGTACTGAAAAATGGTATGTAGAAAACGGTGAATTGATTTGCGAAAGTGGACCCGATAAAGAATATGGTTACTTAGGAACAGAGCAAAGTTTTCAAGATTTTGAATTAACCCTTCAGTTTAAACAAGAAGCCGATGGCAACAGTGGCGTATTTTTTCATTCAAGTATCGAAGGAACAAAAATCACAGGTTGGCAAGCAGAAGTAGCTCCTCCGGGCCACTGGACGGGTGGGATTTATGAATCTTACGGAAGAGGTTGGTTAATAAAACCTACAGACGACAAAGACAAGGCTCTAAAAATGGGCGAATGGAATACCATGAAAATAAAAGTGGTAGGCAATCAAGTAACTACTTGGGTAAACGGGCAAGAAATGATTACGCTTAACGATGAAAAAATCGGCGGACGTGCAGGAATCATTGCTTTGCAAATTCATAGTGGTGGTGGTATTAAGGTAAAATGGCGTAAATTGAAGGTAAAAAGTTTATAGAAAATTGGGGAGTACTTCAAGATGAGTGCTGAATTGCGAGTGTTGAGTTGTGAGTTTAAAATGCTGAATTTTAGGTTATTACAGTTTTAAAGTCTAATTTAATATTGCACGATTACTTAGAGATGAGTATTCCCCAATTTTTTTATTCAATAAATTTCACAATCTCATCCGCAAAAGCCTGCGTGCGATAAGTGCCATTATGATTGCCCTTGACTAATTTCAATTGGGCATTTTTGAAGTAGGTTTGTAATACTTTTGGGTCGCCATTGTCGAGGTCTTCATCGCCACAGATGATTAAAACAGGCTTTTTGATTTTCATTAATTCAGTCGGTAAAGTAACGGGCTGGTACTTTTGCAGGAAACCCAAAGCGATGGTATCAGCTCCGATAGACTTGGCATAAGTCACAGCTCCTGCCGTTTCTGGATGTAAATGAGCTTTTCCGCTAAAAGCATCGGCAAACATTTTTCTTCTATCCCAATCTGGATTGGTAAAATGCTGACCAACGCCGCCCAAAATAGCTTTAGTGATTCTCTTATCTTTAGTCAATAATTTGGCGGCAACAATCGCTCCTCTGGAATAACCTACCAAAGTATAATCTTTGATTTTTAGGGAGGAAATCAAGCCCATCAAGTCTTTTACTTCGGCTTCGTTTTGGTAAAATTTATCTTCATGTGGCTTGTCGGAAGCTCCATTTCCACGCATATCGGGTACGATTACTCTAAAACCTTTTTCGATTAAATCTTTATACAAAGCCGTTTTTCGCCAATTCGCTCCTGTATTGATAAAACCGTGTAGCAAGAGTACAGCCTTGCCCCTGCCTGTATCTTCGTAAGCAATATTTTGGGCATCAAAAGAAGTAAAACGCTTGAGGGTTTGGGCATTTGTTGTTGAAAATGAGAATATTAGGATTGATAAAATGAGTATGTGCTTTTTCATAATTTTTGGGTTTAAAATTGAATTTTTAGAATAAGTTGGCAGTGAATACACTGCCAACGGCAACCGCAAGGGTTTGTCGCTACACTCATACTTTTAACTATTATCTATAAAAAGCTCAAAGCTCATCTCTCACAGCTCACCGCTATTCCACATAAATCTCATCAATCAACAACCAAGCCTTCACTCCTGCACCATATTCGCCTGCTGGAATGATGCCTTTGTTTTCGGCTTGTACTTTTATAAAACGGGCTTTTGTCGGTGTAATTTTCGCCCTAATTTGATTGATGCCATTCGCTGGAAAATTACTGGTACGATACACTTCTTTATAAGCAATGCCATCTTCCGAAACTAAAAAAATCAATACATTCGGTTCCCACATTCGTTGCCAATGGTATTTCAACAAGTTTAATCCTACCTTTGAAATACTTTGCATACTTTCTAAATCAATCGTTGCTTCTAAATCTTCTCCACTAAAACCTACCCATTGTGAATTGTTATAACGAGCGTTGCCAGTCAAGCCGTTGGTCAAAGCAAAAGGCTTATCAGGATTATAATTTGTTTTTGGCTGATGCTTCAAAATGACGTTTTTAGCAACGGCTTTGTGGTATTCAAAAGCTTGTTCAAATACTTTTCCATAAGCATTTTTGCCGACAAATATTTGGGCTTTTAGCGTAGTACTTTTGTCGATAATTAATTGATTTTTAAATACTTTATCACTCGGTGTCGGAGTTTTTCCATCGACAGTATAATGAATTTTGGCATTGGGCAAAGTGGTCGAAAAATGAATGATACTTTTCCCTGATTTTTCCATTGAGAAATGGTACGTAATTTCCTCAAATCGGTCGAAAAAATTTACTTTTTTCTGCTGTAAAATACTCCTATGCTGACGCAAACGACTAAGAAAATCAGCATAATTTTTATGCGTTTTTGGCGACCAAGCGATTTCCGATAAAGCTAAGGCTCTTGGAAAAACCATATATTCTACTTGTTCAGGCTGAGGCGTGTATTCTGTCCAAATATTTGCCTGTACGCCTTTGATATACTGCTCGTCTTCGTGATTTAATTCCGTCGAAAAAGGCTCATAACTATATACTTTTGAAAGTGGTGTAAAGCTTGCCGCCGCCGTCGGTTCGTCAGCGTGAAGCGATTGGTAATAATCTAAATACAGATGACTTTCGGGGGTCATAATTACGTTATGTTTTTGCTTGGCAGCAGCAATGCCACCAGCTTCGCCTCGCCAACTCATCACACTTGCGTTTGGACTGAGTCCGCCTTCCAAAATTTCATCCCAACCAATAATTTCTCGTCCTTGGGCATTCAAAAACTTTTCGATTTTACGGATAAAATAGCTTTGCAACTCATGTTCGTCGGCTAAATGCTCATCTTTCATGCGTTTTTGGCATTTTGGACACACTTTCCAACGAGCTTTTGGGCATTCGTCGCCACCAATATGAATGTATTTAGAAGGAAATAAAGGCAATATTTCGGATAAAACATCTTGCAAAAAAGTAAAAGTACTGTCGTTTCCTGCACAAAAAACGTCGTCGAAAACACCCCAAAAAGTAGCGGTTTTATATGAAGCACCCACACAACCCAAATGCGGATACGCCGCCAAAGCCGCCGAAGCATGGCCGGGCATTTCTATTTCTGGAATAACGTTTACGTACTTTTCTGAGGCATATTTTACCAAAGATTTTACTTCGTCTTGACTGTAAAATCCGCCATACTTTTTGCCATCAAAACGATGAGGAAAATCTTTTTTATGTCCAATAATGGTTTCGTTACGAAAAGCGGCTACGCTTTGCAAATGTGGATATTTTTTGATTTCAATTCGCCAACCTTGGTCGTCGGTGAGATGCCAATGAAAAGTATTGATTTTATAAAAAGCGAGTAAATCAATGTATTTTTTCAGAAAAGAAATTGGGAAAAAATGCCTACCAACATCAAGATGCAAGCCACGATAAGGAAATCTTGGATAATCTTCGATACGACAAGCAGCTAAGTTAAAGCCTTTATTTTGAGCCTGATACGCTACTTGTATCAAACTTTGAATCCCATAAAAAACACCAGCTTCATCATGCCCAATTATCTTAATTTCATTTTTTGTAATACTTAATTGATAACCTTCTTTTTGGGCAACTTTAGCGGTATCAATGCTTATTAGTATAAAATTTGCGGAAGTATTTTCAAGAATTGGAAACGAAAAAGGCGTTAAAGAATGTAAGGCTTCTTGTAGAAATTGGGCATTTTTCCTTAAAGTTGCCGAAGGTAGTATGATTGAAGTAGCGGAATTTAAGGTAAATTTTTCTTGACTCATCACCACCGAAACAGGCTTAGGAATAATGTCAATACTTTGGGCAAAAGGATTATTTGATGTAAAAAAATACATCAGGAAGATGATAAGAAATGATGTTGTTTTTGGCATGGGTTGGGAAAGAAACCTCATCCCCCAGCCCCTTCTCCTGTTGAGAAGGGGAGCCGGTGGAGAGAAATTATTATTGACTATCAAATACTTATAAGAAAGTTAAGAATAAGCCCTAGTTCCTCCAGAAGAAAGTTAAGATATTTTTAACGACAATTTTACATTCATAATTCAGCACTCACAATTCACCACTCCACTTACTTCGCCCAATTTTTTCTCAAAAATCTCAGCCAGTTGCCGTGCATGATGTTTTCGATGTCGGTTTGGGTATAACCTCTTTTTTCGAGAATAGACGGAATTGTTTGTAAATCAGCAATGGTATCTAAATCGTAAGGCCCTTGTTCTGTGCCAAAAGCTCCATCTAAATCTGAACCAATGCCCACGTGCAAGGCATTGCCAGCCAATTGACAAATATGGTCGAGGTGGTCAACCATCACCGCCAAATTACAGTTCATTTCTTTTGGGTTTGATTTACCTCTTACCCAGTTTGGTACCATCATCCAAGCGTCTAACGCTCCGCCAATAACAGCATCACGGCTAATCAATTCACTAATTTGCTCGTCGCTAAATTGGCGATTATGGTTTACCAAACTTCTACAAAGGTTATGGCTTGCCCAAACTGCTCCATTGAAATGATTCATGGCTTCCCAGAAACTATCGTCACAAAGGTGCGTCGCATCTAAAATGATGTTCAGCCTTTCCATTTCTTTCAATAAATCTTGCCCAGCTTTTCCCATAAAACCCGTAGCATCTGTTCCTTGTGCATAACGCCCCGGCCCATAATGAGCTGGGCCAATAGCACGCAAACCATACTGATAGGCTTTCTCGACATGGTTAATCGTCACGAGTGAATCTGCACCTTCTAAGCTTAAAATATAGCCAATGGGTTTGTTGTCGTTGGGAGTGCCGTTGTTCCAAAGCAGTAAATGTTTTTCTAAAGATTCAAGGTTATTGATTTGAACCATTTCGCCACATTCTTCCATGCTTTTGTACCACGCTACTTGTCCTTGTGTTTGAGCCCACGCCTGTTCGGGTGAAGCCCAACCCGGCAAAGTGCTGTCGGGTTTTACAAATCTGGCAATTTGAGTCGCAACAACCAAGCCAATATTCCCTGCTCTTAATGCAGGAAAAGTAACCGTTCCTTTAGCACGGTCTGGCTTGTCGGTCATGCCTTTTTCTCTTTCACGAATTTCAGCGACCGATAATCTTAAATCACGATTCCATTCCATCGCATTCATGCTCAGGTCAAGATGTGCGTCTATTGTAAACATATTTTGTAAAACGGGTTTCCAACCCGTCAGAAAAGATAAATTTACGGGTTGGAAACCCGTTTTACGGCTATATGGAAATGAATCTGTCTCTTGCAATTGTTTTCCATTGTTCGCCTGTTAATACTTCATTTTCAACAATATTCGCCCTTTCGTACAAAGCACAAGTTGGGCAAATATGAATGGGCAAACCATAAAAAACATCTCCAATCTGATAAGTATGATTTTCTGGAACACCCAGTATCAAATGTTCTTCACTTTGTCCGATAAAAGTGACGTTGGGAGCATTCAAGAAAAATACTCTTTTGTCTAAAGGGTTTTCAGCAGCCACAGATTTATGTCCTAAATCCAGACAAATTTTATCTTTTTCGGGCAAAGAAATTACTCTACTAACTACCAAAGCTGCCGTTTCAAAATCTTGTTCTGGATAAGCATCCTGATAGCCTTTATCCCAATACACAAAAGTACCCGGACTGCATTCTACTGCCATTCTTTGAGCATGAATTGGAAAAGTAGGCGTTCCACCTGCTACGATATTGAGCTTTTGAATGCCTTCTTGGTTTAGCTTTTCTACTAAATTTTCTACGGTTTGGAAAGCCGTGTTACAGTTTTGTGTACGAATTGTAAGGTCAAAATCTCGAATATGTCCGTCGTAAATATGTAAACCTTCAAGCTTTATAGCTGGTAATTTTTGTAAGGCAATCGCCAAATCAAAAGCCTTTTCTGGTACAATTCCCGTTCGGTTCATGCCCACATTTAAGTCGATATAAAGCGATAAAGTAAGCTGATTTTCTAAGGCAATTTTTGACATTGCTTCGCCAACCGCCACAGAATCAACCAAACAAGCAAAATGTGTTTTTGGGAAATGTTTAATGACTTCAATCAAACGCAAAAGCTTTGCCCCCACTGGCTGATACGCCAAGAGTACATCTTCTGCTTCGCAAGTTGCCAATAATTCAGTTTCGGCAATCGTCGCACATTTGAATTTCTGAATCCCTACTTCTTGTAAAAGCTTGGTTACTTCTTTGGTTTTATGGGTTTTGGTGTGCGGTCGCAAGCGATTTACATCATCAATCGAAGCCAAAAGTTTTTGAATATTCTGTTTTACGATACTCGGAAAAACCACCAAAGCAGGCGTATCGAGTGTTTCAATATTTTTTATGTTGTACTCAATCGTTTTGTTAATCATGGCTTAAGTAGGAGTGATGAATTATGAATGATGAATTGTGAATTAAAATATTGAAATTCAATGTGTTAATTCAAATAAGACATCGTTTGTTTTACCAAAACCACTTATCAATTAGTCTTCGTGGAGTTCAAACATTGCTTCAATTTCCACTGGAATATTGTCTGGAAGTGTTCCCATACCTACTGCACTTCTTACACCGATACCGTTTTCTGTTCCCCACACTTGAGCAAAAAGTTCGCTACAACCATTGATGACATAAGGATGACGCTCAAACTCTGAAACGCAGTTGACCATACCCAAAATTTTAATCACACGCTTTACTCGGTCTAAACTTCCCAAATGCGTTTTGATGGTCGAAAGCATGGTTAAACCTACCTGACGAGCCGCTAATTTTCCTTCTTCGATGTCTAAATCTTTGCCAATTCTACCAATAATCAAGCTTTTGTCATCTCTTACAGGGCCATGACCCGATAAGTATAAATATTTGCCATCAATCAAATAGGGCTTGTAAACGCCCAGTGGAAGTGGAGCTGGCGGTAAAGAAAGTCCAAGACTTTCAAAAGAAACTTCAGGTGAAAGTACTTCAATTGTGTTCATAATTGTTCTTATTTTTTGTTTCAAATTGTTTTTGATGATACAGAGAATCACTGTGACTATCTGCTTATCTGCAAGGTTTAAAATTTAATAAAAAGAGCTAACCTTTTTAGTGATGAGTTTTGAGTTGTGAGTGCTGAATTGTGAGTTGTGAATAATTTTTTATAAGATTGATTGTAAGTCAATTACTTATATTTATTATGGAGTCAAACTTATAATTCATAACTCATAATTCAGACCCCTATTTACTTCGCTCCATCAATATTACTTTGGCTCGCTTTGGGCGTATTGATTTTTCTGAATTTTGCATTTTCGATTTTCAAAACCACCGCATTTTTCCATTGATTATTGGTGTAAAAACGTTGTCCGTTTACGGCACTTACGACCAAGCCAATGGGCGTTGCTGCAATGTATGTACTGGCATCAAAGCCTTTTTTGTATTCTACCAATTCACTTTTGTAGCCCAAAACACTTACTTTGGTATTGGCATTTCCTTCTATGTGTGTAAGTACCAGATTTTTGCGTGTACCGTACTTCCAATCTTCGTAGCCACTTCTTTGTACGATAGCGTAAATATACTTTTCATCGTTTGACTGTGTAAACCATACATTTTCTTCCCGAACTACAGACAAAGGCTTTACTTTGCCGATAGCTTCGGCGTTAGCAAAATTCCAAAGGGCTACTTCTTGTAAAAGAGCTTCTTGCTCGATTTGAATTTCACCATCCTGTTTTGGCCCGATATTTAATAAAAAATTACCACCTTTTGCCCTAATTTCTGTTAGCATATTGATGATTTCCGTACCTGTTTTGTGTGGGTCGTTGGTGGGTTTGTACTGCCAATCCGTTCCCATTGTGTAGCAGGCTTCCCACGGGCGGGGCAAGGGTTCGTCGGGTGTATTTTGTTCTGGAGTAGTCATAATATCACGAGTGATGACTAAATCTGGATTCAAACTCCAAGCGTACTCTCGCAAGCCATCGCCGGGGCCGTCGATGAAAAGAATGTCTATTTTTCCATAATTGGTTAATAATTCCCTCAATTGTCTTTTGTCGTAATCCATCAATTTAGGATTATTCATCGGGAAATGTTCGGGCAATTGTAAGCGACCAATTTGGATATTGTTTTGATGAAAAAAGTAAAAATCTTCAGGTGAAAAATACAAGCCAATAGCAATACCTTCTTTTCTGAAAGCCTCAATTAATTCTTTGGTAAGGTCTTTTCCATAAGGCGTATTCATTACGTTGAAAGGCGTAGTTTGTGTATTGAACATACAAAAGCCCGAATGGTGTTTTGCCGTAAAAACTACGTATTTCATACCAGCCAACTTGGCTAATTTAGCCCAATGACTTGGCGTAAATTTATGCGGATTGAAGTATTGGGGTAATTCTTGAATGTACTTTTCAACGTATTCGTTGGATGCACCAGCCAAGGAATGACTGATAACCGCCCCAAGCGATACGTCCACATTCCAGTGAATAAACATCCCGAAAGCTAAATCTTGAAACCAATTTACTCGTTCGGGTTTGTTGTTTACCTGTACTTTTTGTGCTTGAATTTGTATCGTAAAATAAGTACAAATCAAGAGTATTAAGAACTTTTTTGAAAACATGAGATTGTGTTAAACGATTGTTATTGAGCAATCTATGAAGTTACAAATTTTGTTGGAGGAAATAAACCTCATCCCCCCCGCCCCTTCTCCTGTTGAGAAGGGAAGCTAAAAGAGTGGAATAAACTCCCCTTCTCAACAGGAGAGGGGGAGGGGCGACCGTCGCTACGGATGAGGTTCGCTTATAATTTAAAATTGGATAATAATTCTTAATAAGTGATTGCTTCTGAATGAAAAAGTTTAACCGTAGCGTGGGTACTCATCATTCACAATTCAGCACTCATGCTTACTTATCCCACCAAACTTTGGTCAATAAATCGTCCGTTCCTTGTCTTTGTACGGCTTCGTTGTAAGATGCTCTGTTGAGGGTTTGTTCTAATACTGGATATAAGAAACGGCGGAAAATTTTACCTCCTGTGGCATTGCCCGGATACACGTTTGGCGTTAAAGCTGGATAACCTGTACGACGGTAATTGTTGTAAACTTCCTGAGCATCAGGAAAAAGACCAACCCAAACTTGATTATAAATTTGTTCTGTCTGAACAGCTACCGAGCTACTGGTTTTGAGGGCATGAGCCGCCACATAGCTGTCGATACGAGCTTGAGCAATTGTTCCCGTTGTTCCGCTAATCAAATCCCATTGTTGCATGGCTGCACGGATACCCGTTTCGTATAAACTGCTTGCTGTTTCAGCACTGTACCAACCTCTTAAAGCTGCTTCTGCCAATAAGAAATTAGATTCTGCTACTGTAAACAATAATAACGGAGCATCTACTTTCAAAACGGTTGTTTGTTTTGGTTCTGAAAACGTTACAAAATCAGCAGGTTTAGTTCCGTTGATAGTAGCAGGCATTCCTTTCTGAATACTTTCATCTGAACTTGCAGTACCATTTACATACACTACCGAAAGTACGCCCAGACGTGGGTCATTATTCGCTTTTAATGAATTGATAAAAACATCTTGGTACTTACCGCCTTCGGTATTGTTGATACCATCGGCACGAAGATAATTGTCGTTCAACAATTGCCAAGCGATGGGGTTTTTGTTGATGTTTTGTCCGCCAGAAGTATAGCTCATTTTAGCAATATCAGCGTAATCTCTGATAACACCGCCAGCGATAGCCTTCGTTACCCAGCTTTGTGCCGAAGCAGCATCTACTTTTGTCAGACGCATTCCCAAGCGAAGCATTAGTGAGTAAGCAAACTTTTTCCATTTCGTTACATTTCCTTGATAAATCAAATCAGAATTGCCAAAAGTACTTGTATTTGAAGTAGTTAAAGCTGTTGCTGAGGCTTCTAATTCTTTCAACATATCGGCGTAAATCGCACTTTGTGCATCGTACTTTGGCTGAAAAATAGAAAGATTATAGCCTTGCCCTGCTTCCGAATAGGGAATATCTCCGTATAAATCTGTCAAACGACTGAAACAATACACTCGCCAAATACGAGCCATAGCGTACTGATTTACCTTGGTCGGGTCGTCTTTTACAGCTTTAATTACTTCGCCAATTTCGTTGATTTGCGTAGGATACGAGTTGGTAAAAACGCCTCCCGTAGCATTCACTTGCGATGCCGTATATTTTGAACCAAAGCCTTCTACGTCGTTGTAGCTGGTGGTATATTGCATCAAACCAAACAAAAGACTTCCTTTATTGCCACTGTTGGCTGCTCCGTCGTACAAGGCTTTACTAAAAATGTAAGCAGTCGTTGGCACAGAAACGGCATTGGGATTGGTATTAATTTCGGCAAAATCTTTGTCGCAAGCCGTAAAAAGGCTCATGCTACACGCTGCCAATATGGGAAATGTATATTTAGAAAATAACTTTTTCATTGTCTTGCTTTTTTAGAATTTGAGGTTCAGGTTCACACCAAATGAACGTGTACGTGGCAAACCGATAGATTCAATACCTTGTGCCGCACCGTTGGTTAAGCCTTGTTCGGGGTCGAAGTTTTCTGTTTCTTTATACAAAATCAACAAATTGCGACCAACCAACGAAACACTTGCCGATTGTACTCCTAACGATTTTAAGAAACCAGAAGGCAAACGATACGAAAGGATAATCTGACGGAGTTTTACAAAACTTGCATCGTGTACAAATAATTCTGTATAACGGTTGAGGTTGTTGTAGTAAGCACTACGCAAATTTGCCACAGGGACAGTATAAGAATAGGCATCGCCACTCGCTGTTACGCCTTTCAACGCTAAACCATTTTCACGGCCCGGCAAAGTTGATTTCAATAAACCCAAACGAGTAGCATATACTTCCATTACAGAGAAAATACTACCGCCAAATTTGCCATCAACCAATACATCTAAAGAGAAGTTTTTGTACTTGAAAGTATTGCTCAAGCCCATTGTATAAGGCGAAACGCCATTGCCCAAATATTGGTTGTTGTCGGTTTGTAAAGGAAGGTTCGAGTTGGTATCATAAATGATATTGCCCGAAGCATCTCTTTTCATACGATAGCCATAAATTCCACCAAAAGGCATACCTACTTGGTTGTTGATGAAGGCGTTACCGTTGGCTGAGTTACCGATTGAAAATGTATTAATACCGTCTGCTAATTTTAATACTTCACTTTTGTTATAGGCAAAATTGAAGCTTGCATTCCATGAGAAATTGGCGGTTTTGATAGGCGTGCCATCAATCAATAATTCAATCCCTCTGTTGCTCAATTCACCTGAGTTCAAGATAGCACTTGTATAACCAGATGCTCCAGAAATAGGTACGCTTACGATGTCGTTCGTAGATTTTTTGTCATATACTGCTACGTCGATATTAAAACGTCCGCCCAACATACGAGTCGTTAAGCCCAATTCGGTAGTGGTAGAAGTAAACGGTTTCAACTCCGCATTGGTAATCGCCGTTGAACTTACATTTTGTAAAGGCACAGAGCTTGCACTTGGTACACTGCTGTAAGTCAGGTTGATAGCATAAGGGTCAGGACCACCGCCACCTACTTGTGCCCACGAACCACGTAGTTTTAAGTGGTTAATTACTTTTGGCATACTAATAATGTCCGAAAGAATTAAGCTTGTTCCCACACTTGGATAGAAGATGTTATTGTTTTTCGGACTTAAAGTAGAAAACCGATCTTGGCGACCTGTCAGTGTTAAGAACCATATTCCTTTATAGTCTAAATCAGCCGAACCGAAAACAGAATTTGTTTTTACATTACTCGTAACAGGCGTTACCGAAGAAGTAGCTAAGTTGGAGAAGCTGTAAAAATAAGGAATGGTATAACCTTGTCCGTAAAAATCAAATTGGTTGTTTTTAAACTGACGAGTATTTGCCCCAGCCATAGCCGATAAGCCAAGTACATCACCAAATTTGGTATTATAAGCCGCCGTAATCATACTATTGGTTTCAGATACATCCGATTTGATACCGTCGTACTGTCCTTGCGGAATGTACTGTCCGCCTGTTGGCATAATACTCGTGAAGTTGTAATTATACACATCTCGTGTAGTGGTAGCCTTCAACGTTAAATTTTTCAATATATCATAAGAAACAGAGGCTTGTCCGATAAAGCGGTCTTTGGTATCGGTTTCTTTAAATTTATTGATAAAGAAATAACCATTCGTTACGATACCTGCATCGTTCCAGAAAATTTCATTGCCATTGGCATCATGTCCGGGGTCCAACCATCTTACATCAACGGTATTTGCTACTTCATAAGCCATCCAGTTGGGATTCCCCAAAGCATCCCCTGCAATCGGGCGATTATTGCCTTGTTCGAGGTTGTACTGTACCAGTGCTTCGGCTCTGAGGCGTTCGCTCAATTTTGCCGAAATATTCAAATTTGCCGTTTTACGGTTGTAAGTATTTGAAGGCAATACACTTTTAGCACTTAAATCCGCCAAAGACAAACGATAACTAATGGCTTCATTTCCACCAGAAAAAGCAAGAGAGTTGGTGATATTTGTACCTGTTTGGTAGAAATTTTTCAAATTATCTTTCTGTGCTACATAAGGGTGATTTTTACCATCGGCAGCCATATAATTGGGAGAACCGTCGATTTTTGCCCCAAACGAACGGCGACCCGTAGCCTGTGCTTGTGCCAAAGTTGTAGGCATTACACCACCATCTCCTTGCCCGTACTCGTACTGAAAATCAGGGAATACCGCCACATTTTCTACCGCAAAAGTACCATTGTACTCAACGCCAATGCCTTTTTGTGCTTTTCCTTTTTTAGTCGTGATTAAAATAACGCCATTTGCTCCACGAGAACCATACAAAGCGGCAGCCGCACCACCTTTTAGCACTGTCATCGACTCAATATCATCGGGGTTGATTGCCGCAATACCATCACCACGGTCAGTTCCTCCTTTTGTTCCAAAACCATTAGGTAATGAACTTCCGCCTGGCACACTGTTGTCAATCGGCATACCATTGATAACGTACAAAGGTTGGCTATTGCCTGTTAATGAACCATTTCCACGAATAACTACACGGCTCGAACCACCCGGCCCCGTTGATAAACCTGTGGCATTTACCCCTGCGATTTTACCCGTTAAAGCATTCGCAACGTTGTTTTCACGAGCTTGTGTAAAGTCTGAACCATTAATTTCTGATACAGAATATGCCAAGGCTTTTTTATCTTTTTTTACGCCCAAAGCCGTTACAACGACTTCGCTCAACTGTTGTACATTTTCTTTTAACGTAACTGCAATAGAGGTTTGGCTTGTAGTTATTAGCGTTTCAAATTTTTCATAACCAACGCTACTTACTACTAAAGTGATGTTTTTAGTGGAAAGGCTTTCAGGCAAACTCAATTTGAAATTTCCCTCAGCATCTGTACTTGTACCTATTCTTGGATTTTCTTTTACAAAAACCGCAGCACCAATCACGGGGCTTGCATCTTTTGCAGAAATTACTTTTCCTCCAATTTCTCTAACAATACCTTTTTGAGTAGATTTTGACAGTTGAGTAGGGATATTCTTGTTCACATTAGCATGCGAATTACCACTTATTGCCAAACTTCCGATAAGCGAAAGCCATAATAAGCGTTGAGAGCCTTTTAATAGTCTAATTTTTTTCATGCTTGAAAGTTTTTATGGTAAACTGGATATTGCAATAAATGCAAATAAATATTGCATTTATTGCACAAACATATAAACTTTTTGCAGAAAAAAAGGCTTTTGTTAAAAAAATATTATCATTTCATCATAAAATTGAGTATTTGAACTTAAATATTGCAAACTTTGCAACGCAAAATACTGCCTCTTTCAGGAATAATTTGCAGTTTTTTTATACCTTTGTTCTAAACAATTTGAAAAAATTCAATCACTGTAATGTCGATTAGCTTATTAAAGAAAGAACGTAAAGATTTGATTTTGAAAGAAATCAATGTTCATACAAGAATATCTTTAGGGGAATTAGTAGAAACTTTGAATGTGTCTGAGGATACAATCAGAAGAGATATTAATGAATTAGCCGAAGAAGGCGAAATTATCAAAATTCGTGGCGGGGCTATGTCTAAAGCTTACCACCATGCTTCTAACCTAAAAGAAACTTATGCCCATAGCCATAAAGTTGAAATCGGACAAAAAGCTCTTACTTTGCTCAAAGAAGGAATGCTGGTTTTGATTGGTGGCGGTACTACTATTCGAGAATTTGTAAAACTGATTCCAGAAGATTTTTCGGCTACCTTCATGACGGTCAATCCGCTTACTGCCGTTGAATTATTGGATAAACCCAATATTGAAATTATTCTGATTGGCGGACAAGTATCAAGATACAGCCAAATGTCGATTGGCGGAGAAGTGCATCACCGACTTTCAGAAATGAAAGCGGATTTATGTATTTTAGGAACAAATGCTTTGGATGCCCACGGCGGACTAACAGATTCAGATTGGGAAACGGTGCAAGTAAAAAAGGCAATGATGAAGGCGGCAGATAAAGTAGCGGTTTTGGCGATTTCTGAAAAACTCAATTCAGTAATGAAAATGAAAGTCGCTGATTTACATGATATTGATTACCTTATCACAGAATTACCAGCCAATTCTTCAGAACTTTCGGCTTATCAAAATAGTAAATTGCAGGTGATATAATTGTGATTTAGTGATTTAGTGATTTAGTGATTTAGTGATTTAGTGATTTAGTGATTTAGTGATTGGAAAGCAGATTCATCTAAATTGAGTTCCCAAAAATTAATTTTATTTTCATAAACTCACTCAATCACAATTTTAAAAAAATCACTAATTCACAACTCACTAAATCACAATTAAAAAATCACTAAATCTTTTTACCACGATTGTTTTTTATGACCTATCGTAGCAAAGAATAAAATGTATAAATAACAAGGAATCAGGATTAAGTAAGCTTCTTGTACTCCTAAAGATTCCGCCATTTTTCCGTAGAAATAAGGTAAAATTGCTCCACCTCCAATACCCATGATGAGCAAAGCAGAACCAAATTCTGTTTTCTTTCCTAAACCTTTGATTGCCAAGGGGAAAATCGCTGGCCACATCAAAGCGTTTGCCAAGCCCAACATGGCTACAAAAGCTACCGAAGTAAAACCAGAAGTAAAAATAATTCCTAAAGTAAATATCGCACCAACGATACCACAGCCCATTAAAGCTTTGTTTTGTGAAATATACTTCGGAATAGCTACGATACCAATGAAGTAACCAACTAACATAGCGACAAGCGTAAGTGAAGTAAAGTTTTTTGAAACATCTAAACTAATGCCCAAAGAACTTCCGTACTGCCCTATTGTATCGCCTGCAATTACTTCCACTCCGACACAACAAAAGATTGCCAAAATGCCAAATACTAAATTAGCGTGTTGTAATACACTTTTTTCGCTATTTTCTTGTTTGCTATCGTTCTCTTCTTTACTTGTGTCAATTTCTGGCAAACTTGATTTATAAATTAAAAAAGCCAATCCAAGCAAAGCAATTGCCATGATGATATAAGGGACAATTACTCTCCCAGCCAATTCATTCAAAAGCGTTTCTTTCTCGGCTGCCAAGCTTGTTTTCAATTGAGTTTCAATGTCGCTTGCTCCTTCCAAAATAATAGCTCCTAAAATTAGCGGACTTAAAGCTCCTGCAATTTTATTACAAACCCCCATAATACTGATACGCTGAGCCGCACTTTCGATAGGCCCTAAAATGCTGATATAAGGGTTTGAGGCTGTTTGAAGTAATGAAATTCCTGCTCCTTGAATAAACAAACCCGTAAGAAACAACACGAATGAACGAGATTGTGCTGCCGGAACAAAAATGATTGCTCCAATCGCCATAATTACTAAACCCCAAGCCATGCCATTTTTAAAACCTACTTTCTTGAGAATCATAGACGAAGGAATCGCTAAAAAAACATAAGCAATATAAAAGGCAAAAGTTACTAAAAGTGCTTGGGCGTATTCGAGTTCACAGGCGATTTTGAGGAATGGAATCAGTGTTCCGTTGAGCCAAGTGATAAAACCAAAAATGAAGAAGAGTATCCCAATAATTACAATGGGAGAAAAAAATGATTTACTTTTATTAGTCATAATGGTGGTTGGTTTGGGTAAATTATATATTGTAAGGATTATATCATAATAAATTCCCTACAAACAGGGTTCGTAGGGAATACGTTCAAGCATTATTAATCTATTCTAAATTTCCTATTTTTCTAAAAATGGTAGCGAACGAAAGCTTCAATCGCTGCATATTCCGCAAAGCCTAATTTATTGTATAGTTCAGCTGTGGCTTGGTTGCGGTCTTCGGCTCTTTGCCAAAATTCTCTTGAGTCACTTCCTTGAAACACCACTCCATCTTTTTGTGATTGATGTTTAAAAATTCCATGACGCTTTTGTAATACTTGTGTCGGACTCATCGGCACGGCCATTTCAATTTCATGAATATCCCATTCGGCCCAAGCTCCACGGTACAACCATACCCAACAATCATTCATAAATGATTCTTTTTTCAAACGCTCGATGGCTTCAAAAATCGCATCCAAACATACTTTGTGTGTTCCGTGTGGGTCTGCCAAATCGCCAGCGGCAAATATTTGATGAGGTTTTATTTCGCTAATAATATCCGAAACTATCTGAATATCAGGCTCGCCAATTGGATTTTTCTGCACAGCTCCTGTTTCATAAAAAGGCATATTCAAAAAGTGTACATTAGTCGCAGGAATACCTACGAAACGACAAGTAGCTTTTGCCTCGCCCTGACGAATCAGACCTTTTACATAACGCACCGCAGGAATATCAATTTCACTATCTTTTTTCTTACTTAAAAAAGTACGAGCTTCATCGAAAAGTGTTTTATAGATTTTATTATCAATCTCGAAAGTGCTATTGAAATCATCCATAAAATCAATGAATCTCAAAGCTTCGTCGTCTGCCACAGCAATATTTCCTGAAGTTTGATATGCCACGTGTACATCGTGTCCTTGGTCAACCAAACGTTGGAAAGTACCGCCCATTGAGATAATATCGTCGTCGGGGTGTGGACTAAAAATTAATACTCTTTTTTGTGCAGGAAAAGCTCTTTCTGGTCTGTTGGCATCGCTCGCCAAAGATTTTCCGCCGGGCCAACCTGTAATTGTATGCTGTAAATTCTGGAATACTTGTAAATTAATATCGTAAGCTTGTCCGTAATTTGCCAATAAATCGCTCAAACCATTTTCGTTATAATCACGATTGGTCAATTTCAAAATGGGTTTATCCAAACTTAAAGCCAAATTGGTAACGGCTTTTTTCACCATTGTTTTGTCCCAAACTACTTCTTCTAATAACCAAGGTTTTTTACGGCTACTCAATTCAGAAGCACTGGCTTCGTCCAAGATAAATCTTACATTGTGGTGTCCTTGTAAATACGAAGCAGGAATTTTTTCAGAAACTGGGCCTTCAATGGCTTCTTTAATTACTTGAGCTTTGTGTTCACCAAAAGCTAATAAGACTACTCTTTTCGCTTCCATGATAGCTTTTATGCCCATCGTTACGGCACGGCGTGGTACTTTTGCCAAAGAACCAAAATCGCCAGTGGCATCCATTCGGGTGGTAATATCCAAGGTCATTAAGCGAGTTCTTGAATTTACTAATGAACCCGGCTCGTTGAAACCAATGTGTCCGTTTCTGCCGATACCTAATATTTGAATATCTAAACCGCCTAATTCTTCAATTTGTGCTTCGTACTCTTTGCAGAAAATCGGAAGTTTTTCTAAGGGTAAAGTCCCCGTAGGAATATGACAATTTTCTGGAGCAATATTTACGTGGTCGAATAATTGCTCTTTCATAAAACGATGATAACTCTGAATGGCATCGGGTTGCATCGGATAGTACTCATCCAAATTGAAAGTGATGACATTCTCAAAACTCAATTCTCCATTTTTATATAATTGAATCAGTTCTGCATATACTTTTTTAGGTGTTGAACCCGTCGCTAAACCTAATACAGCGGGCTTTCCTTGAGCATTCTTTCTACGGATAATTTGGGCAATTTCGTGGGCAACTACTTTAGAGGCTTCGTTGGCGTCTTTGTAAATTTTGGTAGGTACTCTTTCAAAGGAAATGGCTTCTTTCTCTAATTCTAAGGGTTCAACAAGTACATTCATATTCATCGTCATTTTATTAAATCGTCCTTTATTTTTTGGACTACGACGCAAAATTCAAGCTAAAGAATTATACTACCAAACTGAATTAAATATTTTTATTTTAAATTTAAAAATATTTTTAATCGGCAATATATTTCTTATTTTAAATTTTTATTGATATTTAATTTTGAAATAAGCCTTTTGAAGGTCAAAAAAATCGGCAATAAAGTAGTGAATTTTAGAAATAGATGTGTTTTAAGGCTAAAATCGCCTTTTTAGGGCTGTTTTTCTTTTTGATGAAAGACAAATTATAAAATATAAAGGAGAATATTGAATAAATTTGATGAAGTGTTTGATGATTTTTTGTTCTTAGGTTTGAGGAAATTCGAAAATTCCTCAAACCTAAGAACAGAAATGGATAATTGTAAAATTTACAATAAAACTTAAATCGGAAATATTTTACCTATAACTATTTATTTCTGCCAATTATTATCAACCATTCGCCAAATGTTGAGTGGGTTTTCGTTTTGCAATTCCGCAGGTAAAAGGCTGTTTGGGAAATTCTGAAAACTGGCAGGACGAACAAAACGCTTGATAGCATCAGGCCCAACGGCAGAAAAACGAGCATCGGTACAAGCTGGAAATGGCCCGCCATGTTGCATGGCAAAACAAACTTCAACGCCCGTTGGCACGCCATCAAAAATCAATCTTCCACAAATACTTCTAAGAGCGTCCACGATTTCGGGATGAGTACTCAGTTCGGCTTCGGTTGCCATCAAAGTGGTTGTAAGTTGTCCTTCTAAATGTTGAATGACTGTTAGTAGTTGTGCTTCATCTTTACATTTTACAAGCAAAGAAAAAGGGCCAAAAACCTCTTGATGTAGCGTAGGATTATCTAAAAAAGTATCCGCATCTACCGAAGCGACGGTCGATACCGCTTGAATGGTTTCAGTTCTTTCTATCAAAGATTCTGCTTCGGCAATTACATTTTCTTGCGACAAAGCCACTACTCTTTTGCTTTCATAATTTTGATAAATGCCTGCATTCAACATTTTTACAGGAACAATTTGCTCAATTTCTTTAGCAAGTACTTTAATGAAATTACTTAGATCAGCATTATCAACCCCCAAAATCAGGCCCGGATTGGTACAAAACTGCCCTGCTCCTTGCGTGATGGAAGCCGCATATTTCAAAGCCACATCCTCAGAAGCCACGGACATTTTTTCGGGCATCAGCACTACTGGATTGATACTTCCCATTTCTGAAAAAACAGGAATAGGTTCTGGTCGTTGATTGGCCAAATCAAAAAGAGCTTTACCACCTATAAACGAACCCGTAAAACCAACTGCTTTTGTCAGTGGGTGCATAACCAAGTACTTGCCGACTTCAAAACCATTGCCTCCGTCCACATGAGCAAAAACACCTTTGGGCATTCCTGTTCTTTCGGCGGCACGCAAAATAGCCTCTGCCACCATTGTCGAAGTACGAGCATGAGCTGGATGCCCTTTTACCACGACTGGACAACCAGCAGCCAAAGCCGATGCCGTATCACCACCAGCGGTTGAATAGGCATAAGGAAAATTACTCGCCCCGAAAACAACCACCGTACCAATTGGCACTAACATTTTACGAATGTCAACTTTGGGTAAAGGAGTACGAGCGAGGTCAGCAGTATCGATGCGAGCTTCTACCCAAGAACCTTCTTCCAAAAGGTCAGCAAACATTTTGCATTGAAAAATCGTCCGTCCACGTTCGCCAAGCAAACGAGCTTCGGGCAGATTGGTTTCTTCCATCGTCGTTTGAATCAACGCCATGCCCAAAGCTTCAATTTCTTCGGCAATGGCCCTTAAAAAACGAGCCTTTTCTTTTCCTGAAACCTTACGATACACTTGAAATGCCTCAGCAGACTGACGCATGATTTGATGAATACTTTCCATAAAACAGGTTTATTTAATGAATTTATACAAATAAGGAGCTTTATGAGCCGCCCCCGTAAATTTCTTTTCGATACGTTCTAAAATACCCATTGAGAGTATTTTCCTTTGGAAATTATCCCTTCGTAGAGGCTTATCCAAAATGGTTTGATATAGAATTTGGAGTTCCTTCATGGTAAATGTTTCGGGTAATAAATTGAGTCCGACCAATTTATCATCCAACATATAACGAAGTGTTTCTAAGGCTTTTTGTATGATTTCGGCATGGTCGAAAGCCAAATTGGGCAATTGGTGAATATCGTACCATTCACAGAATTCGTCATAAACGCCTGTTTTAGTAACAACTTTCGAGAAATCTACCAAAGCATAATAACCGATAGAGACAAAACGCTGAAATATCCAACTACTTTCATCAATTTCAAAGTCGTTGACCAATAGCATTTTCTTCATCATCTCGCCAGTAGAGCGTTTGGCTTTACCAAAAGTATAGAACTGCTCAAGATAAATATCTTTTAAGCCCGTTCTTTCCTCTAAAATTCTTTGAGCTGCTTCTTCAAGGTCTTCGCTTTTCAGCACATATCCGCCAGGCAAAGTCCAAGTATCAAGCCTTTTTACTTTAGGAAGTAAAACCTTTAATTGCTCGCCATGAAAACCAAAAATCACACAGTCGATTGATAGATGTGGAATATAATTTTCTATATCCATAGTTTTTTTTTCAAACTCCATAATCTTCCCTTTGAGTACTACATAATACAAAAATAATACAAATACTTGGTGGATTCAAAAAAATGAATTATCATTGTTCCATAATGAAACAATGATAACACTTAATTAATGATATTTTTAACTTTTTATTTAAAATATCTATTTAATTTATCGTAAGTATTTGCAAATCAAAAACTTATCAAAGTATCTTATTACTTCTTTCAAAACACAATTTTTAAACAAATGAACACAACACAATTTAGTGCTACTAAATTGAAAAATGCCTTATTGATTATGTGTGGCATTTTTCTTTTGGTCTCGAATGTAATGTTTGGGCAAGCAAAACCGCCGAAAGTATTGGTTTTCAGTAAAACTGCCGCTTTCCGTCATGCTTCGATTGAGGCAGGAAAAGCAGCTTTCCAGAAAATGGCGAAAGAAAAGGGTTTTGCCGTTGACTTTACCGAAGACGCAACGGTTTTTAAAACAACGAATTTGAAAAATTACAGTGCGGTAGTTTTTTTAAGTACAACTGGCGATGTTTTAAATCCTGAACAACAATTAGAATTTGAACGCTACATCCAAGCGGGCGGTGGTTACTTGGGGATTCACGCTGCTACTGATACTGAATACGAATGGCCATGGTACGGACGTTTGGCGGGTGCTTTCTTCTTAGACCACCCTATTACGCCAAGCAACGTACAAAAAGGTAAATTCTATGTTTCACAGAAAAACCACTGGGCAACTAAAATGTTACCTGATGAATTTGAGCGTGAAGATGAATTTTACAGTTTCCAAAAAATTGACCCGACTATCAATGTTGTGGTAAAAATTGATGAAAAAACTTATCAAGGTGGTAAAAATGGTGACAATCACCCAATTAGCTGGTATCATGAATTTGATGGCGGTCGCTCGTTTTATACAGCGATGGGACATACAGACCAAACGTATTCTGAACCACTTTTCTTAGCACATCTTTGGGCTGGTTTGAATTATGTAATGGGTGGTGACGCTCCGAAACCTTTAGATTATACAAAGGCTCGTCCAGAAGAAAACCGCTTTACAAAAGTTGTTTTAGAAGAAAAATTGGATGAACCCATGGAATTGACACTTTTGGACAAAGACCGTGTACTTTTCATTCAACGCAAAGGTGAAATTAGACTTTATAATAATTTAACGAAAGAGTTGAAGACTATTGCTAAATTACCTGTTAGTTTAAAATATGTAAGTGCAGAAGGTAAAGAATCAGTAGCAGAAGATGGACTTTTGGGCTTGAACAAAGACCCGAACTTTGCACAAAATCACTGGATTTATTTATATTATTCATCTACGAAAGGCTCTTATAACGTACTTTCAAGATTTACGATGAAAGGCGATGAAATTGATTTGAGTTCGGAAAAGCAATTCTTAACAATCCCAACACAGCGTGAAGAGTGTTGTCATACGGGCGGTTCAATCGCTTGGGATAAAGTAGGAAACTTATTCCTTTCAACAGGTGATAATACCAACCCACATGGCTCAAATGGATATAGTCCGAGTGACGAAAGACCAGGAAGATCAGCTTGGGATGCACAAAAATCATCTGCCAATACCAATGACTTACGTGGTAAAATCATCAGAATAAAACCACAAGCAGACGGTACTTATACCATTCCAGAAGGAAACCTTTTCCCTAAAGGTACGCCAAATACTCGTCCAGAAATTTATACAATGGGACACCGTAACCCATTCCGTATTTCGGTTGATAAAAAGACTGGCTTCCTTTATTGGGGTGAAGTTGGTCCGGATGCTTCTAAACCAGATTCTACTCGTGGCCCAGCAGGACACGACGAAGTAGGGCAAGCACGCAAAGCAGGCAATTTTGGTTGGCCACATTTTGTAGGCGACAACAAAGCGTATCATAAATTTGATTTTGCCAATAATAAATCATTAGACTTGTGGGATGCCAACGCACCAACCAATACTTCGCCAAACAATACAGGATTGAAAGTATTACCTCCTGCCCAAAAAGCTTTTGTTTGGTATCCTTATGGCGACTCTAAAGAATTCCCATTAGTAGGAAGCGGCGGTAGAAATGCAATGGCTGGTCCAGTATTTTATTCAGAAGATTTCAAAACAGCGAAAAGAGCTTTCCCTAAATATTATGATGGAAAATTCTTGGAGTACGAATGGATGCGTGGTTGGATAATGGCCGTAACCATGGATAAAGAAGGCAATTATGTTTCAATGGAGCGTTTTATGCCAAGCTATAAATTCAGTAATCCGATGGATATGGAATTTGCAGACAATGGCGATTTGTATATGTTGGAGTACGGCAGTGGCTGGTTTACTGCCAACGACGACGCTCGTTTGATTCGTATTGAGTACAATGGCGGAAACCGTAAACCACAAATTCAAGTGGCGGCAAACCAAATGGGCGGATCTGTTCCTTTCAATTTGAAATTAAGCTCAAAAGGAACGGTAGATGCTGATGGCGATGTATTGACCTACTCTTGGAAAATCACTTCAAAGAATGGTTTTAACAAAGTAATTACTACCCCAGATGCCAACGTAACACTTTCAAAACAAGGTGTTTATAAAGTTACGCTTACGGTAAATGACGGTAAAGGTGGTATCAACTCGCAGTCAATGGAAGTTTCAGCAGGAAACGAACCGCCAGTATTAAGTTTAGAAATGCCTCAGAGCAACAAAACTTTCTATGTAGCAAACAAATCTTTCCCTTACGAAATCAAAGTAAAAGATAAAGAAGACGGCGAACTTGAAAAAGGGATTGCAGGCGAAAACGTAGCGGTAAATATTGATTACTTAGCAGAAGGATTCGACAAAAATATGATTGCGATGGGTCACCGTTCGGCTGATGCCAATGCGGCTTATGCAACAGGTAAAAAATTGATTGAAGGTAGCGACTGTATGGCTTGTCATGCAAAAGAAAAGAAATCAATCGGGCCAAGCTACCGTGATGTTGCCAACAAGTATAAAGGCGATAGCAAAGCATTAGAAACATTGACGAAAAAAGTAATTGCTGGTGGAAGTGGCGTTTGGGGCGAAACAGCAATGGCAGGTCACCCACAACTTTCGGCTGCTGATGCTTCGGAAATGGTAAAATACATTTTGAATATTGCTAACGAAAAACCAAAAGAAAAAGGTTTACCAACAAAAGGTACATTCACGGCAAAAGTTCCTGCGGCTGACAAAGGAAAAGGTGTATATATTGTACGTGCAGCTTATGAAGACCAAGGAGCAAACGGAATGCCTTCATTGAAATCAGAGCAAAGTTTTGTATTGAGAAACGCTAAAGTTGACCCACATGCTTTTGATGATTATCAAGATGTAAACAAAATGGCATTTGGTGGTAGAAACTTAGCGATTCCTGCAAAATCTGGTGCATACATGGGCATCAAACAAATTGATTTATCAGGTTTGAAAGAACTACAAGTATTTGCTTCTGCTCCAAAACCACAATTGAATGCCGTAGGTGGTATTGTAGAATTACGTTTAGGAAGTCCTTCTGGAAGAGTGATTGGTAAATCTCAATTCTTAGAACCTTCTGATAAAATGGATTTCAATCCAAGTATTGTTAGTGTGCCGATTAACTTAAATGGTATTGCTACGGATAAATTACAAGATGTGTATGCTGTTTTTGTAAATCCAAAAGCTGAGGGACAATCTTTAATGGTGGTAATGGGACTTGAATTTAAACTTACCAACGAAGGAGAAGCCGCAGCGGTAGCTCCTGCGGCAAGCTCTGCAACAGATATGTTTGCAGGTAAATGGGATACAATATTCATGGGTACTCCACAAGGAGACATTGGATTGGTATTGGAACTTAACCGAGTGAATGGAAAACTTGAAGGTACAATTTCAGCCAAACAAGATAACAAACCTGTTACGCTTGATAAAGTTGAAGAAACTTCCGATAAACTGGTGATTCATTTCAAAATGAGTGGATTCAATATCAATGTTACTTATGAAATTGAAGATAACGACACGCTGAAAGGTTCGATGATGGGTATGTTTAAAACAAAAGCCGTAAGGGTAAAATAAACAAACACGGAGATATATTTATGAAATCATTGGTCTTAACCCTTGTTGTAAGTATTATATATTTTTCAACATCCGAAGCTTTTGGGCAACTCCCAGTAAAACCCCTTGCTTCACAAGCTGAGTTATTGAAAAGTAGTAATAAAAAGCTGGCTCAAAATAAAAAGCTGGTGTATGATATGTGGCGTGAGTTTTTGGAAGGTGGACACATGGAAGTTGCAGAAAAATACTTTGCAGAAAGTTATATGCAGCACAATCCAAATGCCGCTACTGGTAGAAAAGCGGTTGTAGAATTCTTTTCAAAATTCACCAAACCTTTAGCCATTGCCGATACGATTAAAGCGAAAGTCGTTTCAATTGTTGCAGAAGGCGACCTTGTGGTACTGAGTTTCGTAAGAGAAATGCCAGACCCCAACGACCCTTCAAAAACATATACAACTACTTGGTTTGATATGTTCAGAATTGAAAATGGAAAGATTGCTGAACACTGGGATAGTGCAGAAAAGATGAAATTCAATTAATAATCCAAAGCCTACCAAGCCGTCATCTGATGGTTTGGTAGGCTTTTTTTATAAAATCTATCAATGATGAAATCGACAATTACGCTTCTACTATTATTTGTATGTCAGCCCATACTTTTTGCTCAATACAAGCAAGATAAGTTACTTTTTGGAGTGGCTTATTATGATGAATATATGCCTTACGAACGCCTTGAAAAAGACGTAGCCATGATGAAAGAATCGGGCATTAATTACGTAAGAATTGCAGAATCTACTTGGAGTACCGTTGAGCCTCAAGACAATGTTTTTGATTTTCATCATATCGACAGAGTACTTGATGCCATGCACAAAGGAGGTATCAAGGTAATTATTGGTACGCCTACTTATGCTGTACCTACTTGGTTGGTAAGAAAATACCCCGATATTTTGGTAACAACGCCACAAGGGCAACGCCAATATGGGGCTCGACAGAACATGGATATTACCAATGTACATTTCCGTTTTCATGCCGAACGTGTCATTCGTAAAATGATGGAACACGTAAAAAATCATCCTGCAATTATTGGTTATCAAATAGATAACGAAACAAAGGCTTACCAAACTTCTGGCGAAAATGTACAAAAAGCTTTTGTCCAATACATGAAAACGAAGTTTAAAACTTTGGCTCATATCAATAAAGCTTTTGGTTTAGATTATTGGAGTAATCGTATCAATAACTGGGAAGATTTCCCTTCGGTAAATGGTTCAATCAATGCAAGTTTAAAAGCTGAATTTGAAAAATTCCAACGTGATTTAGTAACCGACTATTTGGCTTGGCAAAGTAAAATAGTAAAGGAGTATGCCAAACCTACGCAGTTTGTAACGCAAAACTTTGATTTAGATTGGAGAGGATACTCTTATGGTATTCAAACGGATGTTGACCATTTTGCGGCAGCAAAATCTTTGGATGTGGCAGGTATAGACATTTATCACCCTACACAAGAGAGTTTAACAGGTATCGAAATTTCATTGGGGGGGGATATTGCTCGTTCGATGAAAGCTGGAAAAAATTACTTTGTTATTGAAACAGAAGCTCAGGGCTTTCCACAATGGACTCCCTTCCCTAATCAATTGCGTTTACAGGCATTTAGTCATTTAGCTTCTGGAGCAAATATGATTGGTTATTGGCATTGGCATTCTACCCATAATGCGATTGAAACTTATTGGAAAGGACTTTTAAGTCACGACTTTGAGCCAAATCCTACTTATTTAGAAGCCCAAACTATTGGAAAAGATTTTAAAAGATTAAGTGATAAACTCATTGATTTAAAGAAGAAAAATGAAGTAGCCATTTTATTTAGCAACGAAGCCCAAACGGCTTTTAATTCCTTTAGTTTTGGTTGGGGAGCAAGAGAAAGATACAATGATATTTTACGCCCAATCTACGATGCTCTTTATAAAATGAATGTTAGCGTTGACATGATTGACCCAAGTACCAATTTTAGCTATGGCGAAAATGAATTTGGCAAATATAAAATGATTGTTGTACCTGCTCTTTATGCCGCTTCTGATGCTTTGATGAATAAATTAAATCAGTTTGTAAAAGATGGTGGACACGTTGTTTATACTTTTAAAAGCGGTTTTTCAGATGAAAACGTAAAAGTAAGAAGTAGTATTCAGCCCGGTTTGGCGAATGAAGTTTGTGGCATTTCGTACAGTCAGTTTACTATCCCTAATGGTGTAAGTCTTAAAAACGACCCTTACAAAGTAGGCTCTGCTGAAAACAAAGTACATACTTGGATGGAGTTAATTACGCCTACAACCGCAGAAGTATTGGCTTATTACGACCACCCTCAGTGGGGAAAATATGCGGCAATTACCCAAAATCATTTCGGAAAAGGTTACGCTACTTATATCGGCTGTGTGACAACGCCTGTACTGACGGAACAAATTTTAAAACAAGCACTTGTGAAGTCAAACTTATGGGGAAAAGAACAAGAATTGGCTTTTCCATTAATCACCAAATCAGGAATCAACAACCAAGGTAAAACCTTGCGATACTTCTTTAATTACTCAGGCAGTCCAAAGACTTTCAAGTACAATTATAAAAACGGAACAGAATTATTAAGTAATAAAACTGTCACAGCCGATGAGTCGATAAGCATTGAGGCTTGGGGATTCAAAATTATTGAAGAAAACTAAAGCCTTGACAAACCTGATTTTAGCTTTTATCAAATAACAATTAGTAAAAAATGCTTCATGATTTAAAAAATAAAACAGTAAAAATCTGATGGAAAACGTAGCACAAAATCATTCAAGTCGTCGTGAGTTTATGGGGCAATTGGGCTTATTAACAGCGGCGAGTTTTCTTCCTGAAACCATTTTAGGAACAGCCAAACCTCATTTTGAAATCTCTTTGGCTGAATTCTCTTTGGCGGGTTCATTGTTCAGTGGGAAACTGAAAAACATGGATTTTCCTGCCAAAGCTAAAAATGATTTTGGCATTAATGCGGTGGAATATGTTTCGATGTTTTGGGCCGACAAAGCCAAAGACCAAGCCTATCTGAATGAACTCAAACAAAGAACCGCCGATTTAGGCGTTCAGAATGTTCTGATTATGGTGGATGCCGAAGGTGATTTAGGAGCAAGCGATGGTGCGGCTCGCCAAAAAGCAGTTGAAAATCACTATAAATGGGTAGATGCCGCTAAATTTTTGGGTTGTCATTCTATCCGTGTGAATATGGATGGCGACGGCACGCCCGAAGAAATCATGAAAGCAGGCGTAGAGGGCTACGGAAAATTGGTAGAGTACGGACAAAAAGCAGGTATTGGCGTAATCATCGAAAATCATATTACCATTTCTACGAATCCAGATTGGTTGGTGGCTTTATTAAAACAAGTGAATAATCCTTACGCTGGTTGTTTGCCTGATTTTGGGAATTTTACCGAAAGAGAAAAACCTAAAGCCATGACTTTAGAGGCTTTTAAAGAGTCTAAAATTATTCATGAGTATGATAAATATGATGGCGTAAAAAAATTGATGCCTTTTGCCAAAGGTGTCAGTGCTAAAACCCATTTCTTTGATGAAAGTGGAGCTTGTACAGATACAGATTTTGCTAAAATGATGCCGATTGTCAACAAAGGAATGACTAAAAATTTCAAAGGTTTTGTAGGCATTGAATACGAAGGAGGCATTATGAAAATGATGGGAGCAAAAGAAAACTATTTGGATGAAGACGCTGGCATCAGAGCCACAAAGGCTTTATTAGAAAAAGCAAGAATGTAAGTAAACTAAAACTACTGAGTACAATAAATATTAGTGTACGAAGGATGGTAAAATGATGGATTTCGGCTTTATTAAATGTTTGATTTTTAGGTAATTCATCCAATCGTCTAAATCCGAAATAGTATTAAAACCTTCATACACTACAAACTATTAATGATTAAAAATACTTTTAAGCCTCATTGGATATACTAAAAGAATATCAATCCATTCTTTTAGTATATCCAATGAGGCTTTTTGCTGTTTGTGATACTCTTTTACCTATCAAAAGAACCTAAAAGGGTCTTCGGATATCCTTTTAGGTTCTTCCGAGACCCTTTTAGAATGTCAGGAGAACCTAAAAGGGTCTTCGGACATTCTTTTAGGTTCTCCCGAGACCCTTTTAGAATGTCGAGAGAACCTAAAAGGGTCTTCGGATATACTTTTAGGTTCTCCCGAGACCCTTTTAGAATGTCAGGAGAACCTAAAAGAGTCTCAGGATATTCTTTTAGAAAAAATCATATTGCTGAGCCTGTCCAAAAAAATTTTGAGACCAAATATCATTCTGCGAAAGACCTCACCCCCGACCCCTCTCCTGCTGAGCTACGGTTTATACATAAGTTTGTAAGTGTTTGATAATTAATGATATGTTCTCTCCAACGGCTCCCCTTCTCAACAGGAGAAGGGGCTGGGGGATGAGGTTGAAAAGGGGGAAATTACCCAATTGACACTCAATTATTAACGATATTATACTCTTAACAAACACACTTAAAAGATGTGTATAAACCGTAGCTCAGCAGGAGAGGGGTTGGGGGTGAGGTCTTTTCCCAAAGATTGGTTGTTACATCCTTTTTGGACAGTCTCATCAGTAATTTTAAAAGAAAAAACAAAGCTCATTACTCAAAGCTAAAAGCTCACAAGCTATCTTTAAAAAATAAACCTTTGCCATTCATGTAATCATCAATAAATTTTTGTTTTAATTCTCAACCATCCTTTTTTACAACCTTTTGGAGTGAATAATATCCGAATAGTATCTCCTTGATAATAATCATGTCTATCATCAATATTAATTTTTCCTTTGGTTAATTCATAACCACCACCATCATCCATCATTTCTGTTGGCTTCACCTTCAGGTATTTTTTTCTATTAGAACCGTAAGTAATACTGGCATTTGAATCTAATACGCCTGTAATTTTAATAAGTATAACATCATGAACGTCACTATGTGACGCAGAACTTGAATCAATGAAAGTAATTGGCTTAGAAAAATCCGTGATATAAAATTCAGCAAATGGTTTTTCTGGAGACTTAAATAGTACAGAGAATAGAATCAACAACATGACTACAATGATAAAACCTCCAATTATTTTCCCCAATGAATATAATTCTCTTTTAATCTCTTTATTAATCATTGCAATTTGAATTGTTTAGCGTAGCATTTAATATTATATTTTTTCATATCATCAATAAATTTTCGTTTTAATTCTCAACCATCCTTTTTTACAACCTTTTGGAGTGAATAATATCCGAATAGTATCTCCTTGATAATAATCATTTCTAACATCAATATTAATTTTCCCTTTGGTTAATTCATAAGCTCCACCATCATCCATCATTTCTGTTGGCTTCACCTTCAGGTATTTTTTTCTATTAGAACCGTAAGTAATACTGGCATTTGAATCTAATACGCCTGTAATTTTAATAAGTATAGCTGCATGCACATCACGATGTTCGGCAGAACTTGAATCAATGAAAGTAATTGGCTTAGAAAAATCCGTGATATAAAATTCAGCAAATGGTTTTTCTGGAGACTTAAATAGTACAGAGAATAAAATCAACAACATGACTACAATGATAAAACCTCCAATTATTTTCCCCAGTGAATATAATTCTCTTTTAATCTCTTTATTAATCATTGTAATTTGAATTGTTTAGCGTAGCATTTAATATTATATTTTTTCATCCGATGACTTATAGCTCATAAGCACAATTATAATAGGAAAACTTGATATACCTAAATATTCCTATCAAAAGGGTTAGGATTTATTTCAACCCTTTTGATTTTAAAAGAAAAAACAAAGCTCATGACTCAAAGCTAAAAGCTCACAAGCTATCTTTGAAAAAATAAACCTTTGCCATTCATGCAGACACTCCAACAATTGTACTCAGGAGAACTATTAGGAACAACACGTTTAAAATTATCTTGTGGCTTAAAAAGCTTTCCCAAAGAAATCTATCAACTGGCAGATACTTTAGAAATTTTAGATTTATCAGGTAATGAACTTTCAGCCTTACCCGATGATTTTGCCCAACTAAAAAAACTAAAAATTGCCTTCTTTTCTGATAATCTATTCACTGAATTTCCAGCAGTTTTGGGCGAATGTCAAAACCTTGAAATGATTGGTTTTAAAGCCAATCAAATTCAAAGTATTCCCGAAAATGCTATTCCACATACTACTCGTTGGCTGATTCTGACTAACAATGCCATCGAAAGTATTCCTGCTTCAATCGGTAAATGTAGCCGAATGCAAAAATTAATGTTGGCAGGTAATCGACTAAAAGCTTTACCCAAAGAATTATCAGCTTGCAAAAATTTACAATTACTTCGTATTTCAGCCAATCAGATTGAAGTATTTCCAGAAGAATTGCTTGCTTTCCCTCAACTTTCTTGGTTGGCTTTTGCAGGAAATCTATTTTCAGAAAGTACAGAAGAACAAATCGCTTTAGCAGAAATTGCTTGGCATGAATTGGAGATAAAAGAACAATTGGGCGAAGGTGCTTCTGGAAATATTGCTAAAGCCGAATGGACTACGCAACATAAAACCATAGCCGTAAAAATATATAAAGGAGAAGTAACCAGCGACGGACTACCAAGTGATGAAATGAATGCTTGTATTTCGGCAGGAAATCATCCGAATTTGGTAACAGTACTGGGAAAAATCAAAGAGCATCCAGCCGATAAACATGGTTTATTGATGGAATTGATTCCTGCGAATTTCAGAAATTTGGGTGGTCCGCCAAGTTTTGAAACTTGTACCAGAGATACTTATCCGCCCGAAACGGTTTTTACTTTGGCAGAAGTGATAAAAATTTCAGCCTCAATCGCCAGTGTGGGGAAACATTTGCACGCTTTGGGTGTTTCGCATGGCGACCTCTATGCTCATAATACTTTGGTGGACGAAGAAGCCAATACTTTATTTAGTGATTTCGGGGCAGGAAGTACTTATCACGTACATTCAAGTAAAGCCGCCGCTATTCAGCGTTTGGAAGTAAGGGCTTTTGCTTGTTTGTTGGATGATTTATTAAGATACCTTCAAGCAGACGAAACCGACCAAAACAAAGTACAGATACTGCAAGATTTAGTAATAAAATGTATGGACGAAGTAGTTTTGGCCCGCCCAAGTTTTGAAGAGATTTATCAGATTATTAGTTCTTTGAGTTAACCTCTCCTGTTGAGATGGGAGATTTTGGAGCAAAAAAGCCCCCTCTCTCACGGAGAGGGGGTGGGGCGGCCGCCGTTGCGGGTGAGGTTTCTATTCTCCCTCACCCTTCCATATCCAACCCGGCCCGTGAACGAATCTTCCTGAGAATACGCCCGTTGGCTCGCCATTTTTAAGTACTTGTTTGCCATTCACAAATACATAACTCATGCCTTCTGAAAGCTGATGTGGTTTTTCAAAAGTAGCTTTATCTTGAATTTTGGTAGGGTCAAAAATGGCAATGTCAGCGAAATTTCCCACTTTCAAGCGTCCTCTCTTTTGAATTTTAAGATTATCACAAGGCAAAGACGTAAGTTTGCGAATTGCCTCGGGCAAAGAAATGACTTTTTCATCACGAACGTACTTTCCTAACAATCGAGCAAAATTGCCATAGGTTCTTGGATGTGCCGACCAATTCAAGAAAACACCTTCGGGTACTTGCGAAGCAGCATCCGAACCAAAGCTCATATAAGGCAAAGCCATTTGTTTTTTTACGTTTTCTTCCGACATTAAAAAATAGACAACTTCCACACGAGAGCCATCTTGTACTACCAAATCCAAAGCAGTTTCTTGCCAAGATTTTCTTCTGATTTTGGCTACTTCTGCTAAAGTTTTTCCTAAGTATTTTCTAAGAGAATCTTGTTTGAAACCAACGAAAAGCGTTCCTTCTGCTCCTGCCGAAAGGCACAGATTTTCCCATTCATTTTGTTGTACACTCATTTCTTTGATTACTTTTTTACGAATGGTATCATTCTGTAATCTGTTTCGCCAAGCACTTAGTCCGCCTTCTTGTACCCACGTTGGCATGGCGGCATCCAAGCCCGTAGCCCCTGCTACATAATTATACATATTGGTTGTTACGTTCATGCCTGCTTTTCTGGCACTGTCAATTTTGGCAATTATTTTATCTAATTTCTTCCAATTTTGCTTTCCTCCAGCTTTCAAATGAAAGATTTCCCCATGAATATTGGCAGCTTTGGTAATCGCCAAAAACTCATCAACGGCTTCTTCAAAACGATTTCCCTCACTACGAATATGTGAAATATAAGTACCGCCATAGGTTGATGCCACTTTCGCCAATTCCACAATTTCGGCTGTTTTAGCATAAGCTCCCGGAGCGTAAATCAAACCTGTACTCACGCCCATTGCTCCTTCTTCCATAGCTTCTTTCATTTGTTTTTTCATGTTTTGCAATTGCTTAGGACTGGGCTGAACATTGGCAAAACCCAGTTCATTTATCCTTAGCGTAGCCGCCCCTACAAAAGAAGCAACATTGGTAGAAACGCCTTTTTTCTCCAGAAAATCCAGATAGCCTCCAAGTGTATTCCATGAAATTTCATACTTAATTTCGCCTTGACTTTTCTGTGCTAAACTTTTCAAGGAGTCACTGAGTGGCCCCATTGAACTTCCTTCGCCCATGACTTCCAAAGTAACACCTTGTTTGATGTCGGAGACAGAACGACCGTCGGCAATCAGGCTTTCATCCGACTGACTGAGCATATTCACAAAACCGGGCGTAACCGCCATGCCCTTAGCATCTATGATTTCGAGAGCAGTTTTTTGGGACAAATCGCCAATAAAGGCAATGGTGTCTGCTTTGATGGCAAGGTCGGCACGAAAGGGATTTCCTCCATTACCATCGTAAATCATGGCATTTTTGATAATAACATCATAATCGGATTCACTTTTGCAGGAAAACAGCAAAACAAGAGCGAGAAGTGAGAAAAATTTATTGGCTATCATAGTTTGTGATTTTTCTTTGAATATAATGAAAAACAAAGACTTAAATCTCCCTTTTTGGTCGGTTCACCACAACTTTTAGCCTTTTCACGTCAAAACCTAAATACTTTTACAATAAATCTAAAAGGTTTGATGTATTCTTTTTCAGTTAGCTTTGTGATAGTTTTGTCAAATTTCAAATTTGATAAATATTACATCACACAAACTAATCTAAACTTTCCTCATACATTCATCACAATTTTATGAAAAGCCTCATTACTCCATTTCTTTTATTTTTATCATTTTATTCTTTTGCTCAGAAAATAGAAGGAACAATTACAGACAGTAACAAAAACCCAATCGAAGGCGGTTTTGTCTTGAACAAACGCCTTGATAAACATTCACATTCCAACAAATTAGGGCATTTTATTGTAGAAAAAGTTAGTAAAGGCGATACTTTAGAAATCTCTTGCATGGGTTTCAAAACCCAAAAGATTGTTTATCGACCAGAGCAAAAATTCTTAAAAATCGTTTTAGAAGAAAGTGTATTTCAGTTGAACGAAGTAACGATTAGCCCCGAAGTAAATGCCCAAAGTATCATTTCAAAAATTGATTTAAAGACTTTTCCTGTCAATTCTTCCCAAGAAATTTTACGAAAAGTACCGGGTTTATTCATTGGTCAACACGCTGGCGGTGGTAAAGCAGAGCAGTTATTTTTGCGTGGATTCGATTTAGACCACGGTACGGACATTAACATTTCTGTTGATGGAATGCCCGTGAATATGGTTTCGCACGCACACGGACAAGGCTATGCCGATTTACATTTTTTGATTCCTGAAACGATTGAAAAAATTGATTACGGAAAAGGGCCGTACTTTGCCAATAAAGGCAATTTAACCACGGCTGGTTATGTTGAATTTCAGACCAAAGAGCGAATCAAAGAAAGTCAGGTTTCGGTCAATGCAGGGATGTTTAATACTTTTAGGACTATGGCTTTGGTGAATTTATTAGGACAACAAGAAAAACAATCTGCCTATATCGCCAGTGAATACTTGTATTCCGATGGGCCATTTATTTCTCCACAAAAATTCAATCGTGTCAATGTGATGGGTAAATACGCTTTGGAATTGCCCAATCAACACAAAATCAACTTTTCTGTTTCGCATTTTAGTAGTAAATGGAATGCTTCTGGACAAGTACCGCAGCGTGCTATTGACGAAGGTTTGATTACTCGTTTCGGGGCAATCGACGACAAAGAAGGCGGAAATACCAGTAGAACGAATGTGAATTTTCAGCATACTAAAAAAGTTGGTGAATCGCTTTTGATAAAAAACACAGCTTATTACAGTCATTATAATTTTGAACTGTACTCCAACTTTACTTTTTTCTTGAAAGATTCTATCAATGGCGACCAAATCAAACAAAAAGAATCCAGAGACATTTTGGGAATGCAGTCTGAAATTCATAAGTACTATACCCTTCCTTCTGGAAATCTCTCTTGGCAGTCGGGCGTAGGTTTTAGATACGATGCCGTAAATGACCTTGAGCTTTCGCATACACTCAACCGTACAAGTATTTTGGAAAGACTCAAATTTGGAAACGTGAAAGAAACCAATGCTTTTGGCTTTACGGGCATAGAGTACCACCGTGGCAATTGGTTGTTTAATCCAGCTTTGAGATTAGATTATTTCAACTTTAATTATCTTGATAAACTCAATAATAATCAGGTACAATCGGTAGCGAAAGTAATTGCCAGTCCGAAATTGAATATCATTTATAATCCCGACCACGACATTCAATTATTCTTTAAAGCAGGCAAAGGGTTTCATTCAAACGATACTCGTGTCAGTAGTTTAGCCAGCAATAGCAAAGAAGTATTGCCAGCCGCTTATGGTGCAGATTTAGGTATGATTTGGAAGCCACAATCACGTTTGATTCTGAATATGGCATTGTGGTACTTGCATCTCGACCAAGAATTTGTCTATGTTGGCGACGAAGCCGTGATTGAAGCCAGTGGAAAATCAGTAAGAAAAGGTTTGGATTTAGGCATTCGTTATCAAATCAATAATTGGTTATTTTTTAATGCCGACATGACCAATACTTTGGCAAGAAGCATCGACGAACCCGAAGGAGCAAATTATATTCCGCTCGCTCCAGATTTTACTTTAACAGGCGGTTTGAGCGTAACGCATCCATCAGGTTTTTCGGGCGGTTTACGTGTGAGACATTTAGGAAATCGTGCAGCGAATGAAGATTACTCTATCGTTGCCAAAGGTTATACCGTTACCGATGCCAACGTAAATTATAAATTCAAGAAAGTGAATTTTGGCTTAGTTGCCGAAAACCTTTTCAATGTGGAATGGAACGAAACACAATTCGCCACCGAATCCAGATTACAAAATGAAGCAAATTCTGTAACAGAAATTCATTTCACCCCAGGCTTTCCATTCTTTTTAAAAGCTACGGTTGGGATTAGTTTTTGATGGAAAAAGAAGAAAACCTCACCCCCGACCCCTCTCCTGTTGAGAGGGGAGCTTTGAGAGCAAAAAAGCCCCCTCTTTGCAGGAGAGGGGGTTGGGGGTGAGGTTAAACACCAAAAAATATTTGGCTGTTACTTTCTTTTGGGACAGCCTCTTTGGGGTGAAGTCCTAATAAAATAATTCAAAATTAATAATTCATAAATAGTACTAATATCCCTGATTCTGAGTCAAATATCCCGGAATATTAGAAGCTCCATCAATCGCAGTTTGTGGAATTGGGAAGATTCTTTTGTTTTTATCAGTGTTTGTTTTTTCCGTCCATTTATCTTCGTATTTTCCAAAACGAATCATATCTGTACGGCGAAGCATTTCCCAATAAAATTCAAAACCTCTTTCACGATACAATAAATCTAAAGAAATAGAAGTCAAAGCAGGTGCTGGCGTGCTGTACGTTCTGGCGGCTCTTACCGTATTTACGTCTGCCAAAGCACTGGTAACATCGTTACTTTTACGCAATTTTGCCTCAGCTCTCATCAAGTAAATATCAGCCAAACGCACAATTACGATGTCGGCTTCACCAAAGTTTCTACCGCTTACTGATTTTTTACTGAACTCATATTTTTCTACTCTATAACCAGTACTGTAATTACTTCCTTCTGTGGTAAAGTCAACTTTTTCAGTAAAGTCAACTGGTAAAGTTGATTTATTTCTGGTGTCGTTGAATAATTTACCTACTTTCATTTTTCCGTCTGCACATTTCAAGAAAACACCATTTTTACGAATCAAACCGTATTGTTGTCCTCTTAAAATACCACGGTTGATATTGAAGTTTTCAGCAGCCACACAAGAATCCGCAGGATTTGAGTAAATAGAAAGGTTTTCTCTGTAAAATCTTGGGTCAACTTTCGGGTCTTGTGAACCATAAGCACTTACCCAAGTACGGTAGAAATCAGAAGTAATGGCTGGGCCATCTGTTCCGTTTGCATTTGGATACGCTGGCAAGGGAAACTGGTCTCCCGAAAGCGAGAAGTACGCCAAACGGTTGTGTCCGTTCAATTCAGCACGCTGGTCAACCGCAAAAATCAATTCTTTGTTGGTATGATTATCAGAATTAAAAATCGCAAAATAATCTCTTGATAATTGATACTGTCCAGAAGCAATAATTTTATCTGTGTACTCAATTACTTTGTCTAAATCTTCATTTTTAAAAGTTGGCGAAGCGGCGTAAGGGTCACGATACACGGCAGCGTTCAAATATAATCTTGCCAATAATCCCCAAACTGCTCCTTTTGAAAGTCTGCCCGGACCAACATTTGTTTCTAAATTTGGTTCAACCGCCAATAATTCACTTTTGATATACTCAACCGCTTTATCGCCTCTCAAGATTGAAGAAGTTTCGCCAATGTCATTTTTCACGAAAACTAAACCAAAAAGGTCTAAAGTAAGCATTGAATAATAGGCTCTCATTCCTTTTGCTTCTGCCAAATAGGTTTTAGCGGCTGGTTCACTTGAACTTGGCAAAGTATTGATGGCTGTAATGGAACGTGACATTCCTTGCAAAATCAAATTCCAAGTATTTTTCAAGTTAGGGTCTGTACTTGTCTGATTATGAGCGTGCAAAGCCAAATAAATACCATTATCGCCCCAGTCTGTTCCACCACGGTAAGGCAAAATGGCTTCATCCGTAGAGATTTCTTGAATGGCGAAGTAATTTGTATGTGTAAAAATACTTGGCAAAACAGCATACACTGGCGAGATGATACCGTCGGCAGCTTGTTTGGCTGAAAGGTTTGAAGTGAAAGATTCATCCAATACTACTTCGTCGAGATTGGTACAACTTTCAATCGTTAAAATGCCCAGCAGGGCGAAAAAAGCATATATTTTCTTATTCATGATTTCTGTAATTATGTAATTTGAAAATTTGGTGATTTGAAGATTTGAAAATGATTTTTTCTCAATCATCGTATCAACCAAAGATTGAACAGATAACGGTTAACTGCTTTCAGATAACAGTACTGTCAATTAAAATGAAATATTTAAACCAAAAATGACAGACTTGGCTTTTGGATAACTTAGGTAGTCGATTCCGTAAGAAGTAATACCATTGATAGTTCTGTCGGTATTTACTTCTGGGTCATAACCGTCGTATTTTGTGAATACCGCTAAGTTTTGTCCTGTTACTGAAAGTCTCAAAGCTGAAACCCATTTGCTGATTCCTAAAGCTTTGGTATTGACATTATAGCCTAAAGTCAAGTTATTCAAACGTAAGAATGCACCGTCTTTCAAATATCTTGTCGAAACTGGAGCAGAATTATTCGTCGATTCGCTACTTGAAGCAATCGCTTCTGCCGTAGTGTTGATACCTTTTGATAATCTTAACTTATAGAAATTGGCATTGGCTGTGTTGTCATAAATTTTGTTACCCAAAACGCCATTGAAGTTGATAGATAAATCAAATCCTTTGTAGTTGGCACGACCAAAGAAGTTAAACTGCTTTGTTGGTAAAGCACTTCCTGCTGCAATACGGTCTTTGTCTGTTACGATACCATCGCCGTCAACATCACGATAAGTACTGATACCTTTGTCGTCAAATCCTGTAAATTCTTTCAAGAAGAAAGTACCTATTGGCTGACCATTCACATAACCGTTGATTGTTGCCGATGTCAAACCAGAACCCGAAGCAGAACCTGAAGGAATCACTGAATAAGGAGAATTTTTCACCACATTATCAATAAAAGTAATGTTTCCGCCTACTTCATAAGTGATACCGCTGGTGGATGTACGACGGTAGTTTAGTTCTACTTCTAAACCTTTGTTCGTAATCGTCATGTCTTTTACGTTTGTCCAATACGTTCCTGCTGGTTGTACTGGGTCGGCTGGAATTACTTCTAATAAAATATCGCCTGATACTTTATTGAACACATCAATTGTACCTGACAAAGCCCCATTCAATAAGCCAAAATCAATCCCTAAATCTGTTTGTGTTGATTGTTCCCATTGAATATTTGGGTTTGCCAATCTTGTATAAGAAGTACCTGCTGGATAGTCAGTGGTTTCGTTTAATGGATAAGAAGTCGTTGAAGAAACTACTGAAGTAAATCTTGCTTGCGTAATTTTTGAAGGAATTTCTTGGTTACCAGTACGTCCCCAACCTGCTCTTACTTTCAAGTTACTCAACGCTGAACCTTTCAAAAATTCCTCTTCTGAGATTCTCCAACCTGCTGAGAATGAAGGGAAAACACCATACTTATTATTTGTACCAAATTTCGACGAACCGTCAACTCTTAAAGTAACTGTCAATAAATACTTGTCTTTGTACTGATAATTTACTCTTGAGAAAAACGATTGTAATTCATCGTTGGTAGCATAACCTGTTGGTTTGTTATTCGCCAAAGTAAGGTCTTGACCTAAGCCGGGATTGTAAATTGGTTCAATATCAGAAATCGGGAATTTATTGATACTGTACGAACGTCCACGGAATATAAATTTCTGATACGAATGCCCTAACAATGCTGAGAAACTATGGTCTTGAATCGTTTTTGTATAAGTTAAATAGTTTTCAATCAATCGGTTAGTATTCGTAATATTGATTGTTTCTAAACGACCATCTTGCAAAGGTACTGCACTTGCCAAAGATTGTAAATCACGACTTGAGCTTGAATTATCAATCCCGAAATTCAATTTATACACCAGGCCTTCCATGATTTTGAAAGAAGGAGAAATGTTTCCGAGAATACGAGTAATTGAAGTAGCATCTTTTTCCAATTTCAAAGTCGTCAATGGATTCACACCATTTACATACGAGTACGGATTTCCGTTGGCATCATAAGCAGGATAAGTAGGATTGGTAGAAATAGCCGTTCCTAAAATTGAGCTAATCGGCGGACGTAAGTTGTAAGTATTTGAAACATTGATATTTGCATCAATTGTCAAACGGTCTTCCAATAATTTTTGAGTAACATTGATACGTCCAGAATAACGGTCTAATTGGTTATTTTTCAAAATACCTTCTTGATTCTGAATACCGAAAGAAGCATAATAAGTCAATTTTTCAGCACCACCGCCCAATGAAATATTATGGTTTTTAGTAAGAGCTGTTCTTGAAATTTCTTTCTGCCAATCGGTTGAAGCTTTCAAATCTTCCAAAACCCCTCCTACTGCTGGTACTTGTTGGCGATACTCGTCAGCCGTGAACACGTCCAACGCTCTTGCCATTTTTGAAAAACCGTAGCTTGTAGAGTAATTGAAAGTAGAAAAACCAGTTTTTCCTTTTTTAGTCGTGATTAAAATAACCCCGTTTGCACCTCTTGAACCATAAATGGCCGTTGCAGAAGCGTCTTTCAAAACGTCGATTGACTCTATATCTTGTGGGTTCAAAAAGGTGAGTGGATTCGTTGCTCCACCGCTACTTGAATTATCCAAAGCCAAACCGTCAACCACAAAGAGTGGCGTACTGCCTGTTCTTACACCGCCCGGTCCACGAACGCTAATATTCTGAACACCACCCGGTTCACCACTTGCCGAAGTAACATTTACCCCTGATACTTTACCTTGTAAAAGTTGTTCTGGCGAGTTGATAATCCCTTGGTTAAATTCAGCAGATTTCAGTGATTTTACCGAACCTGTAATATCTTTTTTCGTTGAACTTCCGTAACCAACTACTACTACTTGCTCTAAATCTGAAGCACTTGAAACAAGAGCAACTTCTATCGTACTTTTTCCTGCAATCGCAATTTCTTGCTTTTCATAACCTACAAACGAAAAAACTAAGGTTGCTTTTTCATCTGCTGTAATACTAAAATTCCCGTTGGCATCAGCATTTACGCCACGTTTGCTGTCTTTTACAAGGATGTTACAACCAGCCAAAGGCTCTTTGGTCTTCGCATCAATCACTCTTCCTTTTACAGTAACATCTTTTACAGTTTTGTTGAGTACTGTTTGTCCATAAGCATAAGATTTTGTTGTTGAGAGAAGAGTAACATTACTGGCTAAAATTGGCGAATTAACACCAACTGTTGCCCCAACTAAGACCCCAAGGATAAGCTTCGAGTGGGCCTTAAAAAAAGGTTTTGTGTTCATTATTATGTGTTGTGAAATAGTAATTTTCTTATTTATTGCCAAGAGAGACTCATAAATAAGGAAAGCAAGGATTAGGTTTTTAATTGAGGCTGCAAGTTATCTATGCAAAATTGTGAGAAAGTAAAGCCTGTGTTATCAAAACATGATTTTTTCATAATATAGGCTTAATTAAGCATTAGATTATCCTTTGAAAAGAAGGTTTTAAATATAAAATTTCTATTTTTTTAAAAAGATATTTTATTTAATAAACATACTTATTAATCATAATAATTCTATATAAAATACTTATAACAGATAAAATATCTATATTTTACAATTTTTAAAGTTAATACATCTATCATAAAATATTCGTTAATACCTTTGTTATGTAACAGCAAACACCCGTCAATCAGAAGGTTGGTTTTAAAGGCAAATAGAGTCTCTCTATTGCTAAAAATTAAAAAGGAATCGTGTGAAAATCACGAACAGACGTGCTACTGTAAGTAACGGTTTCGTTCAGAAACGATTTTTCTTCAGTTTTGCCCATTGTTCTTTTTCAAGAATGAGAAGGGCGAAGAAAATGTTATAAGTCAGGAGACTTGCCTACCTTCTCAATGACTATTCCCTCACGATTAGGGCTTAGTTCACGCATTGATTTTTTACAAATACTTGTCGAATATTGTCTATTTCTTTCACTGAAATAGCGTGTACTTATGCTTTACGCATGGCGGTTGTGGTGTTTTCAAGTTTCATCGGTGCTGATAAAACGTACCAAAATACTTTGTCGAAAATCGGCAAAATACGAACCTTAAAACAACAATGATGATGTTTACACACAATTTGGGCTATCCACGTATCGGTAGCAAAAGAGAATTAAAACGTGCTTGCGAGCAATTTTGGGCTGGAAAAAGTAGCAAAGATGAATTACTCTGGATTGGTCGCCAAATCAAAAGACAAAACTGGCAACTTCAACAAGAGGCTGGTATTGATTTGATTCCTTCGAATGATTTTTCACTTTATGACCATATTTTGGATACTGCCCTATTGGTCGGAGCAATTCCAGAGCGTTATCATGCTTTGGTGGACGGAAAAACTAACCGTGAATTAGACATTTACTTTGCCATGGCAAGAGGCGTACAAGGTAACGGACTCGACATTAAAGCGATGGAAATGACCAAATGGTTTGATACAAATTACCATTATATAGTTCCTGAATTCACTAAAAATCAATACTTTAAAAGATATTCTGATAAAATTATCATTGATTTTGAAGATGCCAAACAAATGGGAATTGTTACAAAACCTGTTTTGATTGGCCCAGTTTCATTTCTTTTATTAGGAAAAGAAAAAGAAGCAGGTTTTCATCGCATTGATTTATTGGAGAAACTATTGCCGATTTATATTGACATTTTACAAGAATTAGCGGCTCGTGGTGCAGAATGGATTCAATTAGATGAACCTTGCTTGACCTTGGATTTGACTGAAAACGAGCAAATTGCGTTCCAACAAGCTTATCAAAAAATCAAAAAGGCAGTGCCGAATCTCAATATTTTGGTCGCTACTTATTTTGAGTGTACTGGCGAAAATATTTATGTAGCCACTACTTTAGACATTGATGCTCTACACCTTGATTTGGTGCGTTGCCCATCACAATTAGATGATATTTTTGAGCAAACAGATTTTGCCAAAACCAAAAAAATCTTATCGCTTGGGCTTGTCGATGGTAGAAATATTTGGAAGAACGATTATGCTAAATCCCTGAAAATCATTCAGAAAGCAATTGATACTTTGGGACAAGAAAGAGTAATGATTGCGCCTTCGTGTTCATTATTACACTCTCCTTGCGATTTGGATTTAGAACAAAACGAGCAAGTACTTACACCAGAAATCAAAAATTGGATGGCTTTTGCCAAACAAAAATTGAATGAAGTAAATGTGCTAAGAAAGCTTTCTGAATCAGCATCTGCTCCATTATTTGCTCAACAATTTGTTGAAAATCAGAAGGCGATTCAGAGTAGAAAAGATTCAAACCTGATTCATAAACCACAAGTAAAAGCAAGAGTAGCGGCTTTGACGGAAAAGGATTCACATCGTCCAAGTCCGTTTAGTGTTCGTCAGGCTTTACAATTGGAAACCTTAAAACTACCACTTTTCCCAACTACAACCATTGGTTCGTTTCCGCAAACGGATGATGTACGTGTATTGAGAGCGAACCTTAAAAAAGGAGTAATTTCTCAGGAAGAGTACGATGCCCAAATTGCGATAGAAATTGAAAAATCTATCCATTGGCAAGAAGAAATTGGCTTGGATGTGTTGGTACATGGCGAATTTGAACGCAACGATATGGTAGAGTATTTTGGTGAACAATTATCAGGTTATGTATTTTCTCAGAATGGTTGGGTACAGAGTTATGGAAGTCGCTGTGTGAAACCTCCCATTATTTATGGCGATGTTGAACGCCCCAAGGCGATGACGGTTCGTTGGTCGGAATTTGCACAATCGAAAACGCAAAAACTGATGAAAGGAATGCTTACTGGCCCGATTACGATTTTGCAATGGTCATTTGTAAGAGACGACCAAGCTCGCAAAACCACCGCTTTCCAAATTGCGATAGCTATTCGTGATGAAGTAGTAGATTTAGAAAAAGCGGGCATTAAAGTGATTCAAATTGATGAACCTGCCATTCGTGAAGGCTTGCCGTTGCGTCGTGCTGATTGGGAAAATTACTTGCAATGGGCCGTTGAAGCCTTTCGCTTGAGTGCTTCGGGCGTGAAAGACGAAACGCAAATTCATACGCACATGTGTTATTCTGAATTTAATGACATCATCAAACACATTGCCGACATGGATGCCGACGTGATTACGATTGAAACTTCTCGTTCGCAAATGGAATTATTGGATGCTTTCATTGATTTCAAATATCCAAATGAAATCGGGCCGGGCGTATATGATATTCACTCGCCAAGAGTACCCGAAACCGAAGAAATGTTGGCTTTATTAGAGAAAGCTTTGGTAAATATTCCAGCCAGAAATTTATGGGTAAATCCAGATTGTGGCTTGAAAACTCGCCGTTGGGCAGAAACAGAATTGGCTTTGAAAAATATGATGAAAGCGACTACGCTTTTAAGAGAAAAAGTAAAAGAGGGTGTTTGTTAAAAACCGTAGGGCGAGATTCCATCTCGCCTTATTTGTTTTTAGGCTAAAAGTACTTCTGCTGGAATACCTAAACCATGATAGAGATTTTTTACCATTTTCAGCGTAAGTGGTCTTTTTCTATTTAGTACTTCTGAAACTCGATTTTCGCCTCCAAAATACTTTGCTACTTCTTTTTGAGAAAGATTTAGCATCTCAATTCTTTGTTTAATTGATTCAATCGGATCAAGTTTTTCAATTGGAAAATGCTTTTTCTCATAATCTATCGCCAAAATTGTAATAGCCTCTAAAATATCTAAAGCTCTATTTCTTGTTGCTTCATCTTCTATTAAATCAGCGTCAATCAAAGCATCAATTAAGGCAGAAGCTCGCTCGAAGTCAGCTTGATTAGTAATCGGTTTGATTTCAATTGCATCAAGATTGATGGTTGGTGCTTTCATAAACAAGAGTATTTAAATTTTGCTCTAAAATAATCACTAAATCACTCATTCACAACTCACTAACTAAACTCACGGCTTGCCGCCTACTAATGCCAATAAATCATCTTTTGAAAATGACTTCAACATCAAAGTATCGGTCTTGATTAAATCACCGACTAAATCTTTTTTGGATTCCTGCAAACGCATGATTTTTTCTTCAAGTGTATTCGGACAAATCAATCTTACCGCCACTACATTTTTCTTTTGTCCGATGCGATAACAGCGGTCAATTGCCTGATTTTCAACCGAAGGATTCCACCAAGGATCAACCAAATACACATAATCTGCTTCGGTCAGGTTCAAGCCTGTTCCTCCTGCTTTTAAACTGATTAAAAATACTCTTACTGCTTCGTTGCCTTGAAATTCATTTACTTTTTCTTCACGGTTTTTGGTTTGTCCTGTCAAGTATTGAAATGAAATACCTCGTTTTAGTAGTTCTTTTTTTATTAAATCCAACATGGTGACGAATTGTGAAAAAACTAAGATTTTATGTTCGGAAGATTTCATTTCAATTTCTTCCATCAAAGCCTCAATTTTAGACGATTCTCCGCCATAAAACTCTTCGTCATTCAGCAAAGCAGGCGAATCACAGATTTGTCGGAGCTTCGTCAAACCCGACAAAATGTGCATACTTTCTTTGGGAATATCGCCTTCAATTTTATGATTCAGAAAGTCTCTAAATTCCTTTTCATAAGCATCATATACTTTTCTTTGTTGCTCGCCCATTTCACAATAAATCACTACTTCGGTTTTATCGGGCAATTCTTTGGCTACTTGTTTTTTGGTTCTTCGTAAAATAAAAGGACTTACTTTTTCTTGTAATTGCTTCGCTTTTTTTAAGTCTTTAAACTTATCAATCGGCATTGAATAATGGTCTTTGAAATGTTGAAGACCGCCAAGCAAACCCGGACAAGCAAAAGACAACTGACCGTACAAATCAAAAGTATTGTTTTCGATGGGCGTACCTGTCAGCACAATTTTATTACGAGCAGACAGCAAACGAGCCGCCTGATAACGCTGAGAATTGGGGTTTTTGATGGCTTGAGATTCATCCAGAAAAACATAATTGAAATGATACTTTTTCAAGAAAGTAATGTCCGACAAAAGTGTTCCGTAAGACGTTAAAATGATTTCGTACTCATCAAAATTAGCCGTACTTTTTTCTCGGTTTACGCCATAAACACTCAGTATTTTAATAGAAGGAGCAAATTTGGCAACTTCTGCTTCCCAATTGAAAATCAAGGAAGTAGGTACTACTACAAGATTTGTATTTTGTACTTTTTTACTTCTTTGTGATAAAATAAAAGCAATGATTTGTATCGTTTTCCCCAAGCCCATATCATCCGCCAAGCAACCGCCGAAGCCAAATTCATCTAAGAAATTAAGCCAGTTTAAGCCTTGTTTTTGATAATCTCGCAAAGTCGCATTCAAACCTTCGGGGATTGCTACGTTTTCTATTTGCTTGAAATTTTTCAGTTTTTCAGCATAAATTTTCAAATCTTGTTTTACTTCATCTGCCAAAAACTCTTCTTTAAATAATTTTCTTACTTCCGAAAAATTACTCTTCGGAATCCTGATTTTTTGCTCAACAATTTCGCCAGCCTCAAAATATTCCGTGAATTTTTGTAGCCATTCTGTCGGTAAAATGCCCAAAGTACCATCGCCCAATTGCACATATTTACTTCTGTGCTTGAGCGATTTTTGCAATTGTTTTAAAGGAACTTTCTGTTTGCCAAACAAAACCGAAAGCTCAGTTTCAAACCAACGAATGCCACTGGTTACGCTGACGTTCACGACCGCTTTATGATAATTTCGCTTATTTTCTTTCAATTCGTTGAAGCCCAAAATCGTAATGCCTTGCTTTTGCCAAGTATCAAAAGCTTCTAAAAACCAGTCTTCATCCAAAAAAGCCCCACGATGCAAATAGAAATAATCAAGGTCGAGCTGGTCTTCAAAATCTGGATGTTGTCGGATTAAATCTGCCGTAAATTGAATTTCTGCTTTTTCGTCTCTGTCTAATGAAAAAACATTTCCATTGAAATCCGACACATAAATCTGTTTTTTTGACAGAACAGGTACTTCAATCTTTCCGTACTTAATCACGGGCGTAATCAAGATATAATCCTCTGAATCAGACAAATAAATGATTTTTTGCTGATTTATATCAATGGTATTTTCTTCAATTTGGGCAGGCGTAGCGGGGCGAATGTAGGAATAATGTACTCGAATTTTGTTTTCCAATTTGTATAAAATAGTCTTTTGAAACTCCTCAAATTTGGAGCGATGCACCAACATTTTATGATTATGCTGCTTGAAAAAAGTAATGACTTTCAGAAAATCAGGATTTTCAATCAAGTACAAAGTATCGGTGATTTGAACGAAATAATCGAATTTAACCGCAAGGTTTTCTAATGAATAAGCCCTGTCATTTATCAATAATTCAGCTGAAACTTCATGAAAAATATCCTTGTAATCAATCTGCATTTTTATGTCCATTTTCAGCGATTTCAAATGAATTGGCAAAACAGAACTGGCGTTTACTTTCTCTGAAATTTTTGGTTCATGGTAAAATACTTCAAGATTTAGCGGATTTTTTGCCAAAGCTTTTAATCCATCAAAAAGTAATTTTGATGCCTTTTCGCCATTGGGTTGCTGAAATTTCAAAATACTTGAAAAAAACTTAACTTCTTCTATTTCAGCAGTTTTCCAGATAAAATCTAATGGATTAAGTATTTTTAGTGGATTTTTGAGTTTCCCTTCTTTCGTAAAAGGAGCTTGGTAAAGTTCAATTATCAAATGGTCGTAATAGCGATGTTTGGCAATTACGATAAACATTTTTTGACTTTCTCCCAGATGGTCAAAATGACCATTTGGCATAGTCGATTTTGGCAATAAATTGGTACTCAAATACTCATTCGCCGCTTGATTGACCGCTATCAGTTCTTTGAGTTTAGGTTTTATCTGAATTTTAAAAGGATGATATTCTATTTGAAAGTACTCGTCTAAAGCTTTTTCGTTTTCTAAACCATAGTCTTTGGCAACAGCCAACATTTTGTTGTGGCGTAAAGCATCATCAAAAAAAATGCGTAAATGTTGGCGTTCGGTCAGGTTGAGGAGTACTTGTACTTGGTGTTCGCAAAGATTTTTGATGACGGCATTACACTCGCAAGCAATGTCGAGTCTGTCTTTTTCTTGCTTTACGGTGACTGTAAGAAAGTCTTGCCGATTCAAATAAACAGGCATTTCTACATAATTCAAGTCGATTTTTTCGGGTTGAAGCTCAAAAAAACCTTTTTCATCCGTAGCAATCAACGATGAACTATGCTTTAAAATCGTAAGGTAAGTAAGATTTGAAAGAGAAAGATTTTCAAAAGTATATGTATGTTGACGAGGGAGCATATTTGGCTTTGAGCTTTGAGCCGTGAGTTATGAGCATTAAAAAAGCTTATAGCTCACGGCTCAAAGCTCATCACTTTATCCGTAGGCATTTAAGCAACTTCTCAAAAATAGTATTATTTTCATAAAAACCCGTGAACATTTGTGCATTTGGGCCATAAGCAACTACTGGCACGGCAATGCCTGAGTGGTCGGTAGTGCTGAAACTTCCTTCTAATTTTCCTGATTTGAAATCGCCTTCTAATAATGACAAACCGCCCGTTTCGTGGTCGGCGGTAACGATAATCGTAGTTTCGCCATTTTTATCGGCATATTCCAAAGCCTTTCCGATTACTTTGTCGAAATCCAACATTTCGTTTGTTACATAATTCAACTGGTTGGCGTGTCCGCCCCAATCAATTTTTGAACCTTCCAACATCAAGAAAAAACCGTTTGGCGAAGTACTTTCCAACTGTTTTACAGCAGCCTCAAAAGCCTCTGAAAGATACTCTCCTCTACCTTCGTGTTTGGGGCGTACTTCATTTTTATCTACAAAAACAAAGGTTTTTTCTTTGGTTTTAACCTGTTCTAAAGCTTCAATTTTAGTAAATACTTTCCCTTTTTTCTTGAGTTGTTCAATCGTTTCTGGTCTGAAAGATTCTACGCCTGCACCAATCGTCAATGAAATCGGACTGGTAGCTAAATCATTGGCAATCAGTTGTGACCAATCTCTTTCTGGCTGATGAGCGTAAAAAGAAGCGGGCGTAGCTCCCGTAATTTCTTCGGAAACCACCAAGCCTACTTTGATTTTCTTTTTATCTAAAATCTCTGAAATATTTTCTAAAGGTTTCTGTTCAGTACTCATCCCAATATAGCGATTATTGGTTTTCTCGCCCGTAGAAAATGCCGTTGCCCCTGCTGCTGAATCTGTGCAGAAACTGTCCGCCGAATTGGTTTTTGAAAAACCAATGTGTTTAAAATTCGTCCAATTCAGCTTTCCGCCATTGGCTGCAATGCCACTATAAATTTGAGCAAGCCCCATTCCGTCGCCAATCAAGAAAATGATATTTTTTGATTTTTTCTGAACACCGTCAGTATGATAAGTCGGTAAATAGGGAATGTGTTGAGCAATCGGTTTAGCAGAAAAAACCTCCAAATTTTTGATATAATTTGCCAGTTCCGATAAATTATCTGTCCCGATATAATCAACGCCCAATTTCATCAAAGCTTTATAAGCCGTCAACGAATTAGGAACTGCCCAAAAACGAACGGGTTTACCAATGCGATGCACAGAATCCACAAAGTTTTTTACTTTTAAATATTGCGGTGCGGTGATGAGTCCTTTGCCATTCCAACGAGTAAAATCTGTGATACTGGTACTCACTAAAGCTACACGCTCGAAGCTTTTAGAAGAATAGTTTTGTTTTGGACGACCGTCAAAGTAAAAAATCTCATCAAATTTATCAAAATCAATACTTTCGGGCATATCGCCACTGATGACGATTTGAACGGCATCAGGATTATTTTTTACATCAAAATAATTTCGATAAGGCTTTAATTGCTTTTCCAAAAGATGTAAAGCTTCAAAACCATTTTCTTTGATGTCAATCAGCAGTTGTAATCTTTGTCCGTTAGCGTAAATTTTTCCATTATTTAGGCTAATCTGCTTTAAGAGTGGTTCGAGATATAAACTTTTAAAAGTACGGTTCGGACGAATAGAAGATTTTTCATGAGCTACCATCAAATCGTCGCCTTGTTTGAAAACATCGGCTTCAATCATGCCAAAGTGTAAAGAGTAAGCTTCATAAAAAGGTACTTCGTGCAGATAGTCGTTGTGAGCATGAGTATTTTTCATGGAATAGCTTGTAGGCTGTGCTAATGCTTTATTTCCAATAAAAAAGAGTAAAAAAAGTAAATGAAGTCTTTTCATTGTGTGCGTGAATACATTTTTAAAACCACAAAAGTATGCTAAATAAAATAGTGGTCTGTTATCGAAATATTATGATATATTATTCTTTCAAGAACCAATAGCAAAGCTATATTCAATGCTAATTTCTTAAATTATTTATATTTTTTTATTTTTTCTATAAAAGATTCTATTAAAAAAATTCATGAATGATAAATATCAGTTTTCGATACAGTAACCTATAAAGGCTATCAAAATCTTTGAATATATTTGGTCAATACAATAGATTATTTCATTGCACTTCACATCAATCATTCGTTTCAGTATGATAATTCCAAAAAATTACATATTTCTCCTGTTTTTACTGTGCTGTTTTCTGAGTAGCCGCAGTACTTTTTCACAAGTGCCATTCTTGAAATTATCGGATGCCATTCAGATAGGCTTAGAAAATTACAATTCTATCAAAGCCAAAAAGAATTACTTAAAGGCATCGGAAGCCTTAGTAATAAATGCTCAGAAACAATTTCTGCCCGATGTAACGGCGGCGGTACAAAACAATTACGGAACAGCTAATGGACAGTTCGGTTCTTTGTATCCTTACAGAGGCGTTGGGATGGCTGCGGCAGGACCAAGCTCAGCAAACCAAAACTGGAATACAGCTTTTGGGGCTTTGTACGCTTCAAACGTGAACTGGGATGTATATACTTTCGGTCGTTTGAAAGCAAGTGTTGACCTTGCCAAATCACAAGTATTCAGAGATTCATTGGATTTGCAACAAGAAAAATTCATTCATGCTATCAAAATTACGGCAGCTTATTTCAACCTTTTGGCGGCTCAAAAATTTGTAGAAATCAGTAAACAAAACTACAAAAGAGTAGCTGCCTTGCGTGAAGTAATTAAAGCCAGAACCACCAATGGACTGAATGCTGGTGTAGATTCTTCAATTGCAAACGCCGAAGTTTCTAATGCCAAACTTGGCGAAATAGAAGCTCAAAACATTGAATTACAAGCAACTAACCAATTGTCCATTTTATTAAACTCGCCTACCAAGCATTTTCAATTAGATACTTTGTATTTCAGTAAAATACCAGAGCAATTAGGTTCTACTTTGGCGATTGAGAACAATCCGACGCTTTTATTCGTAAAATCACGCATCAACATTGCTGAAAATACGCAGAAACTCTTGAGCAGAAATAAACTACCCGTAATTAGTGTATTCGGTTCGTTTCAGTCTAAAGCCTCTGGTTTTGATTATGACTACTCTCCTACCAATAATCATGTTGATAAAAACTACTTTTCGGGCATTGCTCCGTCCAGAAGTAATTTTATCGTTGGGGCTGGGATGTTCTGGAATTTTATGTCGCCCACCAAAATCAATCATCAAATTCAAGCACAGCAATTTATGCGTGAAGGCTTGAAAAATGAGTATGATTTGATAGAAAATCAATTACAAAACCAAATGCTTTTAGCCGACCAACGCATTGAAAATGCCTTGCTGACTTATCGAGAATCGCCGATTCAATTAGAGGCGGCCCGTAATGTTTACGAACAAAAAGCAGTATTGTACAAAAATGGCCTTTCAAACATCATCGACCTTACGCAAGCTTTGTTTGTACTGAACAGGGCCGAAACCAATATCAGCGTTGCCTATTCAAATGTTTGGCAAGCTTTGGTATTGAAAGCCGCCAGCAACGGAGACATTGACTTACTCATCAAACAAGCCAGATAATAATGAATTTAATCAAAACAGCCTTACGCAAACCAATCACGATACTTGTATTAGTAGCGGGCTTATTATTCTTTGGAATTAATGCCATCCGAAATATCAAAATTGATATTTTCCCTGATATGAATATGCCCGTGATTTATATTTCACACCCTTTCGGCGGATACTCTCCTTCGCAAATGGAATCATTTTTTGGGCGACAATACGTAAACCTTTTATTGTATGTTTCGGGCGTAAAGAGTATCGAAACCAAAAATATTCAAGGACTCACTTTGTTGAAACTTACTTTTTATCAAGGTACAAATATGGCTCAGGCTGTGGCAGAAGTATCCGCTTTTAGCAACAGGGCCCAAGCTATTTTTCCGCCTGGTTCACAACCGCCCTTTATTATTCGTTTTGATGCTTCTACTTTACCCGTTGGGCAATTGGTACTCAGTAGCCCGATTCGTTCCAATAATGAATTATCCGACCTTGCCAATACTTATGTGCGTTCGTCTTTTAGTTCTATTCCGGGTTTGATTTCGCCTGCACCTTTTGGGGGAAACGTCCGAACGGTAGTTATCAAAGCCGACCCAGAATTGATGCGTTCGCATAATTTAACGGTTGACCAAATCGTAGAAGCCATTCGTTTGAATAACCAAAGTTCACCCTCGGGGAATGTCCGTGTTGGCGACTATAATTATATGACGCCAGCCAATACGACAATAAAAGGGCTAAAGGATTTTGAAAAAATCCCTTTGTTTAAAGGTGGCGTACAAAATTTATATTTGCGAGATGTAGCCGTAGTAGAAGACGCTGCCGATATTACAGGAAGTTATGCTTTGATTAATGGCAAACGTTCGGTTTACTTGGCAATTACCAAATCTTCTACGGCTTCTACTTGGGAAGTAGTGCAGAATCTTAAAAAAGCTTTGCCCAAACTCCAAAGTCAATTGCCCGAAGATGTTACACTTTCTTATGAATTCGACCAATCGGTTTATGTAATCAATGCCGTAAAAAGTTTACTTTCTGAAGGTGCAATCGGGGCAATTTTAACGGGCTTGATGGTTCTACTCTTTTTGGGTGATGCCCGAGGAGCTTTGATTGTAATCCTCACGATTCCGACTTCTATCATTGCAGGCGTACTCTTTTTACAATTATCGGGTCAGACGATTAACATTATGACTTTGAGTGGACTTTCTTTAGCCATTGGTATTTTGGTTGATGAATCCACTGTAACAATAGAAAACATTCACCAACATTTAGCACTTGGCAAACCCAAAGCTTTAGCAATATGGGACGCTTGTCAGGAAATCGCCTTTCCGAAATTGCTGATTCTTTTCTGTATTTTGGCGGTTTTCGCTCCTGCTTTTACCATGACGGGCATTCCGGGAGCTTTGTTCCTTCCTTTGGCTTTGGCGATTGGTTTTTCAATGTTAGTTTCATTTCTTTTATCACAAACCTTTGTTCCCATTATGGCAAATTGGTTGATGAAAGGTCACGAACATCCGCACAAAACCAATTTACCTGACAATGAAGACTTTATTGCTTCTAACATCAGCGTTGAATCAGAATTCAATCAGATTACACAGAAAAAGCATTTTGTAGAACATCCTGCCAGCAAACCAAGTATTTTCGACCGTTTCAAAAATTCATTTTTAGGATTTTTAGAGAAAATATTTCCATACAGAAAAGTATTGGTAGTGAGTTACTTAGTCTTGATTTCGGGATTAGCGATTTTACTTTTAACGAATATCGGAAGAGACGTTTTACCCAAAACCAATGGTAGCCAATTCCAAGTACGGTTGCGTGCCAAAGAAGGTACAAGAATTGAACGCACCGAACAAAAATTGATTCAATCCATTGCCATTCTTGAAAAAATGGTAGGGAAAGAAAATATTTCTATTACTTCAAGTTTTGTTGGGCAACACCCCGGTCTTTTCTCTACCAGTCCGATTTATTTGTTTATGAGTGGTCCGCAAGAAGCCGTTTTACAAGTACAACTCAACGAACACTTCAAGGTTGATTTAGAAGAATTAAAAGAAGATTTCAGAAAGAGAATCAAAGCTACCATGCCCGATTTGAAACTTTCTTTTGAACCAATAGAATTGACGGATAAAATCCTAAGTCAGGGTTCGCCGACGCCCATTGAAATACGTTTGGCAGGAAGAAGTAAAAAAACAAATGAAGAATTTGCCAAAAAACTCATTGCTAAACTCAAAGAAATCAACTATTTACGAGACGTACAATTAGGGCAACCCATCAAGTATCCTGCCATTAGCATTGATATTGATAGAGTTAGAGCCTCGCAATTGGGTGTAGATATGAATGATATTTCACGTACACTTACAGCCTCAACTTCTTCGTCTCGTTATACTGACAAAAGCGTATGGATTGACCCCAAATCAGGACTTACATACAGTGTGCAAGTACAAATTCCTGAGAATAAAATGACAAGCATAGAAGATATTGGTGAAATTGCTTTACAGAGAAATGCCACAAGACCGATTTTGGGCGATGTAGCCACCATTCAGCAAGATACCATTTATGGCGAAAACGATAATTTAGGAGCTTTGCCAACACTTTCGGTAACAGCCAATTTATACAAAAAAGATTTAGGAACAGCGACCGAAGACGTAAGAAAAGCCATTGATTCGCTCGGAGAATTACCAAGAGGACTGACGGTTGAACCTATTGGTTTAAGTAAAGTTTTGACAGAAACGTTAGACAGTTTACAGTCGGGACTTTTAGTAGCCATCGTGGTGATTTTCTTAATGTTATCAGCAAACTTCCAATCTTTCAAAGTATCAATCGTCATTCTCACAACGATTCCTGCTGTGGTTTTAGGGGCTTTAGTGATGTTGAGACTGACAAATTCTACGTTGAATTTACAATCGTACATGGGCATTATCATGTCGGTTGGCGTATCTATTGCCAATGCCGTTTTATTGATTACCAATGCCGAGCAACTCCGAAAAATTACAGGCAATGCCCTCGAAGCCGCCAAAGAAGCCGCTGCCTTGAGAGTACGCCCAATTTTAATGACGAGCGTAGCGATGGTAGTGGGGATGATTCCGATGGCTTCGGGTTTAGGCGAAGGTGGCGACCAAACTTCTCCGCTGGCTCGTGCAGTAATCGGTGGATTGATAGCCTCAACTTTTGCGGCTTTAATTATTCTTCCTTTAGTTTTTGCTTGGTTTCAAGAAAATACTTCTACCGAATCTGTTTCTCTTGACCCCGAAGACAAAGAAAGTAAACATTATATTCCTACGATCTATGAAAAAATAAATTAGTGAATTAGTGAATTGTGATTGAGTGATTAAAATCTTTCAACAAAAAATAAAACTTTTAGCTCAATGCTCACAGCTATTAGCTAACAGTTAAATACAACCATGAAATCAAAAGCTATAAAATCAATATTTACTGTCGCTGGCTTGTTCGCTACCACGATTTTTTTCAATAGTTGTGATTCTTCTGAAAGTAAAAAAGAAGAAAAAACACAAACGCCAACTGTTCACAGCGTAGAAGTATTTACTTTGGAAAAAGGCATGATGTCCACAAAAATCCAAATTCCGGGAGAATTAATCGCTAAACATAGCGTGGATTTATACGCCAAAGTAAACAGTTTCGTAAAAAAAATGAATGTAGATGTAGGCTCAGAAGTAAAAGAAGGACAATTGTTAGTGACGATGGAAGCTCCCGAACTTTCTGCTCAGTTGTCGGCGGCGGCTTCAAGATTACAATCTCAAGAAGCGATGTATTCGGCAAGTAAAGCCTTGTACGAACGTCTTTTACAAACCAGCAAAACCGCAGGAACAATTTCGCCGAATGAATTGGACCAAGCTTTAGCACGCAAAAACGCAGATTTGGCACAATTAGAAGCCGCTAAGTCGAGCTACAAAGAAATTGCCGACAACAAGAATTATTTAGAAATCAGAGCTCCTTTTAGTGGTATTATCACGGCTCGTAATATCAGCGTTGGTGCTTATGTGGGGCCTTCGGGCAAAGGCTCAGAGTTTCCAATGTTTACTTTACAAGACCAAAAGAAATTACGTCTAATCGTCTTGATTCCAGAAGCTTATACTTCTTATTTGGGCGATAAAAATGACATTACTTTTACGGTAAAAGCTCAACCAAGTGAAGTTTTTAAGGCTAATATTAACCGTTTGGCAGGTGCGATTGACAGTAAATTTCGTTCGGAACGTATTGAAATGGATATTGATAATAGCCACAAAAAGCTTTTGCCGGGCATGGTTGCCGAAGTAAAAATCACTTTCCCTGCTACTGAAAAAACGTTTGTTGTACCCAAAGCAGCCGTGGCGAATGCTCCAGAAAAAGTATTTGTCGTAAAAATCGTGAATGGAATAGCTGAATGGGTGGAAGTACGCAAAGGCAGAGAAGCCGACGGAAAAATAGAAATCTACGGAGAACTATCAGAAGGCGACCAATTAGTAAAAGTAGCCACAGAAGAAATCAGAGAAGGCTCGGAGGTGAAGGTTAAGAAGTGATTTTTTTTGGACTTGAGGATTTGGGGACTTGAGGACTTGAGGAAAAATTAAAAGATTTGAGGATTGATTAGAAGAATAAAACCATTTGGTTATAAAATCCTAAAGTCTTAAAGTCTTAAAGTCCTAAAGTCTCCAAGTCTTAAAGTCACAAAAACAAAATCCTAAAGTCCAAAAATCCTCAAGTCTTAAAGTCCTAAAGTCAAAAAAACACCGTATTTTTGCATTCTGATATGCAAAAAAAATCTTTCATAACACGCTTTATTTGCACATTTTTAATGTGTCTTACACTCGTGTTTTCTATTTATGGAAGAACGCTTTCGGTAAAACAAGCCCATCATTTCGGACGAAATAAATGCAAAATTGAAAGTCCAAGCGAACAACAAAACCTCAGTTCAAGTATTCGATTAAGCGTCGAACTTGATGCAAACCAGCCTCAGCCCACTTTTTTTACTTGTATTAATGTTCTGCGAAATGATAAGCCTTTAACCTTTGTATTTGAAGGGCAAGCCTGTTTTAAATATCCATTTTTTCAAATCTTATTTGAGCATTTTATCGCTAAAAATGCCCCTTGACTTCCTTCGCAAAGTCTATTTAAAGAACGTTTAATTTGAAAATCATCTATTTTCAATACTATTTTCGTTTAGCTAAGTAGGCATTACAAAAAACGATAGCGTTATGAAATTAAAACATTGAATAATAATGTTTTGCAAAAAGCTCATCACTTATCGTTCACAAATCTTAATCAATACCCTTACTTAAACCTGTGTTTTTACAGGTAAGAATCATCTTGTTGACATCACAGAGATTCAAAAACTATCATCATTATGTGGAATTCAATTGCCAAGCTCGTTATCCAATACCGTATTTTATGGATTGGTATTATCATTTCATCCACCGCTTTTATGGGTTATCAGGCAAGTAAAATCGAGCTTTCGTATGAAATCGCTCGAATCCTTCCTGCTTATGACCCCATCGAAAAAGAGTATCAAGATTTCCGTAAGAGGTTCGGCGAAGACGGCAGTATTATGGTAATCGGTTGGCAGTCGCCAAAACTTTTTGAAATAGAAAAGTACAAAAACCTTGTTAAGCTTATCGAAGATATTAAGCGTTTGGAAGGTATCAAAAACATTATTTCGGTTGCCAATTTGTATGAATTAAGGCGAAATGATGCACTTAAGAAATTTGAAGTAGTACCAATCGACAGCAAAGCCATTCATACACAAGTACAATTAGATTCGCTTGAGCAAAAAATAGCCAACCTGAAATTCTACGAAGGCATGGTCATTAATCATGAAAATAATTCATCATTAATTGCGATTACTTTCAATGATAAATTCTTGAATTCGGCGAAAAGAATCGGGATTGTTAATCAAATCAAAAAATTAGCGACCGATTTTTCGGTAAAAAATCAAACTGAATTACACTTTTCAGGAATGCCATTCATTCGTACCGCAACGATGTTGAAGGTTTCAAAAGAAATGAAACTTTTCATGGGATTGGCAATTTTAATGACGGGTCTGATTCTGTGGTTTTTCTTCCGTTCGGTACGTTTTACCTTACTTTCAATTTTTGTAGTACTTATTGGCGTAATTTTTTCTTTGGGAACGCTCCAATTATTAGGCTACAAAATCACCATTCTGACAGGCTTAATTCCGCCACTCTTAATTGTCATTGGCGTACCAAATGCCATTTTCTTAATCAATAAATACCAAGCCGAACTCATCCAGCATGGTAACAAAGAGCTTGCTTTGCAAAATATGATTACGGGCATTGGCTTGTCAACCTTCTTGGCAAACGTAACCACCGCCATTGGTTTTGGTGTTTTTTACTTTACCAATAGTAGCCTTTTAGTAGAATTTGGGGTTATCGCAGCCCTCAACGTGATGATTACTTATCTACTTTGTATATTACTGATTCCCAATATGTTGTTTTATATGGGCTTGCCGAAAGCTCGCCATTTAAAACATTTAGAAGTAAAATGGATCAATAGCTTTTTGTCTAAAATCAATTATTTGGTACACAATCAGCGTAATGCCATTTATGCCGTGGTTTTGGTGGTAGTACTTATCTCGGCTTATGGTATTACTAAAATACAAGTGATTGGCTACGTGGTAGATGATTTACCCAAAAACGACCCGATTTACAGCGATTTACGTTTCTTCGAGAAAAATTTCAATGGCGTTTTACCTTTTGAAATTATGATTGACACCAAAAAACCGAATGGAATTTTTGCCAACCAAGCTCAAACTTTATACAAAATCAAAGCCCTACAAAACAAAATGAGAGCTTATAAAGAGTTTTCAAGACCTTTGTCGATTGTAGAAGCTACTCGATTTTTGTATCAATCTTACCGAGGTGGCGATGGTAAATACTACGTTTTGCCCAATGTGTTGGAGCTTTCAAAACTGACTGAGTACTTGCAAAATGGCAGTGCTTCAAGTAAACAATTCAAGGCTTTTTTGAGTGAAGACAAAAGAATTACTCGTATCAGTTTCCAAATGGCAGACGTAGGTTCTGTACGAATCAAAGAACTGATGGACGAAATTCGCCCGCAAGTAGATGAAATTTTCGACCCAAAAGAGTATAAAGTAAGCTTAACAGGACATAGTTTGGTATTCTTGAAAAGTAACGATTACTTACTTTCTAATCTATACGAAAGTTTATTAATTGCCATTGGCTTAATTGCCGTTGTAGGAATGGTGCTATTCCGTTCTATTCCCGTTATTATTTTATCAAAACTTCCTTGTTTGATTCCTTTGGCATTAACAGCGGGCTTGATGGGCTTTTGGGATATTCACTTCAAGCCTTCAACGATTTTAGTGTTTAGCATTACTTTCGGAATTGCCTCAGACGGAACGGTATATTTCCTCACAAGGTATCGTCAGGAATTACAAAATGGCAATAGCATTTCGCAAGCCATTACCAAGAGTATTTTTGGCACAGGACTAAGTATGGTTTATACCGCCATTATTCTTTTCTGTGGATTTTCAATTTTTGCCGTTTCAAGCTTCGGTGGCACAGCGGCAATGGGCGTAATGGTGTCGATTACTTTGTTGGTAGCTATGGTAACAAACTTGGTATTACTTCCATCTTTATTGATGACCATTGCCAAGTATCAAGGAAAAATTACGGTGTAATATTAAAACGAACGTCGTCCATAAAAACTGTGGACGACGTTGATTTAAACATTCATTTTTTCTTTTAATGATATTTGTTTTTCATTATTCCCATTTTTCTTCTTCCTTCTACCCCACCAAATATAAAAGCCTGTAATAGGCAAACTTGCAGCGACCAAGCTCACACAAAAAGCAAGTACTTTGCCTGCAAAACCAAAAATTGCTCCTACGTGAATATCATAATTCATTCGGATAGCTTTATCAGCCAATTTTGCTTCGTGAAATCTGCCATAAAGATGATTGACAGATAATTCTTTCAAAGAATATTGGTCGAAGTATCGGTAATCAATTTTCCAGTTTGTTCCTATTTCAGTATTAATATTGACATTTATTGAAGCAGAATCTGATTCGGGAATATGCACTTCCATCGTTTTAGCGTCGGGATGTTCTACCAACATTTTCTGCCAAATTCTATCAATGGCTGGCGATTGTGCCGTTAAGTGTGATTTCTGTTTTATATCCGAATACACTTCTGAAAAAACGGTCGATTTTTCGCCTCCCAAACGCCAATAAACCGAATTGGCAAACCATTGAAAGCCCCAAACTAAACCCGTTAAAGCAATAATCAGCACAATCCAAGCGGAATAAAAACCTAATACATTGTGTAAATCATAATTTTTCCGTTTCCATTTGGTCGTACTTTTCCAGCGAAACCAGAAACGTTGCTTGGCGGCACTTTCGTTTTTTGGCCACCATAAAATGATACCCGAAATCAAGAGTACGACAAAAACTAAGGTTGAAATCGCCACCGTTGGCTGACCAATAGTTGGCGGAAGCCACAAATAATAATGCCCGACGAGTACAATTCTAAAAAAATCCCTATCCATATCTTTTACTTTCAGCACTTCACCCGTGTAAGGGTTTAAGTAAATAATGTAATAATAGGACGGTTCGTAATGATAAAAAATAGCCTGAGCTGCTCGTTCCTTTGCCGAGTACATAATAGCATGAAGCTGTTTTTTTGGCAAAGTTTTTTTGGCAATTGCTTCTAATTTTGAGGGTGCTAAAAAAGCTTTGTTCTGAGCTTCCACAAAGCGAAAAGGCTGAGAAAAGTCTTGTATTTCTTCTTGAAAAGCATACAAACAACCCGTAATAGAAACAACAAACACCACAATACCCGACGCAAGCCCAAGCCAAAGGTGAATCTTTCCGATGATTTTTTTAAAATTTTGCATACAGTCTTACTATATTTGATTAGGATTCAAAACCAACAATTGATATGGAACTTATCAGAGAAATCATTGTACCCACTCAAAATACTTATACCCTCAATCTTCCTGATGAGATGATTGGAAAACAAGTAGAAGTCATTGCTTTTGAGATTGAAGAAAAACAAAATAGCAATGTTAATCGCATGGAGAAAATGCAAAAGCTTACAGATTCTCTTGCTGATTTAAGAGTAGATTTAAGCAACTTTAAATTCAATAGAGATGAAGCCAATAACTACGACGATGAATAAAATTGCAGTTGACACTAATATCTTGGTTTACTTTTTAAAGTTGAAGTACATTACCACTGACAAGGAAACGAAAAGAAATATATTCCATCCTCGATTTTTCTTTTGAAGAAAAAGAAGTGGTACTAACATCATTACCACAGAGAAAAACATTGCATTAACATTCATCAAATCAGATAGATACATTATTACTTTCAACCTCGATATATACTCTCTCATAAAGTATATAATCAATATGAATAATGGTATTATTACCCTTGATATTGAAAATCGTCTTAGAGTCATCAATCCTTTTTTATAATTCTGTCTTAAAACCTATAATTAATACTCAATCTCGCATTACGCAAAGCCTCTGTTTGTGAGTAATAATAATTGTTCCAAGCGTAATATGAACCTCCTGTGATTAGATAAGTATTGAAAAGATTATTAACGTTCAAGGCTATCCCGAATTTATCAAACTGATACGATACTGCTCCATCAAAACGAGTGTAGTTTGGCATTGTAGGGTCAACGGCTTTGTTGTAAGCTCCGTACCAATTGGTTCTTCCTGCTAAATGCTGTACGCCAAATGATAAGCCCAAACCTTTTGCTTTCCCCGATTGAAAACGATACTTCAACCAAGTGTTAAAAATATATTTGTCTGTTCCCGGTACTTGTCTGCTTACCTGCGAGCCGTCTGTGTCTTTCGTTACTTTGGCATCCGTAATGGCATAATTCATCGTAAGTTCCAAGCCTTCAAGCACTTGTCCTCTTAAGTCAAATTCTAAACCTTGTGTTTGTGTTTGTCCTAACTGAATAGAAAAGTATAAATGATTAGGGTCTTCTGTCAACACATTATTTTTAGTGATTTTATAAGCCGCAACCGATGCCGTCCAGCGACCATTCAACCATTCTCTTTTTAGACCAATTTCTTTATTATCGCCGATGATTGGGTCAAATTTCTTTCCTTCATAAGTACCGCCAGCTTGTGGAATAAAGGCTTCGTCATAAACAGCATACACACTTGTACTTTTGTCGATTGAATAACTCAAACCTGCTCTTGGCGTAAATTTACTTACTCCAACTGTTCCAGAATAAGGGTCAGTATCATTGGTTGTTGTGTAGCGTCCTGCTAAGGTAAAACGTAATTTATCATTCAAAAATCTGATTTCATCTTGTGCATAAAATGCTGTGTAGCTATTGTTATAATGTACTCCACGCTCACGGATGTCTAAACTACGGTCGAATGTTGGATAGTCTTTAGAAGCCACTTGTCCATAAACAGGATTATACACATTCAGATTACCAATAACACCCGCTTGAGCCCAGTCGTGATAATAGTCTTTATTTCCCATGTCAATTCCTGCCAAAATACGATGCTTGACGCTTCCTGTTTCTACATCTCCATTCAAAAAGAATTGCCCAACTTTTGTTTCTCCTAAAATATCCCAAATAGAAGTCGTTCTTTTTAAAGTATCGCCACTAAAGCCCGATGCCCAAAGGCTTTGTCCTACTTGGTCGTAATGCAAGTACGCTAATTGTCCCGTAAATTTCCAATTGGCATTAATGCTATGCGAAAGCGTTAGGAACAAAGATTGGTCTTTGATCGTCGTTGGTTTTAAATTGGGTTCTAAAGTGGTGAAATTATACGGTAAATCGCTGATTCCTTTTGCTGAAAAAGCATAAGCAGAACCAATTGGCGACATCTCAACGCCTTGATAAGTATATTCGGCAGTTAGTGAAGTATTCGGATTGATTTGGTATTTAATCACAGGAGCTATCGAAACTCTATTGTTATATTCAAAATTGCGATGAGTACCTTTCATTTGTCCCATTAGGTTCAAACGATACAGTATTTTACCATCTTTACTCAATTTTCCATCAAAATCTGCGGTACTTCGGTACGTTCCGAAACTACCGACCGTCATGCCAATTTCTGATTTAGTAATCCCTGTTGGTTTTTTGGTTACTACATTATAAAAACCGCTGGGTTCGCCACTGGCAAGCATAAAACCTGCTGGACCTTTTACGATTTCGATGCGTTCTACCATACTCATATCTTCTGTGAGTGGCCCCCAAGTTTCGGTTACATTCATACCATTTCTGAAAGCGGCGATTCTTGAACCACGCATCACAATACGGGCGTAAGTTTCCCAATGTTCTGAACGTGACGCACCACTTACATTACGAGTAACGCCTTCGGACATATCAAAAATCTGTTGGTCTTTTAATGCTTGTGCCGTAACTACCTGAATATTCTGCGGAAGTTCTAATAAAGGTGTTTTCAAACGAAGTGAAATAGACGGATAATCAGTTACATACTTGCTCGGGTTCGATACCACCACGACTTCTTTCAGTTGTTTGCTATCTTCTATTAAAGTAAAATTGAGTTCTTTACTTTCTCCTGCCGCAAGTGTTACACTTTCTTTCTGAGCTTCCAAACCTACAAAGCTTGCTTGTACAATGTATTTTCCGGGTTTTATCTCTTTAATTTCATAATAACCGTTCTCGTCTGCTACTACGCCTTTGTTTGTGCCTTTCAACGATACGTTTACAAATTCTGCTGCTTTTCCGTCACTTGTAAATACTTTTCCTTTTACTGTTGCTGTGTTCTGAGCAAACGAAAATACGCTATGGAGTACTAAAACACTACTGAATATCAGACGAATAACGTGTTTTGATAATTGTTTTTTCATGATATTTTAAAATAAGGATTAAAAAAATATGGTTTGTCGGTTCTGATTTGACACTGCAAATATTGTTCTTATTTAGACTAAATCAAAATAATTTACCTTTTTATTTGGAATTATTCTAAATAAACTATTACCTTTGTTCTGTACTTCTGAGACTTGAAGATTGAGGACTTTAGGACTTGAGGTTGACATTAGAAGCAAGAAACAAGATGCAAGAGTTTATTATTTGAGACTTGAGGAAGAAGTTGATGTAAGATTTTTTTGTGACTTGAGGAATTTGAATTTTATAACTTGAAGATATTGAACGTATATATCTATACGAACCCAATGTTATTCATAATAAAGCTTGAAATGATTTGTGCTTTCGGGCAATTATACAATACTGATAAATACCCTAAACCTGAATTCGGAGGCATTTTGAGGCTCACTTTAATTGCAAAGTGGGTTTCAAAACCTCCAATCAATAGATTATTAAATAAAGTAATGTGCTGAATTCTTTTCGTTCATATATCTCAAAACAGTCTTGATTTTCAGGACTGTTTTTACAAATAAGTACCGTAATTCAGCCAAAACAACACAATTTTATGATGTTTTCAATTCATGCTTTTGCATGAAATCAACAAAAAACCGTTTTTATGACCAATGTCTATCACCATTTTGTACAATAATTAGCCAAAATTAAGTAGTTGTGCAGCATTTCATTGGATTTACAAATATTGCAATTATCTAAAAGTCAATATTTTAAGTTCATAATTCAGCACTCATACTTACTTGTGGCTGTCCTCAGAATATTTTTGAAGGACTTGTATTTAACTCCTAAACAATAAAAACAGATGGAAACATTAGCGTTTAAAACAAACATTAGCTCTCCTATTGGTATTCAAGCCATTTGGGACGCACTCAAGTCGGTAGGAATTAGCAATTTCAACATTGACTTTCATGATGTAAACAAAGTGTTAAAAATTGTATCTGAACCTTTTACACCTTGTGAAAAAATCATTAATGCCCTTGTAGGTCTGGGCTATCAGTGCGAGAAACTATCTTAGAATCAATAAGTAATACAATACATTTAGCGCTCAGTAAGGGAGTAAAAGGCATCGCTCTCTTCATAAACTGCCGTTGCTCTGCGACGGCGGTTTTTCTTAAATTTCGGATGTTCGGATTTGGGATGTCAGATTTTTTAACTTAAAACCTTCCATTTTTCTTGATAAGTCTATTTTATGGAAAACTCACACGATTTCAAGACATTAACTGCAAATACAAACGGATATATTGGTTATTGTCCATGCTGTAAAAAATATAATCTTGCCTATAAAAACTCTTTATTTATTTTTAACGAATTTGAATTTGGAGCTTTTCAAGATATGTTAGAAAAGAGAATCGGTGTCCACGATTTTTATACTTCGCATGGCAAAGAAGTAATGTTGCGGACACCGCTAATGAATTACTATATTTTACTGAAAGAAGCTGAAATTGAGGAAATGTTGAACATGATGGACAACGTTGCGTTCCTGCTACAAGCTCATAGAAGGGTGAATGTGAATAAAAATTAAATGCTGAGTTTTGAGTACAGAATGATGTGTACAATGTATTGTCATTCATCATTCCGCACTCAAAACTCCACATTTATTTCAATTTCTTTCCTGCAATATCTTCCCATTTGTAGAAATGAAAAGTACGGTCGTCGCTCATGGCGATGAATAATCCTTTTTTGAAAGTACTGTTTAAAGGTACAGACACTACTTCTGAGCCATCGCTTTGTACGGCTTTTACTTTTACTACTTTCAATAAAGTATGTTCGTGTGGATTTTGATCTGTTCCTTCTCTGCGAAAAATATGAAATTGGTTTGCTCCTTGGTCTGAAACCAAAATATAGCCTTTCTTTTGGGAAGTCTGATAAATAGAAATGCCTTCGTGGTCTTCGGTAAAACCTGTGGTGGCAAACAAAGCCAATTCCTGATTTCCTTTTGAAGGTTCGGCAAAATACTTTCTTACGCCAACGCCTTCGTCGGAATAATAGATATAGCCCAATTCGTCGTCAACGGCAATAGATTCTATTTCTTTTCTGCCACTATAAGCTCCAAATTTTCTTACTAAAGTAGCTTTTACTTGTCCTTTTCCGTCGTCTTCCAACAAATATTGCCAAAGATAAGTACCATCAGTTGGCCCAGATTTTCTTCCGACAATCGCATAGATTTGCCCTACTTTATTTTTGTATAAAGCAATACCCATCAAATCACGGTACTCTGCTCCTGTTTCGTTTTCAAAAACTTCAATGCCTCCGTTGTCAACGGGTTTCATGTCTGGCAAAGCGTAAATTCGGAGTTTGTGGGTAAAACGCTCTGTCGTTACTGCAATGTCTGTGGCTTTGTTATTGAGTTTCAAACCATACTCAATGTCCACATTATCAGGTCTTTTCAGGTTACGAACTACTTTATCTTCTTGAATTTTTCCCTGTAAATCATACACATACAAAGCTCCGTCGATGTCTTTATCTGTCCCAATCACCAGACTTTTGCTGGCATCTTGTGGATTAATCCAAACAGCTGGGTCGTCGGTATCGTGTTTTACAGGTTCAGTAATAAAAGTAGGCTGTATAATCTGCTGTTCGCTGTTATTATTTTTTGTTTGTACTGCCACTTGTTTACAAGCAGTAAGCGAAAAGCCAAGGAATAAAATACTTAAAAACCGATGATTCATTATTTATCTCTTCTTTTAATTGTTAGTTAGTGAGTTGCGAATTAGTGAATGTTTCTAAAAGATAATTAAACCTCTATTCACTAATTTACCAATTCACAACTCACTAACTAACTAATTCACAACTCACTAACTCACAACTACTTCGTTCCAAAAGCACCAATATATGAAGTTGGTTCTGGTGATTTGTAAGTTTGTCCGTTAATCGTAATACCGTCTTTGAAATTTCTGGTGAAAGTAGTAATTCCTTTGTTCAAAGCTGGCGAACCTGTTGTTAAATGGAAATCCCAAGCAGTCGAGAAGTCTGCATTGTAGCTATCAGTATTCACTGGATAATTCACAAATTTAGGGTCGTTATCACCCGCTTTTGTACCAATTACATCATTTTTACCTGCTAAAATTTCAGTACTTGGTTGGAATTGGTTTACTCCTTCTTGCGTGTAACCGTAATACAATGAATTACTTACGATAGAACGATTGTCTTCTGGTTTTTTCACATCTCTTTTGATACCGAAACGAGTATTTGCCATCAAATTATTGTACAAATCAGCACGTACACTTGCCTCTAACCAAATAGAACCGCCTTTAATCGTTGGTCTTCTCCAACCTGTGTTTACAATCGTATTGTTGTAAGCCACCACGTAAGCTTGTGGCGTGCGGTCGCCAGAATTTGATAATTTCAAGGCGTTTGTGTTGGTGCTGTAAATCAAATTATAAGCCACATCAGCCACGCAACCCGATTTAATATTGATTGCCTCGCCACCACTTTCGCCCGTTGTATGGAAAGTATTATTGGTAAAAATGATGCTTCCGCCTTCCAAATAAGTACAGTCGTCTTTCCAGTAACGAACGATTGAATTTTGCATGACTAATTTTCCTGCCGTATTTGAAAACCAGATTGCTGGGTCGAATTCACCGCTAACGGCTTTGTATAAACCTTGCTTTACAGAAGTAGAAGATTCGGTCGTTACTGCTCCGCCATATTCCAAAATTGCATTGCTAAGTACCAATTCTGCACAAGTTTTTGACGCTAAAATACCGCCCCAAAGTTTTCCAAATTTGTTTTTGGCAATTCTTGCTCCTTCTGGAACGGTCAATTTTACAGGATTGGCTGTACTTCCCAACACATACAAATTACCGTTTACAATTACTTCTGGCTTTGCCGTTGTGTCCATTACTACGGTTACGCCTTCTTCAATGGTCAAACTTTTTCCTGCTGGAATAATGATGTCGGTTTTTACTTGAATGATAGAACCTTTTGTCCAAGTTCCTGATACTTCACCTGTTACGGTTTGTTCCACTACTGGCGTTGTGTTGTCGTCTTTACTGCACGCAGCGAACAAGGTCATCAATAACATGATGCCCACAAACATTTTTGAATTTTTCATGATAAAATTTGATGTTAAAATTTTTGAATTAGTATTTGAATTTTATGCCGATTAGATAACTCCTCTGGTAATAGTCTTCTCGAATCAAAGTTTTGCCATTGCTGTTGGCTTGGTCTGGAATATTGTTGTTTACGGGATTGGTATTTTTGATGAAAACTCGCATGGGCGTATTCAATAAATTGTTGGCTTTGGCAAAAATCACCCAGCGGTTATTCAGCTTTTTTTCTACCGAAAAATCCATTTGGATGAAGGCTTCTTGCCATAAATCATTGTCTAAAAACTGCGAAACGGTATTGATACGCTCGCCTGTGTACGACGCCGCCAACTGGGCATCCCAGCCTGTTTTATTATTTTTATAGAGTAAAGAAAAATTGCCGATATGTTCCGACTGCCCGTAAAGTGGACGAGTTTGATTAACAGAAATAGCACTCAAATTGCCTGCACTATCACGCACTCTGATATTCTTTTTGGTAGTGATAGAAGAGTTGGTATAAGTATAATTCGCTTTGATTCCGAAGTTTTTGAAATACTTAATTACATCTAATTCAAAGCCATAATTATTGGCATTGCCAAAATTGCCGGGTGTATAAAAAACATCTTGTCCACGGGTTTCATCTACTTGCAAAGTGTATTCAATCGGATTTTTGATGGCCTTGTAAAAAATCCCTGCCATTACTTGGTCTGAAGGATTGGGAAAGTACTCGTATCGCAGATCAATATTATCCGCTATCGCACGCTGTAAATCTGGATTTCCTCTTTCTTGAAATTCTTCGTTCACGACTTTTCCGGGTACTATTTCAAAAAATCCGGGACGATTGATTGAACGGAAATAAGAAGTACGCAGGTTTTGAGAATTATTCAAGCTATGTTTGATATTCAAACTTGGTAAAAAATCGGTATAAACCTGATTGCCCGAAGGACGAAGTTCGCCCAATGGAAAAAGCATTTGATAACCTTGGTCTGTATGTTCTACCCGCATTCCACCGATGATTTGCGTAGCTTTTGTATTCAATTTTGCCATTACGTAAGCTGCCGCAATTTTTTCAGTAGCATCATAATTCAGGGCCGAAGCGACTGTTCCTCTTGGGTTTTGAACGGTAAAATTTACTTCGTCGTAGCTATTAAAATCTTTTCCGTAAACCGCCAAAAGATTGGTAGGTTGTAGGATGTAATTATTATAAAAATTACTTCTTTGCTTATCTCGATACAATACACCAGTACTGATTTCCAACGGATTATCTTTCCAAGCACTCAAATAAGTAAGGTTCAAATATGTGGCTAAATCTCGGTCGTCGTTGTGTTCCCAGCGTCGGCTACTTTGTTGTGGATAGATTTTCGTTTCTACAAAATTTTCTCTTTTGCCCAATACACTAAAACTGGTATTGTCTGGCGTTTGGTTTGAGGCCGTAGAATACACAGCCGACCAATTGAATTTTAATTTTTCTGCTAATTGGTGCGTTCCTTGCAATGTACTATTGAAGATTTGCTGTTGCGTTACTCTTGAACGAATGCTGAAAGTTAAGCCTGCATTTCCTTTTTCGGGGTCATAACCGCCCGAAGAGTATTCTGTGGTTTTGGTATCACGCAATTGTTCGTTCAGCAAATTCATGTAGGCATTGTACCATTGAATTTTATTGTTTTCGTTCAAACGAAAATCAATTTTAGCGTGCAAACCCAAACGCTCCTGACGCTCGGAGTATTGGCGTTCTGCCAAACTGGTAATTCTTGACGTTCTTTCGGTATCATACACCGTTGAAGAATAAAATTTGCTATTACTTCCACGGTAAGTATTCTGAAAACTGCCTGCTAAAATTACGCCCAAACGATTTTGTAGGAAGCGGTTTCCGATAGAGAATCCGCCTACAAGGTTTGGAATAGGTTTTTTGGTTTGAAGTGTTAGTGTTCCTTTCGGAAAATCTTTTGCTGTGGCTGAATAAGTATTTCCGTTTAATTCATAAGGCGATAATTGCTGAATCTGACTGGCATTGAAGCTTGTAAAATCACGATTCATAAACAATTCGTTGTAACCGCCTGCCAAATTTCCTTTGATTTCTAACTGATTTGGTGCGTCTTTCATCACCATATTTACCACACCGCCAACAGCATCACCTTCTAAATCAGGCGTTAAGGTTTTGAATACTTCTAATCGTCCTAACAATTCTGAAGGAAAAATATCTAAAGGCACATAACGATACTTATTGTCGGGACTCGGAATTTTGATGCCGTTCACCAAAGTATAATTATAACGTTTGTCCATGCCTCGCAAAATGGCGTATTGTCCGTCGCCATTGCTATTTCGTTCAATAGACACGCCCGATACTCTTTGGATTAAATTCGCTACCGTCAAATCTGGTGAAATTTCAATGGCTCTTCCCGAAATAATATTCATCAACTGATTGGCTTTTCGTTCTGAAAAACGAGCAGAATTTTCGGTCGATTTATCGGCACTGGCTCTTACGACTACTTCACTCAAAGACTGTTTGGCATCGGGTTCTAAACTGAAGCTTAGAAAAAGGTCTTCTTTGCCAATCGTGATTTCTTTGGTGATACTCTGGTATGAAACATAGCTAATTTTTACCTGATATTTCCCTGCTGGCAATTGCTTGATGCTAAAAGAACCGTCTAAACCTGTGGCATCATAAAAGCCTTTTTTATCCAATCTTACATTCGCTCCAATCAAAGGTTCTCCTGTTTCTTTGTCGATTACTTTTCCACTAAATGTTCCTGAAAAAGCGGTAAATGACAGTAGGATAAAACAATATATTAGGCTGTAAATTCTGTTCATATTTTCTTTGTATTGTCTTTATTTCGCTTGCTGATATTTTACTCGTAAGAGAAATAAAAATTTATTTGCACTCGTTTTTTTGATGAGGCAAAGGTGCAAATACAATCAGAACAGAAACAAATTTTGGGCGTTACAAAAAGGCAACAGCGTTACAAAGTCCATAAACAAGAAGGCAACAAGAGTAACAAATAAAAGACAAACCATTGATTTTCAATAATATAAAGATACATCTTCGATACATTATTAAATTGTTACCGTTACATTTCTGAATCGTTAAGTACTTATAAAGCTTGAATAAATGCCGAAAGACTATCGCCTTGAGCAAGGTTTAGTTTCTTTCGTAATCGGTAGCGAACTACTCTTAAACTATCTTGAGAAATGCCCAAGAGCGAAGAAATATCCGCAGAAGTAAGATTCATTTTTAGCAAAGCAATCAATCGTAAATCGTTTGCCGTAAGGTTCTCGGAAGTAGCTTTAAGTTTATCAAAAAAGCTTTGATGTACTTGTTCAAAAATTCCTCGAAACTCCTCCCAATACTGGTCGTGATTAAAACTTTGGTTGATTTCCTGCATGATTTGTCGAAGCTGACGTTTGGGGTCTCGGCGGTCGTCTTTGATCATTTCTTCTAATCGGTGATAGAGTTTTTCAAGCAGTTGATTTTTCTGAATCACGTGTAGCGTATGCGAACTCAATTCTTTTGTTTTGATTTCCAAAAGGTTTTTTAGGTTTTCTTCTTCCAATACTTTGTTGCGTAAAGCTACTTCCATCAAGGCTTTTTGCGTTTCAAACACATGGTTTCTTTCTTCATTCAACACTCTTTCGCTCTTGATTTTCAAACGCTGGCGACTGATGATAACCGTTGCCAAAGCTGCCAACAAAATCGTAACGATTCCAATGGCAAAACCAATAATTTGGTTTGTTTTTCGGGCGTTGTTTAGTTGCTCTATTTCATTGTTTTTTTTCGTAATGTCGTACATCACTTGTAGCAAAGCCAGTTGTTTATTGCTGTTTTCGTCGTAAATATCCAAAGCCGTTTTTCGACTTAATTCTAAATAATGAAAAGCACTGTCGTTGCGTCCCATCAAATTATAGGCTTTGGCAATGTCACGGTAAGCACCCGATAATTGATACGTTTCCTTAGAAGCTAAAGCCAAATCCAAGGCTTTTTTTGAATATACTAAACCATCTTTTAGCTTTCCTGTTTTCCTCAAAACATCGCCCAAATTATTCAGCACTTCAATTTGAGCAATGTGATTTTTAGTTTTCAGATTGGTTAAAAAGGCTTGCTGATAATAAAAATAAGCCGAATCGTAGCGTGCTAAATCTTCATAAATACTTCCTATATTTTCATAAATCTTTGACATTCCTTGACGATTATTGATTTTTTGGTAATGGCTCATCGCTTGTCGCTGATAGGTAAAAGCACTATCGTACTTCTGCTGTTTTTCATATAATTGACCAATCTTGCCTAAAGTATTCGCCATACCCAAATCGTTGCGAGTACTTTTATAAATAGCAAAAGCTTCGTCGTAATGTTGGCGAGCAAGATTTCGCTGACGATTATAGTAATACAAAACTCCTAAATCATTTAAGTTTTCTGCCAATAAATCTTTCTTCTGATTCGCCTTGAATAGCTTACCGGCTTGCAAATGGAAATCTAAAGCCTGCGGATAATGCCCAAAATGATAACAGATTTGTCCCATTTGTTGCAAGTAAATACCTGCCTGTACGGCATCTTTCTGCTCATTGGCTTTAGTATATTTTTCTTTCAACAACCGAAAAGTAGCGTCTGGTTGTAGCGTAAAATTTGATTGTTGGATTTCTTCCTCTTTTTTAAAAGTCTGAGAGAATAATACTGGCGTAATAAAGTAGCAGAAGATGGTAAGCAAGAGCCTTTTTTGCCAACAAAAACCAAATAGAAATTTGAAGTAATTCATAATGAAGACCGATGAAAAATTTCATAAATTTCAGTTTGATAATTTCAATGTTAGCACAAAAGCATGAAGCTTAACAAATATTTAATATGATCCACTCCCTTTATGAGAGCAAAATAATCCGTCTGGTCGTTGGTTAAGCGAAGCGTTCCTACAACCACAAAAATATTAGAGCGTCACGCTTATAATTGGCTATAAAGAGTGAAAGAGGTCAAAATAAAGTGTTGACTTAAATAATTTTCCCTAATAATGCTAAATTACAGTTGATATACCAAGTTGAGCGTGACGCTCTTTTTTATTTTTAGGTCGTAGGAACGCTTCGCTTAACCAACGACCAGAACGAGCATTTATGTTTTTCAATATGCTTAAAGCCTTATAATAAGCACATTAAGAATATTTTATGCTTGTCATTTCTATTTTTTCTCAACATTCTTCCATGATATTTCTGGTAAACAATACAATTTTTCAAGGTTGAAAAGTATTTTGTCGTGTAACAATGAAGCATTGTAAGATTACAAAAGTATTTTGTCGTGTAACAATGAAGCATTGTAAGACTACAAAAATATTTTGACGTATAACAATGAAGCATTGTAAGATTACAAAAATATTTTGTCGTGTAACAATGAAGCATTGTAAGATTACAAAAATATTTTGTCGTGTAACAATGAAGCATTGTAAGATTACAAAAGTATTTTAGCGTATAACAATGAGTCATTGTAAGAGCAAAATAATATTTTATCAATCAATTAAAAGGCATTATAAACACGTAATATTTTTCTGTAATAAGCTATTTATTAGCTGTTTTATATGCTTTTGACCAAAGAATTTGCTTTAATTGTTTTGGATGTATTATATTTCCCTACAAATTCTGTATAGAACTCTTTTCAAGACAATAAAATGACAAAAACGCTTTCAAAAACTCCTTTACAGCATCTTCTGAGTATTCCTGTGATTGTTGCCGCACTTGGCTATTTCGTTGATATTTACGATTTACTTCTTTTCGGCATTGTTCGTGTTTCAAGTTTAAGAGACTTAGGCTTAGACGAAGAACAAATCTCTTCTGTCGGAAAAGACATTCTTAATTGGCAAATGGGTGGTTTATTAGTTGGCGGAATTTTATGGGGAGTTTTGGGCGATAAAAGAGGCAGATTATCCGTTTTATTTGGTTCAATTATTACTTACTCTTTGGCAAATATTGCCTGTGGCTTTATCCAAGACCCTACTTCTTATGCCATTCTTCGTTTTGTGGCAGGGGTAGGTTTAGCAGGAGAATTAGGAGCTGGAATCACTTTGGTTTCGGAAGTATTACCCAAAGAACTCAGAGCTTTAGGTACTTCTTTGGTTGCAGGAATTGGTTTGTTTGGGGCAGTAGCAGCTTATTTTACCGTTACGCAATTTGGCGGTTGGCGAAACGCTTATTTTATCGGTGGTGGCTTAGGCATCGTTTTATTATTGATGCGAATCAGCGTATTTGAATCTGGTATTTTTGAAAATGTAAAAAAACAAAAGCACGTCAGCAAAGGCAATTTCTTTTCTTTGTTCACCAATGCAGATAGATGTAAGCGTTATTTAAAATGTATCGGCATCGGAATGCCTACTTGGTTTACGATTGGGATTTTGGCAACCTTCGCCAATGAATTCGGAAAACAAATGGGAATAGCAGAAAATATTGAACCGGGCAAAGCCATTATGTTTTGCTATGTTGGTATTGCTTTTGGAGATTTATCAAGTGGTATTTTAAGTCAATACTTACAATCAAGGAAAAAAGCCGTTACCATTCTGATAAGTCTTACCTTGATTTGTACCCTTGTATATCTTTATGGAGGGATTTCTACGGCTTCGGGTTTATATACACTTTGTGTATTTATGGGTTTTTCAGCAGGATATTGGGCGATGTTTGTAACGATTGGAGCAGAACAATTTGGTACAAATCTGCGTGCAACCGCCGCAACGACCGTTCCGAATATGGTTCGTGGTACAGTAATCGGTATGACAACACTTTATGCAAGCTTAAAACCTGATATGGGCGTTTTTAATGCCGCAGGCGTAGTAGCTCTCATTTGTTTTTCCATCGCCTTTTTCTCTATCTTAACCATTCCAGAAACACATGGAAAAGATTTAGATTACTTAGAAGAAGATTAATAAAATTTTGTTTTTATATAATCCTTCCAAATGGTCAAAATGACCATTTGGAACAAGACTTTTGTGACGAAGGAAAATGAAATTTTATGTTTTCCCAAATGGTCAAAATGACCATCTGTTACAAGACTTTTTTTGACGAAGTAAAAAGGAATTTTATGATTTCTCCAAATGGTCAAAATGACCATTTGGGAAAAGTAAACGATTTTGAAGTACTTTATGAAATACCTTTTAGTACAATATCATTTTCGCCAGCCCATTGAAATAAATCTTTCTTTTGAATCGCCGAAGCCATCAAATCTGGAAACATATCTGGCGTACAAGCAAAAACAGGAATATGATGCTCAGAAAAGAATTTCGCATTAGCGGCATCATAAGAAGGACTTCCATCATCATTAAGGGCAAGTAAACAAATTACTTGTACCCCCAACTCAACTAAGGCAACGGCACGTTTACGCATCTGTGCAAGGTTTCCGCCTTCATACAAATCTGTAATCAACACCAAAATTGTATCATCAGGTTTTTTGATAATTTCCTGACAGTATTGTAAAGCCAAATTAATGTCTGTTCCGCCTCCTAACTGTACGCCAAAAAGTAAATCAACAGGGTCTTGCAAGTCTTCTGTAAGGTCTGCTACTTGTGTATCAAACACAACCATCTGGGTTTTAACATTGGGCAAAGAAGCCATCACAGCCCCAAAAATGCCTGAATACACCACTGACGTTCCCATAGAACCACTTTGGTCTAAACACAGTACAATATCTTTGAGCGAACGCTTTGCTTTTCGTCCATAACCCACTTTTACTTCCGGAATAATCGTCTTGTAATCAGGCTGATAATGTTTGAGATTCTTTCTGATAGTAGTATTCCAATCTATTTCATTGTAGCGAGGACGATTATTTCTGACCGAACGGCTTAATGCACCCGACAAAGCAGCAATTGTTTTTTGCTCTAATTTTTGCATCAATTCATCCACTACTTTTTCAACTACACGGCGAGCGGTGTCTTTTGTTTTTGAAGGGATTAATTTCCCCAGTTCCATCAAAGTTGCCACCAAATGTACGTCGGGCGTAGTCTGCTCTAAAATTTCAGGTTCGAGCATCATTTTCTTTTGCAACTCTGGATGTTTCAAAGCATCATTTTGCATGACTTTCACAACCGACTGCGGAAAATAATTACGAATATCCCCCAACCAACGAGCAACACTTGGACTTGAGCCTTCGCTCCCACCTTTAGTTTTCGACTGAGTATAATCGAATTTTTGCTTTTTGTCCAAATCATACAAAGCTGTCAGGGCTTTATCAATCTGAATTTCTGTATCAGATAACTGGCAACCAATTCCATCGGCTTCATCTCCGCCCAAAATTAACCGCCATTTTTTGAGTTGTTCTTCGTTTTTCATGATTGAACCTGAATTGCTTTTAATGAAATCATATCTGCCATCACTTCTGAATAGACAATTGGCGGAACATTCCCAAAGTCAATTAAACGTGTATCGTGGATATTTTCTGGCTCGTCATAAACATAGCTTCCAAAGGCAACTTTTCCTTTATGAACAAACATCAAACTTCCTAATTCAGCATTTTCTTCAAGATAGCCTACGCTAATCATTCCTTTTTGGATGATAATAGCCGTAATTCCTGCTTCTGAAAAGTCTTTGTAATAACTGGATATCCCTCCTGCATCTACAACAGACCCTCTAACCCAGCCTAATTTATCCATCTTATTTACAAAAGCATATCCTCCAATTGCCACATCACTAAACTCTTCACTCATTTTAAGTGAACAATCTTGCTCTTTTAGTGATACGACCATTCTATTAAGCTGTGGAAAAATAGGCTGAAGATTGGCATCATAAAGACTACTACTCCAAAAATCAATACTTTGAGATGAAAGTGAAATCGGATGTACCATTCCAATTTGTAGTGTTGGCAATAGTGCTATTTCATCACCTTCTTCATTGATTAGTGTCTGATCTTGCTCGCACCGAAAAGTAAATAGTAATTCCCCTGATGAATTATAAGCACCCCAAATCAGTCGAACAGCATATACAAACATAATTGGGTTTTCTAAGAAAAAGCTTTGCCATTTTTCAGAAGACCATTTCCGTTGAATAATTAAATATTGTTCTAATCGGTTTGATTGAGATTTTACAATATCCTTGATTTCCTTTGAAATTTCCTTTAACTCTTCTGCCAATTCTTTATTAATATCCTTAGGAGGCGACTTCAACAGTTTGTTGTCTTCATTTAAAAACATGATTTTAAAATCGGTATTGATAAACGCACGATAGCTTTCATCTCCAATTTCAAATCTTCTAAATAGTCCGTCAAAACCAAAATTAGGAATAATAGAATCAGCTAAATCATAAGGTGAAATTCCTAACTCTTCGGCAACAATGATAAACGATTCATTGGCTGCTGCCCCAATATTTTTATGCTTAGCTTTATACTTACGAGAAAAAAACTCAACTGCTCTTAAAGCTTTTGTTGAACCTTGTAATGCCAGAGATTTCACTGTATATTCTGCCATCTTTCCTCTACTTGTTTCAGCAAATTCAATCACCTTTTGGCGAAGCAAGTTGATTACGTCATCATCTCCTAAAAGCCCCCCTAAAGTCAAACAAAATTTGTACTTTGCCTCTGCTCCATTTTCAAAATACGCTTTAACCAAACCTTTTGCAAAAGCACCACTTGAAGCTCTATCAATCAACATAATTAATGCTTTTGCTTCAATATCCATGCGAATATCTTTTGCTCTACCCATACGGTAAAACAAAAATCTAAGCGTATCATTATCAATTATTTGATTAGCATCTTTCCAGTATATAGGAGGAAGTTTTGATTCGTCTAACCATTTTTCTAAAGGCGTTTCTAATTTTCCTCTTTCTTTTGCTTTTTGGACTCTATGGAGAATGTCTTCTCGTGTATTTTGGTTAGAAATAATGGTTAAGATACCTTCTAACATGGTGTCACGAGTATCATCATTTTTCTCCGTATCAATAAAATTTGTTAAAATTTCTTGAGCTTTTTCAGATTTGATTAGGGATAATAATAAAGCTCCAGTCTGGCGTAAATCAGCCTTTTTATGCCTTAATAAATTTTCAGCCTCTTCAATAGCATATTCTCCAAAACTCGAATATGACACAGCCATTATATCTCTTAATTTTTTAGAATTATGAGAAAGGTAGTTGATGTATATATTTTTATAAGTAGAGATTTTGAATGTTGTAAGTATAGTCAAGTATGATTTTAAAGCTTTTATCCGATAGTCATCTAATGTCCATTCAATTAAATTATTGATAAGTTGAACGATTATCTCTACACTTTCTTCTCCATATTTTTCAATAATAACTTGAAGCACATCAATACCTACAAAATGTTTTGTAAAAAATAGCTTTTTTATCATTTCTAAATTATCATACTTGTCGAGAAAGTCAGATAGATATTCGGCTGATTTATCAATAAATGGTATGCTTTTAAACAATGAATACTGATATTCTTCTGAAAAGTCATAGCTATTTATTCCAAAAGAAATTTCTTTAATCGTTCGCTCGGAAATTAACAACTGATGGATTATATCAAAAATTAAATGACTATACTTTCCGGGAAAGTGATACTCCAATAGTTTGATTAGAAGCAATTTAGAGTAGAAGTTTTTTTGTTTTTCTAATCTTTTTATTATGAATATCTCATATTTCAAATCGGATCTTAGCAGAAAAGAGAAGGCCCTTATTTCATGGAAAAAATATTTACTTTTGACGTCTGATTCTTCAAAAATATCATCAATAAACAAATCAACAACAGAAGATGTGTTTTTACGATTAATTTCATAATCAACCAAGTATTTTAGAAGCATCATATTCCCACTTTTAACTATCTTTTCTGGTTCAGCTAATACATTCTCGACAACAAAGTTATTTAGGAATAAATTTTGAGTATAATTCTCCCAACTTGGTGTAAGTAAATCATTTACAAAGTCAATTTTAGAGATGCCACTTGCTTCTAACTTGCTCCAAAACAAATAAATATTATTATGAGAACTTTCTTCTTCAAACAACTTATTTAAAAATCTATACAGGCGAGAATAATAGCGAATATTTGACCAAATGTTTTTTTCAGTCAAAAATGATAAAATTCTATCGTCAACTTCATCCCAAATGGGTAATGGATTTAATAAACCAACAATATCATCCAATTGATAAGTGGTATAGCCCATGTGGCTTGAAGAGTAAGAAGGTTTGTCGCCTCCCTCTTTAAAGAATTTTATTAAGTCTAAGAAATACTGCTCTTCGGCAGAAAGTTGAAATATTCTGGTTTTTCTTTCAAAAGCGATAAACTGTTGAATCCTATGGGAAGTTAACATACAAGAATACTGTTAATAATTGTTTTATAAATAGCTTTTGGACACTACATGAGCAACATTTCCAACACAGGTAAAACCATTTCTGCTCGTTTCTCGTCTAATTCTTCTGCTGTATTTGCAATACTTGCATAATCATCTGTAATGATTCCTGCTTTTGCTTTTTCACCAATCTGACGGCGTTCGGCGTATTCAAACTTGGAAAAGGTTCGACGTAAAATGGGTAATAATTCCATAAAAACATCTTCCTGAATTTGGGCTACCCAGCGATAAATCAGATTCCACAGTTTGTTATCATAAATCAAAATCATTCCACTTCCTTTCAAAAAGCCTTCAATCCAAGCGGCTACTTCTATGGGGTCGTTATTGGCTGATAATGAATAATATAGCTGTCTGTCTGTTTCTTCTTCTGAAAGGTATTGAGCATCCAACAATAAGCGACAAGTACAACCTTTTATCAGTTGATTTACGCCTGTTTTTTCTAATAATTTCCTCAAAGCATCCATCCATATTTGGTCAATTTCAGGCTTATCATTCAATTGAACGGCTTGATTTACTTGTCCAATTTTTTGAAACATCTTCTCGGCATTAACTTCATCTAATCCATAACAAGCATTTGGTAAGCCAATCGCTATTTTAGTAATTAGGCTATCTACAATGCCTTGAATCATCGAAAGGTCAGTTTTACGAACGTTTCCATAACGACTTACTTGTACCAAAGGCGGATAAGCAAACATCAAATCCATGATGTCGGCTGAAATTGTCGCAAGCTCATCTACTTTGTTTAGCAATACGCCAATAATTTCAAATAATTCAGCAGGAATGGTTTTTTGAATCAGTTCGGCTACTTTTCCAACAGAAGTTTCTTGCTCTAATTGATTTTTAATTACTTGTTGGGCTGCCGTCTGAATGGTATTACCAAAAAAAGCTTTGTCGATGATTGAAATCATCATTTCGGGTTCCCATTCCAATTTCCATGACTCCTTGAAAGTACCTTTACTTCTACTGTCCACTCGTTTTGCCCAAGTAATTTCCAGAATTTCTAAACGATGTAAAAAAATACTTCTCTTTAAATCATTCTCATTGCGTAAATCCAAATCGTACTGTTTGGCATTCGCCGTAAGCGGTAAACGGAGCGATTTAATTGTCCGCTCAAAATCTTCTTGCAAAGGTACTTTAGGAATATCAACAGGCACTTTACCCAGTTTTTTTCCTATAATTAATTCCTCACGCACTAAGTTTAGCATGATAGCATCGCCCATGCACATAACAGCCAAAGTAGCTTCGTTGAGTTCTTCTAAACTGACTTTGGGGAAATTACGCAAAGCCGCCAAGCTTTCAGCCAAACGCACCGCTTCAATAATATGAGCCGTAGAAATATCTACATTCTTTTTTCTGAAAACATCGGCTACTTTAGTCAACCAATGTAAATCATAATCATCAGGTGTTTTCCAGATATGTTCAAACCATCCCGGCGAATAAATGCCTGCTCCATAGCCCGAGTGTATAGAAAGTCGCTGATTTGTCCACGGAATCCAAGTTGCCAATACTTTGATTTTTGTTTTGGGCAAAGCCTTTAAAATCTTGGTATCAGCCTTAGCCGATTTATCTAATTCCTGAAGTACAGGGGCATGCCAAGCCCCACAAATCACGACGATATTGCTGTATAATTCATTTTGTGCTTTCCGAATTACTTCACGCATATAGGCTTCACGATAGACGTTTTCTTCATCTAAAGAAGATAAAATCTGCTGTTCTCTGAGCGAACCCATCGCTAAAGCAACCGCCTCGAAGTGGTCTGTGGCGTTATTTTTAATATAATTTTTTTCAAAGTGATGTTCCCAAAAAGCTTCTCCAGAACTAAAGCCCGATACTTCTGCCAAATAGCCAAGTGGGTCACGAGGGGAAATTTTAGGAGGAAGAATTGGCGTATCAGTTTCTTTCGTTTCACTTTTTTGTTCAGCCATTGCCTGAGCTTCTTGTTGTTTCAAATTGTCAATCTGAAATCCAATCGCCGCAGGCAAGTCCATTGCCCGTAAAGGAATTTTATTTTTGTTGGCATAAACAGCTGCCACCCATTCGGGCGAATACGCTGCAAAAGGATAAAATGATGATTGTCTGGGGTTTTCGGTATTATAAATCATTACCGATACAGGCGGTTTCAAATCTGTATGTCCGACTAAGGCTAAAGCTTCTGTGATTTCGGGCGGGCCTTCAATCAAAATCATATCAGGACACAGTTCTTCCAAGCGTTCAGCCACATTTTTTGCCGACCCCACACCATGATGACGAATACCGAGGATTGTTAAATTCATGTGTCAAAAAATTATCTTCTTCCAAATTTTGGATTGTTTATGATATATCGTCTCGATTATACATGGCATTTTAGACCTTTCATAAAATTGCATTTTTACGACAACTCCCTACAAGCCCGATAAATATCTTTCCATTCTTCTCTACTTTTAATAACTGTTTCTAAATACTCTTTCCAAACGATTTTGTCTTGTACGGGGTCTTTTACGATTGCTCCCATGATGCCTGCGGCTAAATCTTGGGCATTCATATTACCATCGCCAAAATGAGCGGCTAAAGCTAAACCATTATTCACAACCGAAATGGCTTCGGCTGTACTTAGCGAACCTGTCGGCGATTTTAGTTTGGTTTTCCCATCTTCGGTTACGCCATTTCTTAATTCTCTGAAAATCTTTACAATACGTTGAATTTCCTGTAAAGCAGGAGCTTGTACGGGCAAATCCAAACTTTTTGCAAGGCTGGCTACTCGCCTACGAACAATATCAACTTCTTCTTTTGCACTCTCTGGAAGGGGTAAAATAACCGTATTGAAACGTCTCTTCAATGCTCCCGAAAGTTCATTTACGCCTTTGTCTCGGTTATTGGCAGTAGCGATTACATTAAATCCTCTGATAGCTTGTACTTCAATACTCAACTCAGGAATAGGCATTGTTTTCTCTGAAAGTACCGTAATCAAAGTATCTTGCACATCGGCTGAAATACGGGTCAATTCTTCAATTCTGGCGATTTTACCGTTTTTCATGGCAGTCATCATGGGCGTAGTTACTAATGCTCCTTCGCTTGGGCCTTCTGCTAATAGTCGAGCATAATTCCAGCCGTAACGAATGGCTTCTTCTCCTGTACCTGCCGTTCCTTGAATCAATAAAGTAGAGTCGCCTGATACAGCAGCAGCAATATGTTCCGAAACCCAAGATTTTGCTGTTCCGGGCAAACCGTAAAGTAATAATGCTCGGTCGGTCGTGAGTGTCGCCACGGCTATTTCCATCAAACGACGGTCGCCAATATATTTTGGCGAAATCTCAAAACCATTTTTAAGTTTTCCACCCATTAAATAAGTAACTACCGCTTGTGGCGTTAATTGCCAATTCGGAGGCAAATGTCCTGTATCTTGTTTTTTGATTTCGGCTAATTCTTCCGAAAATTGTACTTCTGCGTGTTGGCGTAAAAGATTCATACGATAATTGTTTAAAATGGGGACTTTTATCTACTATTTTTGATACAACGGTTAAGCTTTAAGTATTTATTTTTTGTCTGATTCTCTGTGATTTTACAATTGCTTCCACAAAATATTTTTCCCAATGTCTGATATAATAATGATTGGTTGATGCAGGATACTGATTGGTATTAAGCAAGAAAACACTGACAGAAGGATGTAAATATTTTACCATAATAACGCCAAGCTGTTCTGAGATATAAGTATTCTTTTCGATGAGTATGGTATAACATTCTTGTAAAATGGCCTTTGAAAAATCTGCCGACCAAGTACCGTGAAAATTACTAAAACAAGCTTCCAAGGCTTGAAGCGAAGTCAATTGTTTGGTTGAAAGTATGTACTCTTCTTTCTCGTCTTCGGGTAATAAACCCAAAAGAGGAAGTTGGTCGTGCAAAGAAGTAATTTTCAAAAGAGCTTTTGCTAAAGCTACATCTTTATGTTGAAGGGCATTATTGATAAGTGCATTCAAAAAAATGGCTAATTTTTTCCCTGAGAGTTTTACCGTAAAAACTTCTGAAATAAAGTACTTTACCGTTGTGGGTACATCTTTTTCTAAATGCTGTGTCCAAAAATCAAAAGGTAAATATTCTAAGAAACAAGCAAACCAATAGTGCTGATTTGTGGTGAATATGGCAACGTCTGGCGATAACTCCATGCCGTACTCAGCCTCCATTTTGCTGGTATTCATGAAGTCGTCGTTTGTATCGGGGAGTACAAGTACTGTATTTTCTTTGCCAATCCATCCCATCATTCCTTTGGCTTTTTCCTGATGAAAATAACTTTTTAAAGCTGCCGTAGTATTGCTATAACTTTCAGTGGTTTTTATTCCCATCAACAAACCTTTTATCGTCTGTCTGATTTCTTTTTGCGTTTTTCGCTCTTTTGCTTTGAAGGCAAATTCTGGAAGAACACTTTCTAAAAAAGCGACATCCGAGGGCTGAAAAGTTGTTTTTATTACTTCTACAAAAGCTCTTTTATCATTCAATGATTCCTCTTTCCAAGTACTTTCCAATAAAGCCAAAGCTTTCTGAACGTCTTCTTTTCTCAGTTCAGTAAATAATTCTCTTCGTTCGGCAAGCTTGCCTTCTTTCCAGATTTGTTCATCTGAAACTTGTGTTGTGGCTGAGATACTTGTTTTGAAAGCCAATAACTCTAAACCATTTTTACTGAGTACTTTAATGATTTTTGGGTGTAATTTTTTAGGTAAACTCTCTATCGAATTCAACAACGCAACGGTTGATTTTGCCGTACAGATTTGTTTATTTTCTATCAATTTATCAAGCCAAAGCGTCAATAAATCATTTCTTAAATTGTATGGAATTTCAAGAATTTCATTCAAGATAGAAGCAAATTTTGGGGAAGCAACCGCAGCGTCACTTTTAAGATTTTCTATCGGAAATTCTCCTTCAAAACGTTTAGGTTTTTGTCCTGCTTCTTCATAAAATGACAAGAGTGCTACCGTTTTAAAAAAACGGGCTTCTTTGTCTGTGTCAGGCATTTTCTCGATAATATTGCGGATACTTTCAGGCAATAATTTTTCATCAAAGCCCATTTTTTCTGTGCCAAGAAGTGCAGTATTGATAAGCTGTTGTAACATATTTTATAACATTAAATAGTTGTCTCCTTCTACAATTCCCAAAGGCAAAAAGCCATCTCGTCTGAAAACTCCTGCTAAATTCACAGGTGTACTTCCTGCGTAGGCGTAGAGTGTTAGCATTTTTTCCTCTGTCCAAGAAAGACTTATTTCATGGTAGTACTTATTTGCATCGCAAAGGATATGTTTTTTTTGATTGAGGACAAAACGCAAACCTTTGATAATCATCGGTATATCATTCACAAATGGATATTTACTGAGTAATTCCGAACGGTATTGAAACGCCGCCGTCCAATCGTCAAGCATTTCAGGAATTGTATCAAGTTTTTCAACAAATCCTTTTTGTAGATAAATAACCGCTCGATGTGGCAAAACCGCAGGGAAAAAGGCTAATTCTGCTTCAATGAAAGTTCCGGGTAAAATGACATTTTCGAGAGGAGAATAAGGCGTACCAAAATTGAGCATCAAAGCCGAGCGATTGGTTTTTGTACCCCAAAGCCAATTTCGTTGTACAATAATGCCTTCTGATTCTTGTTGTTCTTGTCCTAAAGCAATCCAAATATCTTTTACTTTTTCGGCATCATGATTTTGTAATAATTCTTTAGATGACTGATTCCAGCCCACTAAATTTTTAAGGCTTTGTTGCCATTCAGGGGATAATTTTGAAGCGTTTTTAAAAGCTTCTATCAACAAAAACAATTCGGCGGCAATTCGCAGAGATTCTTTCTGCCAATCGTTATTATGAAGATAATTTAAGTCTCTAAAAGCCCGCACTCTTCCTGCCAAACCTGTTGCTTTGGCATCTACCATACGAGCCGCCGTTTGCTCAAAGTATTGAACACCTTTGCTTGGCAAGGATAAAAAGCCTGTTCTCAGCAAATCTTTCAGCCACAATTCCAATTCAGCAATTCCGCCTTCTACTTGTAAAAGGCGTTCGTTTTGACGCTTTTCTTTGCTTTTTTGGGCTTTTTCATCATTGTCCGACGAAATCGGCGTACTTACTTCTGCTTTTTTCTCTGCTTTCTGACTTCGCTTATCCATCCATTCTTTCACCCAGTCAGGTTCGTTATCAGTTTTTGAAAACAAAGTGGGTTGTTTAGCAAAAGCCAGCATCAAGCCAATACCATGCTTACAAGGGAATTTGAAAGAAGGGCAGGAGCATTTATAGGCGATATTTTGTAAATCTATTTGTGTACGATAAGGCTTTGAGCCACTTCCTTTGATTTCGCCCCAAAGTACTCGCTCATTCATTTGCTTTACCAACCACTGATTGGCATTCGATAATGCCTTGCCTGCTTTCAAAGAAGCAGCATCCGGAGCAAGTGTTTCTACTTGTTGTTCTGAAAAGTTCAAGGTGAGGATAGTTAAATAAGGTTTGTAAATTTTAAATCTGTGTTATGAATCTAACATACTGATGTACAAAGCTTTCATTGGCTTTCATGTATTGTCTGTTTTACATAAGCTGTTGGGTGTTTTTATTCCTTCAAATAAAGTAATTGTTCTATAAATATCCAAATTGAAGTAAAATAAATACAGAATTCACCAAATGGTCAAAATGACCATTTGGTGAATTAAGGTTTTCCCAACCACAAAAGAGCATTGAGGATAAATTGATTTTGAAGGGAATTCTGAAAAGTATTGGATAAATCGGCATTTGTTCCGTGTTCGTAATCAATATCGTTGTGACCCATATTTAGGTAAATCATTTTATACTTTTTGTTTGTCCAAGCCACTGGATAATCGCCACTATGCCAAATTTCATGGGCTTTTGGGCCAGTTCCCAATGGAAAGCTATTCGGGTGAACAGAAAGTAATACTTCTATGGATGGGTTTTTCCGTAAATCATTCGCCCAACGATACCACTCGTTTGGAGCAGATTTGAAAGTTTTAGGCAAATGTTTACTTGTAGGGTGTTTGGCATTTTCAACACGCAATATTGCCGAAGTTGGTCGCCAAGTATTGCTTTTGTATTCGCCAGAACCCAAGAAATTTTCATGATACCAATCCCAATTTTGCGGATAGGTTGAATTATTTAAGGCAAAAGCTGAAAAATGAAAACCCAACCAAGCTCCGCCATTTTCCATGTATTGCTGAAAAGCCGCTCGCTGTTCGGGCATTTCTGGACGAGTATCTAAAAAAATAACAACTTGATACTTTGAAAGAAATTCCTGATTTAGGTTATTCCAATCGTTGGTAGAATCATACTGAAAATGCTTTTTCTCAGCCATTTCGGTAAAGTATTTATTGGCTTCGTGTACAAAACTGATGTGAGCTTGGTCGTGTTTGGCTGTATAAAAACCGATGACTTTAAAAGTAGCTGTTTTATTTTGAGCAGTAATTTCTGGAAAAGTAAAAACACTCATTAATAAAAAGAATAAAAACGAAAGTTTGTGCTGAAACATGGATTGCTGTTTATGACGATTGATTGTCTAAATTTAAGCCTATTCATTACTTTATTCTATCCTCTTTTAATTGGTGTAAAAATAAAAAGTCAATCAAAGATTTCCCTTGATTGACTTTTTGTATTAATAAAAAATAAGGATTATACCGTTACTACTAATTGAAGAACCTCAGCCGTTTTTTCTCTGATGGTTTCTGTCAATTCAGGATTACTACTCAACGACTCGCCGTAAGAAGGAATCATTTCTTTTAATTTCGCTTGCCATTCAGGGCTTTGTAATTGAGCAGGATAACAACGCTCCAACAAGGTAAGCATGATAGAAACGGCTGTTGATGCTCCCGGAGATGCTCCTAAAAGAGCCGCAATAGAACCATCTGCTGCACTTACTACCTCTGTACCAAACTCTAAAACGCCACCATGTTTTGGGTCTTTTTTGATTACTTGTACTCGCTGACCAGCCACTTCCAATTCCCAATCTTCCATTTTTGCATTTGGAAAATAGTCTTTCAAGGCTTCCAAACGGTCTTCTGGCGACTGACGAACTTGCTCAATTAAATATTTTGTCAAAGGAATATTTGCCAAACCAGCCGAAATCATTGGAAGAACATTGTTCGCTTTGATTGACAAAGGCAAATCTAACAAAGAACCGTTTTTCAAGAAACGAGTAGAAAAACCAGCATAAGGGCCAAAAAGCAAAGCCTTTTTGCCATCAATCATACGAGTATCTAAGTGCGGAACAGACATCGGAGGCGAGCCAACCGCAGCTTTTCCATATACTTTAGCATTGTGGCGTTCGATAACCTCTGGATTTACACACTTCAACCATTGTCCACTTACAGGGAAACCTCCAAAACCTTTTCCTTCTGGAATCGCCGCTTTTTCTAATAAAGGCAACGAGCCACCACCTGCACCAATAAATACAAATTTTGCTTTGACTGCACGTTTATTACCAGTGGTTAAATCTTTTACTTTAATTTTCCAGAAACCATCTTTCTTTTGTTTCAATTTTCTTACTTCATGATTAAAGTGAATCGAAACATCATCGTACTGCTGTAAATCTTCAAACATAATTCTGGTTAATGAACCAAAGTTTACATCAGTACCCAAAGCCATTCTTGTACCTGCTACTTTCTCGGATGGGTTTCTGCCTTCCATTACTAATGGCATCCATTCTGTAAGTTCCTGTGGGTCTTCAGAATAAACCATTCCATCAAACAAATGAGATTCTTGTAATTTTGTATAACGCTTGCGTAGATAATCAACATTATTTTCGCCCCAAACAAAACTGATGTGCGGTGTACTTTTGATAAAAGTATCAGGCGAAACATTTTTTTTCTTTTCTACTAAGTACGACCAAAACTGTTTTGATACTTCAAAAGATTCGGCGATAGATACAGCCTTTGCCGTTTCAACAGAACCATCAGGTAATTGTGGCGTGTAATTTAATTCACAAAAAGCAGAGTGACCTGTCCCTGCATTGTTCCAAGCATCTGAACTTTCGGCCGCAGCGATGTCTAAACGTTCAAATACTTCGATACTTAAATTTGGTTGCAGTTCCTTGAGCAAAGCCCCTAAAGTGGCACTCATAATTCCTGCTCCAATCAAAACTACGTCAAGAACTTCGTCTGAATTACTTATATCATTGTTCATATTATTAATAATTTTTGGGCATTTTCTATCCGAGAATAGAAGATATTGTTTTTATAAAAAAGGATAAAACCTAAATAGGATTTATCTAATATTGAATCATAAAACAAAGTTATTATGCCAAGTATCCTAAACAAATATCTAACGTCAATCTTATAGGTTAAGTACAATTACTCATTAGAATTTGTCAATATTTATAAGAATTTTTTTTCGTGATTCAAGTCGTAAATCGGTAATTCTTAAATTATAACAAGCTAAATAAATGTTTTTGTTTAATTTTAGACCCTATTTATTGTACAAATCTGATTTTTATATTTCAACTTCGTTCTTACCCAAAAGTTTTCAATTAAAAGTATATTCCAGATAATTATAAAAAAAATACAATTGACTAATAATTAGACAACAAAATTGACTATTTTTGTAAAATCAGGAACGAATATCACTTTTATAAGGTTATAAATATAAAGAGCAGACACCTTAAACATCAAAATATTCATTAATTCACTCAAACTGTTATTTTTTTAGCAATTTTTTATGAGTCAGACGCAACACAAAAAGTCAGTATTTTTTCTGGCAATCTTATTAATCTTAAAGATTCCCTCAGTGCTTTTTGCTCAGACAAGTGTTTCCGAAAATGTATCAGAAAACACTTCTACTAATCCCAAATTAGAGCAGGCTACTTTAGAAAATGTGATTCAATACGCCGTAAAGAATCACCCACAAATCCAACAATCACTCATCGACCAGCGAATTGTAGAAAATACCATCAAGAGCAAATTGGCAGATTGGTATCCACAAATCAATTTCAACTATAATTTACAACACAACTTTATAGTACAGACCAGTATTATTGGTGGGAATCCAATCAAGTTAGGCGTTAGTAATACTTCTGCCACACAGTTTTCGGTATCACAAAATATCTTCAACAGAGATGCACTTTTGGCAAACAAAAGCCAAAATGATGTGCGTTTACAAGCCAGCCAAAGTACAGCCAACGCTAAAATCACTTTAGCCGCCAATGTTTCAAAGGCTTTTTATGCTGTTTTGGCAACCAAACAGCAAATCAAAGTAAGCGAAGGAGATATTATTCGTCTGCAAAGAAGTTTGAAAGATGCTAAAAATCAGTACAATGCCGGAACGACAGATAAAATTGATTTCAAGCGAGTGAGTATCACACTCAACAATACTATTGCTTTGAAAAAAAGTAATGAAGAACTCTTGAAAGCAAGATTACAAACCTTAAAATCTTTGATGGCGTATCCAGAAAAAGAAGATTTGGCAATTGTTTACGATACGCTACAAATGGAAAGAGACATAGTAATAGATACTTTGCAACAAGTAGATTTTACTTCAAGAATCGAGTACAAGCAATTATCAACTTTGAAAAATCTTCGTGAAGCTGAATTGAAGTATAATAAATGGAGTTATTTGCCGACGGTAGCCGTAAACGGAGCGTACAATTTAAACTTCTTGAATAATTCATTTTCAGATTTATACAGTAAAAATTACCCTAACTCATTTGCAGCACTTACACTTTCACTACCAATTTTTCAAGGAGGAAAACGCAAAGCCAATATCAATTCGGCAGAATGGCAACTAAAGCGTGTAGCCTTAGACGTTTCAAATCTGAAACTAAGTGTTAATTCAGAATATCAACAAGCTTTGGCTACTTATAAAAGTAATTTGGCGGTGTTTCTTTCACAAAAAGAAAATATGGAGCTTGCTAAAGAAGTCTATGATTTGATTCAATTGCAGTATCGTTCGGGTATCAAAACGTATTTAGAAGTAATTACTTCTGAAACCGACCTTCGTACAGCAAGAATCAATTATTACAATTCGCTATACTTGGTATTATCGAGCAAAGTAGATGTACAAAAAGCTTTAGGACAATTAGCTTATTAATTAACAGATGAGTTGAGAGTTAGTGAATTGTGAATGGAATTTTCTTTAGAAATGATTCACAATTCACTAACTCACTAAATAAAATACTGGTAAAAACAGCAACGAAAACAGACAAACAAATGAACAGAATTAATATGTTTTTCAATAAATCAACACAATTATCATTGATTGCAACGGCATTTTTACTTAGCTCATGTGGCGATAAAAAAGCACAACAAATGCCAACTCCACCGCCAGTTTTAGTAAGTATTGCTCCTGTGGAAGTAACAGACGCAGCTTATCATGATGAATATCCAGCCACTGTAACGGCTTTGGATGTAGTAGAATTACGCCCACAAGTAAGTGGTTTTATTACAGGTGTACATTTTAGCGATGGTTCAAGAGTACGCAAAGGACAATTATTGTACTCTATTGATACTCAATTATATGAAGCCAATTACGACCAAGCCGTAGCCAATTTAAGTGTACAAGAAGCCAATTTAGTAAAAGCTCAAAAAGATGCTAATCGTTATCATGAATTAGCCAAAAACGATGCCGTTGCCAAACAAATGGTTGACAATGCAGATGCGGCTTTGGAAGTAGCCAAAAAGCAAGTAGAAGCATTAAAAGCAAATATTAAAGGAGTACAAACCAATGTGCGTTATACCAAAGTGTACGCTCCATTTGATGGAACAATTGGTATTTCTTTAGTGAAAAAAGGAACAGCCGTAACAGCAGGACAAACGATTTTGAATACAGTTTCTACTGATAATCAGTTGGCAGTAGATTTCAATGTTGACCAAAAAGATATTTATTACTTCGCCAATTTAATTCAAAAAGGAAAAACTGCTAATGATTCTACTTTTACGCTTGCTTTCGGAAACGACGTGTATCCATACAATGGTAAAATTATTTTGATGGACAGAGCCGTTGACCCACAAACTGGAACGATAAAAACAAGATTAACTTTCCCGAATCCCAAAAATTTACTTCGCTCAGGCATGACAGGAACGGTAAGAGTATTGACCACTTCAAAGAAAGCCGTAGTGATTCCTTACAAAGCTATTACCGAACAGTTAGGAGAATTTTTTGTCTATACACCAGGCGATAGCAGTAAAGCAACACAGAAAAGAGTACAATTGGGCAAAGCTTTAGGTACAAAAATTATAGTAAAAGAAGGTTTGCAAGAAGGTGATAAAATTATAGTTGAAGGTATTCAGAACCTAAGAGAAGGTTCGGTATTCACGACCGAAGTACCTGCTGCACCAGCAAAAAAATAAGTTTACGGAGAGTTTATGAGTTCAAAATCATAAACATGACTTATCAACTCAAAGACTAATATAATTTAAAAAGCATAGAAATGATAGCAGATGTTTTTATAAAAAGACCCATTACGGCAATTGTCACCTCTTTAGTGCTGGTGATTGTCGGAATCATTGCTCTTACCACATTGCCTATTTCACAATATCCCAATATTACTCCACCAACCATCACGGTATCAGGAAACTTTATTGGAGCGGATGCCCAAACGGTAGAGCAAACCACTACTACACCGATGGAAACGCAAATCAACGGTACGCCCGGCATGACTTATATGTCGAGCAACAGTACAAGTAGTGGACAGAGTAGCATTAATGTAACTTTTGACATCGGAACAGACGTAAACATTGCCGCAATGGACGTTCAGAACCGAGTAAGTATTGCCCAACCAACATTGCCAGATGCTGTAAAACGTCTTGGTATTACTGTTAGAAAACGTAATCCAAGTATTATGATGGCATTGGCATTGTATTCACCAAACGGAACGCATGATGCAAAATTCATCGGAAATTTTGCCAATATTTATGTAAAAGATGCCCTTCAAAGAGTAAAAGGAGTAGGTGATATTGTATCAAGAGCGGATGATTTTGGGATGAGAATCTGGTTGAATCCAGAAAAATTAGCAGCCATGCGAATGACTCCCGCAGACATTTCAGCCGCATTAGCAGAACAAAATCTTCAAATTGCCGCAGGTACAGTAGGAGGAAATCCACAGCCTTCAAGCCAAGCTTTTGAGTATAGTGTACTTACCAACAGCCGTATTAGTACAAAAGAACAATTTGAAAATATAGTTGTCCGTTCGTCGCCAGCTACGGGAAGTATCGTTTATTTAAAAGATGTAGCTCGTGTAGAATTAGGAAGATTTGACTATGGCGTAAATGCCTTTGTAGCAGGCAAACCAGCAGCTTTTGTAATCATTTACTTAGCTCCAGGTGGAAATACCTTGAAAACTTATGAAGGCGTAACGAAAGCTTTGGAAGAAATGAAAAAGACTTTTCCAAAAGACATTGATTACGTAGTGCCTTTAGAATCCGCTTCGGTAGTAAAAGTATCCATCGAAGAAGTAATTCATACTTTGGTAGAAGCCTTAATCTTGGTAATTCTGGTTGTTTTCTTATTCTTACAAAACTGGAGAGCTACTTTAATTCCTATTTTAGCCATTCCTGTTTCATTAATCGGAACATTCATTTTCTTTATTCCTTTTGGTTTTACGATTAATACTTTAACCTTGTTTGCCTTCGTATTGGCGATTGGTATCGTAGTAGATGATGCCATTGTGGTAGTGGAAGCCGTTCAACATAACATGGACGAACACGGAATGACGCCACAAGAAGCAACCGTAAAAGCCATGAAAGATATTTCTGGACCAGTAATTGCCATTGCGTTAATTCTTGCAGCGGTATTCGTTCCAGTAAGTTTTGTACCGGGGATTGTAGGACAATTATACCAACAATTTGCCATTACCATTGCTGTTTCTGTAATACTTTCAGCATTTGTTGCTCTTTCTTTAACGCCAGCATTGTGTACCATTATGTTGAAACCATCGAAAGATAAAAATGCTAAAAAGAATCTTTTAGAGAAATTCTTTCACGGATTCAATACCAAATTTGATACCGTTTCGCATGCTTATACAAGAGGCGTTGCAAAATGGATTAAAGCTACGCCTTTGGTACTGATTATGATGGTTTGTTTGTTCGTAGGATTAGTTTTCATGTTCAAATCTAAGCCAACAGGTTTTATTCCGACAGAAGATGAAGGACGTTTGTATGTAACTTACGAAATGCCAGAAGCAACTTCTACAAGCCGTAACGTAGCATTGTTCAAAACCATTATGAAACGTTTGGAAGTATTACCAGAAGTACGAGTAGTAGGAGGGATTGCAGGCTTGAACATCGTAAGTTTTTCAAATAAAACAAACGTAGGTACTTTCTTTGTCAACCTAAAACCTTGGTCAGACAGAGAAGGAAAAGAACACCAAGTACAAGCAGTAATTGAAAAAATCAAGAAAAGTACAGCTGACATTCGGGAAGCAAGAATTCTTGCCATAGCTCCGCCAGCTATTCCCGGCCTTGGACAAACAGCAGGTTTTACTTTTGAATTATTACAAACAACAAGCCCTGATAATATCCAACAATTTGAAAAGGTAGCTCGTAAGTTTTTAGCAGAAGTAAACCAACGTCCAGAAATCGGGATGGCGTTTACTTTCTTTAGCTCAAGAACTCCAGGTTATCAAATAGATGTGGACAGAGACCAAGCTAAAAAACAAGGGGTACAAGTTTCAGATGTATTCGGAACGCTCTCTACTTTATTAGGTAGCTCGTACATCAATGACTTCACACTTTATGGAAGAAACTTTAGAGTAATGGTTCAAGCCGATAGTAGCTTCCGTTCTTCTTTAGATAAAATTGAGCAGTATTATGTTAGAAATAACGTTGGAAATATGGTGCCATTGAAAGCTTTGGTAACTACCAAAGTTGTAGAAAATGCTTCGATGATTTCACACTACAATGTGTATCGTTCAGTAGAAATCAATGGTTCTCCAAAACCAGGTTTCAGTAGTGGACAAGCCATTAACGCCTTAAAAGAAGTAGCAGCAACTTCATTACCAACAGGTTATAGTTATGAATTTTCAGGCATGAGTAGCGAAGAATTAAAAGCGGGTGATAGTACAGTTACGATTTTTGCCATTTCAATTGTATTCGTTTTCTTATTCTTAGCAGCACTTTATGAAAGCTGGTCAATTCCATTCTCAGTACTTTTCGCAGTACCAATCGGAGCATTTGGTTCAATCTTAACACTAACATTTTTACCGAATCTCTCAAATAATATTTATGCCCAAATTGGTTTAATTACCCTGATTGGTTTGGCTGCCAAAAATGCTATTTTGATTGTAGAATTTGCCAAAGAACGTGTTGACAGAGGAATGGAATTAATCCCTGCTACTTTAGAAGCGGTTCAGTTACGTTTACGTCCAATTATTATGACATCCCTTGCCTTTATTTTGGGTGTTTTACCTTTAGCTTTTGCCAGTGGAGCAGCCGCAGAATCCCGTAAAACCATTGGATGGACAGTATTTGGAGGTATGTTATCAGCCACTTCATTAGCTATTTTCGTTGTACCTGTGCTATTTGTATTGATTGAAAAAATAGCAGGAGGGAAGAAGAAAGAAAAACCAGCAACCAACTAATGTTCAGCATATTCAACAAAAAAGACTTCAAGGAATCTTGAAGTCTTTTTTGTTGAATATGCGACCTAAAAATCGAATAAAATATTTAATTAACTTTTATAATCTTTTTAGTTATTTGGTCTCCTCCTTGAATAACTTCTACTACATAGCTACCAGCAGGTAAATGTCTAATATCCAATTTAGTAGTAAATGTATTGCTTGATTTTTCAAATACGTTGTGGTACAAAATTCTACCCATTGTTTCGTCACAAATTTTAACCTCTAATTGTTCTGAACTTTCGTTTTCAAGCGACAATAATAAGTAATCAATTGTTGGGTTTGGATAAGTACTCAAGCTGTATAATAATGATTGCTCTTTTTCTGTACATTTTTCAACAATTTTTACATTCATTTCAGTTGTTGGCATGATACTATTAGTTTTTGGCACAGTTGTTGCTACATTATTAGCAACTTCTGATGGGAACAAAAACATAGGAGTTTCAGTAATTGTCAATGAAAACTTACCAGCCACACTTGATAACGTTGTTACTTTCATGGAGTCAACTCCAAGTGAAGGGGTGTATAGGTTCGCTTTTGACACATTACCAAGATTTAAAGAGTATGTGGCAGTACGTCCAATTTCGTCAGGAATCATTAAAACATACGCAGATTTTCCATTCAATTCATAACGGTCAATTAGAGGGTCTTGTGAAATTGTCTCCATATAGACATAGTCACCCATCAATTTATTGGTCTGATACAAATAATCAGCAGCAGGTCTGCGACTGGCATCCGGATTGACAAGGCCAGAAGAGCCAAATTGAATAGGATTGGCAAAATTATCATCATAAACTTCGTAAAAGAAGCTTCTTTCTACTCCTAAACGATTATACATTAAAGATGATCTTAAAGTCCAATCGGCTTGAGTAATATACTCAGATTTATCTTTAATAGGAATTGCTTTTAAAGGGCTTCCTTGGTTTAGGTCATAACCTAATTCAGAAATCCAAACAGGCATATCGTTTAAATATTCATGCGACATTTGAACAAAATCTTTTGCAGTTTGTCCAGCATTAGATATTTCAGGGGCAGATCCACGAGTAGATGTACCACTTTGTGTTGAATTAGCATTATCAGAATATAAGTGATAGTTAATTACATCCCAGCAAACATTTACTGTTCCATCAGGATTATATCCTCTGAATTCTTTACACCAGTCTATCATTCCTCTTACATAGTCAGTTTTAGCAAAAGCTAATCCAGCCATTACAACTTTCATATTAGGGTCAGCATTTTTAACGCCAACACCTGGTCCCATTGTGTTTTTATGACCATCATAGAAAGCAGATAAGTTTGCTGCATGTTCACGTGCAGTTTGATAAGAGCTACGTCCTTTCCACCATTTGTCACGTTCATTACCACATTCGATGTATTTTACAACACCTAATCCAACTTTTACTTCATTAATGTTATCAAGAGTCCAGCGAGGTTTACTATATACACTCAACAAAGAGCGGTCAACATTAGGATTACTACCATAACGTGCAGCAAATTGAAATCCAACTTTAGCTTGCTCAATATATGAAGAAGGTTCTGTTACTGGTCTGCCATATTTTGCTGGAGAAATATTGTGGTCTCTATCTGCTTCAGGATGAGTATTAACCAACCAATCTGGAGCAGTTTGAATACAAGCCAATACTTCAATTCCTTCTAATTTACAACGCTGATAAATTGCATCGTAATTCCATCCACCGTTAAATGTTGGGTTAAAAGTATAATTACCTTCGCTTGCCTCAAGTCTATGCCAATCGATGTAATGACGGAAACCTCCGAAAGATTTCATCGCTTTTAATTTTTTCTCATCGATGTTTACTGCATTAAATGGGTCATAAAAATCCCATTCAAATCCATTAACCCCCGTTCCATATTTCATTTTGATATTCTTTTTAGGAGCGGCAGCAAGTACTTTTTTACTTGGCGTATGAGTACCGTATAATTCTATTTCTGTTGGGAAATTTCCATAAGTATTGATTAACAAATATCTGATTTTAGCAGTCGGAGGGTTTTTCAATACAAAGTTTTTAGGATCAGCAGGGTCTGGACCTACCCAATCATTGTATAATTCACCTGTAAATTTAGCAACTTGGATTTTTTCCCATTTATCAGTGATAATAAATAAAGTCATTGGGTCAGTAGTGAAAATACCTTGACCATCGTGAAAACGAATACTTTTTAAAGTCATTTCTTCATCGTCCGCTAATGGATAATACGCATCCCAACGATTGAATATTTTACCCCAACCAACTTCTACACTAACCCCTAATACACCATCAAATAAACCGCCTATACCGTTTGGTGCATTGTTGAGTTGATACCAACGTTTTCCATCAATAGCTATTTTTGTTCCTTCAATTACAGGCGTTGTTGCAACAGGATTCGTTGTTGTTGGAGGCGTTACTACTACAACTGGATTATTAAGTGGAACTACATCACCAAGTGCTTCTGTTGCAGTTGTTGTTGCCGCAAGACCATAAACCTGTACTTTTTGCGGAATGTTATTACCGTATTTGTGAACGATAATTGCATCGGCATCGAAAGGAGTTGCTACTACAATATCTACAAATTGTTTGTATGTAAGCCCTTCAAATACACCTAAAAGAGTTCTTTTTGAACCATCCAAAGCATAGATTGAAACTGGGTTATCAGTGAAAGTACCAGCATCATCATACAAAGAAATTTTTGTAATTTTACTACGTTTTTCTAAAGTCAATCTAATATCTACCCATCTTGAATTATCGCCCCAAACGCTTGCTATTAAACTGTTTAAGTCGTCATTCAACCAAGGGGTGTAATCCATTCCTGTATTTTCTCCTGCTTTAATCGCTGAAATTTTAATACGTGCTGCCACTGGAGTTGTAACAACAGGGGTAGTTACAACAGGAGTCGTTACTACTGGTGTTGTTGTTACATTTGAAGTCGTTGTTGCAGTTGTACCATAAATTTGTACTTTTTGGGGTACATTATTACCATACTTACGAATAATAATAGCATCTACATCAAATGGTTTTGATACAATAATATCTACAAATTGATTATAAGTAAGACCAGCAAATGTTCCTATTTGTGTTTGGGTTGTGCCATCTAAAGCATAAACTGTTACTGGATTGTCTGAGAAAGTTCCAGCTCCATCATATAAAGATACCTTCGTTAATTTAGTACGTTTTTCTAAAGTTAATTTAATATCAACCCATTTTGAATTAGCTGTTCCCCAAGCACTGGCAATCAAACTATTCAAATCGTCATTTAACCAAGGTGTATAATCCATCCCAGTATTTTCACTTGGTGTGATTGTACTAATTTTAACACGACTTGCTGCTACTGTCGTAGGAGTGGTGGCAGGAGTGGTTGTCGTGGTGGAAGTCGAAGGCGTTGTAGTAACAGTTGGAGTCGTTACTGTACTCGTCGTTGTTGCAGCTGTACCATAAATCTGTACTTTTTGGGGTACATTATTACCATACTTACGAATAATAATAGCATCTACATCAAATGGTTTTGATACAATAATATCTACAAACTGGTTATAAGTAAGACCAGCAAATGTTCCTATTTGTGTTTTTGTTGTACCATCTAAAGCATAAACTGTTACTGGATTGTCTGAAAAAGTTCCAGCTCCATCATATAAAGATACCTTTGTTAATTTGGTACGTTTTTCTAAAGTTAATTTAATATCAACCCATTTTGAATTAGCTGTTCCCCAAGCACTGGCAATTAAACTATTCAAATCGTCATTTAACCAAGGTGTATAATCCATCCCAGTATTTTCACTTGGTGTGATTGTACTAATTTTAACACGACTTGCTGCTACTGTCGTAGGAGTGGTGGCAGGAGTAGTTGTAGTGGTTGAAGTCGAAGGAGTTGTGGTAACAGTTGGAGTCGTTACTGTACTTGCCGTTGTTGCAGCTGTACCATAAATCTGTACTTTTTGGGGAATGTTATTACCATACTTACGAATAATAATAGCATCAGCATCAAATGGTTTTGATACAATAATATCAACGAACTGGTTGTAAGTAAGACCAGCAAATGTTCCTATTTGCGTTTTGGTTGTACCATCTAAAGCATAAACTGTTACTGGATTGTCTGAGAAAGTTCCAGCTCCATCATATAAAGATACCTTCGTTAATTTGGTACGTTTTTCTAAAGTTAATTTAACATCAACCCATTTTGAGTTGGCTGTTCCCCAAGCACTGGCTACTAAACTATTCAAATCGTCGTTCAACCAAGGACTATAATCCATTCCAGTATTCTCACTTGGTGTGATATAAGAAATCTTGACACGTGTTGCTGTCTGACCAAAACCTACAAAAGAGGCTAAAAAAAGTAGGGTAAAAAGTATCAACTTTTCCATTGTTATCGGCGGTTAAAATGGATTATTATATAAATGAAAAATATGTTTTAAAAAAGATTTTAATATGTTTTACTGTTGGTAATATCAAGCAAGCGTCGAAATTATTGTTCTAATATATGAAATTAAGTTAGCTATTTTCACACTCTACAAAACTTTTTCTGATTTTTTTTTAAATACTTACATTTTAGCTTTAAAATTTTTCGCTAAAAAAAATTAAAATGTCAACGTTAGTAAAAAGAAACATCACACCTATACAAATAATTCTTCGTGAAAATGTTTTAGTACTCACTTCAACCTCTTGCAAACTTTTTTTTCAGATTTACGTAATTTCTCAAGCTACAAATTTCATCACAATATTATAACCTTGCAATCACATGATGATATGATATTCATCAAAAGAAAATATGACAATTATTAAAATATAACTTTTTCAATATTAAATATTGTTTTTACATATCCATTTGAAATCAATATTTAGGTACTCGTCATAAGATGTTTCTTAATGTTTACTTAATGAAAAGTGTTGGAAAAATTGTTTTTGCATTTGAATGGAAATCAGCTAATTTGCTTCAAGTAATTTTCATTTGTATAAAATTAATTCATCAAACAAATCTTAACTTTTATAAAGTATATCAGTAAAAGTTATATAAAACTGTATGATTAAAAGCACGTTATCCATTCTTGCATGTCTTTTTTGGGGAATCACCCAAGCACAAGATATTACTCAACAAATTATTCCTAACAGAAAAAATAGTGATACTCAGTTACAAAAACCTTACGTAATTTTGATTTCAGCGGATGGTTTTAGAGCAGATTTTAAAGATAAATTTCAGGCAAAGAACCTACAAAGACTCAGCGAAAATGGAGTAACCGCCGAATATATGCTTTCGTCTTTCCCTTCACTCACTTTTCCAAATCATTACAGTATCGCAACTGGCTTGTATCCTTCACATCATGGCTTGGTTGATAATTCATTTTATGATGCACAACGAAAGGAAAGCTATAGCATGAGTAACAAAAAAGCCGTTGCTGATGGCTCATGGTATGGAGGTACTCCGCTTTGGGTATTGGCAGAAAAACAACAAATGCTTAGTGCAAGCTTCTATTGGGTTGCTTCTGAAAGTGATATTCAAGGTACTTTCCCGACTTATTACTACAATTACAATGAAAAAATTAATATTGATACTCGTATTAATACTGTAAAGCAATGGTTGCAATTGCCAGAAGAAAAACGTCCTCATATCATTACTTTTTATTTCCCAGAAGTTGACCACGAGGCTCATACCTATGGCCCTGATGCTCAACAAACTGAAGAAGCTGTACACTTTGTTGATACAAGTATTGGTAAACTGGTGGCAACGGTAGATTCATTGAAATTGCCTGTCAATTTTGTTTTTGTATCCGACCACGGAATGACCAAAGTAGAGTATGAACACCCCATGCTTTTACCTAAAGCGATTGACCCTGAAAAGTTTATTATTCCTCGTGGTGATGCACTCTTACACCTCTATGCAAAAGACCCCAAAGACATCGTTCCGACTTATGAGGCGTTGAAAAAAGAAGCCCAAGATTTTGATGTTTATTTAGCGAAAGATATTCCGAAACGATTCCACTATGCAAAAAAAGACGATAAATTCAATAGAATCGGAGATATGCTTTTAGTGCCACATTTACCAAAAGTATTCGGAATTACAGGGAAACCTACAACGCCCGGAAAACACGGTTTCGACCCTGCCATCAAAGATATGCACGCTACTTTTTTAGCTTGGGGGCCAGCTTTTAAACCACAAACTAAAATCAAGGCTTTCGAGAATGTAAATGTATATCCGATGATAGCCACAATTCTTGGTCTTGAATATGACCATGCAATTGATGGAAAAATCAAGATTTTAAAGCCAATTTTATCAAAGTAAGGTAAATCTATCATTCAGGCTTAAAAAATGCCTCAGAAGGCAAAAAAACACTATTCTTGACTTTATTATTCAATAATATTGTTCTGAAAAAACAGAATTTGATTCTTGTCTGATATTTTTCGATAAAATATCATAAAAATAAATCCTACATTCAAATAGCTTAACCAGAATTTGAATGTAGGATTTTTATTCCGCTTTTGTTTACAACTATTTCAAAATCGTCTTGAATTCTTCAAGTGCTATTTGGGTTGCTTCAAAATCTTGAAGGCTTCTTGTCGAATAAACCGTTTTTATACTTTTCAAAAGTTGATTATACTTCTGCAAAGCTATTTCTTCTAAAGAGTTTTGTGCTTTCTCAGTACTCGTTTGCTGAATGAGTTTTTCTACTTCCTCAAAGTTTTCGATGGCTTGTACTTCTTCCTTGCTTTTGGCTAAAAGCTGAATTTTACTTTTATCAACTTTTCGTTTTCCTGACAATACTTCATTCCGAAGTGTCGGACTAAGTTTATCCAAACCTTCGGCAAAAGCAGCATCTCTACGAATGGTTTTTTCCCCAACGTTGTACTCTTTTGCCAAGCGTGCTGCTGTCGTAATTTTGGATTCTGTTACTTCTTGGTTTTCTGTCGAATTTTCGTCTCTTGCTCCTTGGAGATTTTCGGCTACACTATTTTTTTCGGTATTGTATCTCAAACCACGCAAATACGAAGCTTGCTGTGCATTCAGATTTCTACGCCCAAGCTGCAAATCAATCATGTGTTCTTTTACCGTTTTCATCGAATCGAACGACAAAAGTTGCACATTGAAAGTAATGCCAAATTCTTTACAAATCCCAAAACGATTATGCCCATCTATCAACACGTAGGCAGCTTCCATCGCCGAACCTTGCCCAATTACGTCTTTCGTAGTTTCCCAAAGTAAAAGTGGGTCTTTGCAACCATTGGCCAACAAATTGCTTTTTAGTTGAGCCAATTCTGTATCCAGTAGGGGAGGAATAAAACTTTTCAATTCCTCCAAAACGATAATGTTTTGCTTGATTGTTTCCAAAGGCGAAAAACTGTTGGTGATAGCCAACTTTGCTTTTTCTGCAATGGATATTTTTATATTTTTTGCCATAACGCTAAAGTCTTCCTTGGTTTAAAACAGTGACAAGTACTCATCACAAAAATCTTCATAACACTTTGCCGCTTCCGAAGCTTTATCAAAAGTCCTAATCGGAATTTGTTCGATTTGTGCCTTTTGGAAAGCAATCAGGTGTTTAATTTCTCTGTCAAAGACTTTCACGTGTGGGAAAATACTTCTAACCGTCTCTTTGATACCGTCATGCACCGTATTTTTCCGAACCATCGTAAACACAATGCCATCTACTTGCAAAGACGGATTAAATATTTGGCGAGCTTCGGCAATACGCTCCAGCAAAGTATTCAAACCTTTCAAGGCCGACATCTCTGGCAAAAGCGTTATCAAACAACTATTCGACGCTTGCATGGCACTCATCGTAAGAATATTCAAAGATGGCGGACAATCTATCAAAATGAAATCATAATTTTGACTCAGTCTCGCAATCAAAATTTTTAATCTTTGCTCTCCACCGACTTTGTTCAAAAGTTCTGTTTCAGCTTTAGCCAATTCAATATCTGAGGGGGCAATATCCAAATTTTCGGAAATATTGTACACAGGTAAATCTGCCAATTTAATCAAACTGTTGTACACTTGTTGCTCATCCTGAATATGCACATCAAAAATCTGACTTAAATTTCCTTGAGGGTCTAAATCAATCAGCAACACTTTGAAGCCTTTTTTGGCAATCGCTTCACCCAAATATCCTGTGGTAGTGGTTTTTCCAACGCCTCCTTTGTGGTTAATTACCGACACCACTCTTGCTTTCTCGTACAAATTGGTCGAAAAGCCATATCCAGTTACTACTGGCAAAAGTAATTCTAAATGTTTTTCGCTTAAATTTCTTTCACCTTTCAAAGCTTTGGCCAAAGTATCTTTAGCCAATCCCGCTTCTCTCTCTAAAGTTGCCACAGAAATAGCATTTCTTCTTCTGAGAAATCTTAATAACAATTCTTGAGTCAACATACTGCACTGATTAAAAATGGATACTTTGTCAAAAGTACAGCTTTTGTATAATATTTCATGCAAAATTTTATTTTTTGCATGAAATATTATACAAAATAATTTTCCTTTTTTTTTCTTTTTGTTGCGGGCTTGCCCGCAACAAAAAGAAGGTATGTTTAACTAAATAAAAAAAATACATTTTTAAAAAAAAATCTCTCTCTCGTTTTCTTTTTTTGAGAGAGATTTTTAATATATTTTTTAATAATACTTTTTAGAATATTTTTTATATATATTTTTAGGGGTCTCGTAACTCATTGATTTTCAGAAATATGCAGCAAGTTTTGGCAACAAATTGTAGGTAATTAGGCAACAAATTGTAGGTGTTAGGCAACAAATTGTAGGTATTAGGCAACAAATTGTAGGTATTAGGCAACAAATTGTAGGTAATTAGGCAACAAATTGTAGGTATTAGGCAACAAATTGTAGGTTGGATTTATCCAATTTTAAAATGGTTTTTGATAACTCATTGATTATAAAAAAAATAGAGAAATTCTATTAGGCAACAAATTGTAGGTTGCTAAAATCACGCTCATTTAGCCGTCAATATTGACTAAAAAGCATTTTACTTTCAAAATTTAGGCAACAAATTGTAGGTAATCATTGGTTAGTAGATGCTGCTAATCGAAAAGCTTATCAAGGGATACTTTATTGAAAATTAAGTCGAAAAATGCTTCTTTTCTTTAGGCAACAAATTGTAGGTATTTTATAAATAGATGGAAATTACTTGTTCAACAATCTATTTTTCTGGAATTTCTCAAAAACGCTCTTTTTATGCCCAAAAAACATCCTATTTCTTCGTCAAAATCAATAAAATCATTTAGGCAACAAATTGTAGGTATCTTTTATTCATCCACTAACTTTTCTTCAGGTTTGCATTCCTATTTATTGGCAACAAAATGTAGGTGAAAAACCTCTTTTTAGCTCATTTTTCGCTTGATAATAGCCTTATAGAACAGATTTTAGCCTAAATTTTGAATAGGAAACATTTTTTTGAATTGTTGCCAAAAAAAATTAGCTTTGTATAAGTAACAGCGAAGCAAATGAATGAAGAAATAGAAGCAGGATTCAGCATAGAATTCTTTCAAAATAACCCCGACTACTTAATTTTTAATAATCCACTGGCAAACCCAAAATTTATTAGAAGAATTTCTAAAAATGAATCGGTTTCAGTAGATGATATTTATACAAGAAAACTATTTATAGAAATTGCTTCAAGGCTGAAGCCATCCCATCTTTTTGGAATGGAGCAAAACGAAAGTGTTTGCTTCACCATTCATATTAAAGACTTTTTAGAAAGAATCGGAGTAACACACAAAAAAGGCTATAATTATTTGATTGAAAGTGCCGAAATGCTTCAAACAACTTTACTGAAATGGCGTGAAGGTAAACTTGAAGTAAGTACAACAATTATTTCACAGATGATTCATGATGAAGGCTCTGGAAAAATACAACTCTTTATTGTCCGAGATTTAGCACAAAAAATATTAGAAGTAAACGAAAGAGAAAATTTTAGTTTCCTAAAAGAGAATTTCTTTCGCCTACAAAACAGCCAATCTATCAAACTATATCCTTTTTTTAAATCTTGGTTAAATAAAGGTTTTTATGAAATAGACATCGAGCGGTTTAAAATTCAATTTGAATACAATACAAGTGGCTACTTAAAATTTTCTAATCTTGAGAAAAGAGTACTAATTCCGGCGATTGAAGAAATCAATGAAAAAACGGACATTCTTATTACTTATCAAAAGAAAGGCACAAACTTAGATAAACTCAGACCAAAAATTGTGGGCTTACTTTTTATTATTAAGCTAAAACAGCAAGCTCCACGCCCTGAAGATGACGACTCTTTAAAACTAATTGAGTTCAAGAGTTTCCTTGAGCGGCAAGAACCCATAGAAATCAAAGAAGAAGAAGTAAGCAACGATAATACATACTTGTATCAATTATTCAAAAAAATCAATCTAATCGAAAAGCCAGAAGCCAATACAATAGAAATTGAAATTGATGCCTATGTAGAGAAAAATGGTCGAGAGTTAGTCGAGGATTGTTTCAATGCTTTAATTGATAAAAAAGTTGCCGTAAGAAGTATGGCATATTTTAGTACGAAGAATATATTCGAGCAACATCAAGGTTATTCAAAGCAGAAAAAAAAGAAGGTAGAAGAAAAGCAACAAAAAATTAAACAAGAAGCCGAGAAGGCAAGTCGTTATGAAGAGCTAAAACGTCTTGTAATACTTTTTAAAGAAGCAGAATTGAATTACTTTGAAAGACGCTATGAAATACTGAATGAAATCAACAAGCAACATTTAATTAATGAAATGTTTGAGGCGGGTAGAAATAGTGAATGGTATTTTGATGAAAATAGACAGCCAACTCAAATCGCACGTCAGCAAATGGGAATGTTATTTTCACTTAGAGATATGTATAACCCTTATAATAGACTGGAAAAGTTTCAGTATTGGATGAACAAAGAAGGGAAAGAGTTTGAGCTTACAGATGAAATTACACAATTGCTAAACTATTAATTTGCTTACTTATCCAAAAGTAACTTTATCCAAGTATTATTTCATTAGAAATGGTACTTGGATTTTTTTTGCATACAATTTTGAGTGAATTTTCAATTTGACTAAAAAATAAAATATTACTATTCTTGTTTTTTTTATAATTATCGCAATTGTCTGTTTTTGAGCAATTTTTGTGAATTAAAAAGTAGCTATTTTTTTGTAAATTTTTTCAATATTTAACTTATTGAAAAACAGAATACTTAGAAAAAACTTTAAAAAAAAGTTCATTTTTTTATTGCAGAGTCATTGTATTTCGAAATTATTCCTACATCTTTGCACTCCCAAACGACGCCAACGGGTTGAGAGATGGGAGTAATTAGGAAGATAATTACTAACAATATTTGGTAAGATTAAGCGATTAATTAGACTGGATTAAAGAGTTCTTTG
>NZ_JAYFUM010000026.1:0-117825 GCF_034929435.1 Arcicella rigui
ACAAAACCAATCCAGAACTGGGGAATTATTATCAACCAATTTTACCTTATTTTTGACCAAAGAATCAAAAACAATTGAAATTCAAAAAACAACTTACACAAAATATGGGATAGTGTCATTATTTTTGTTAAGCCTTCTCTATTACAAATAACACTATCTTTCTAATAAACAATAGGTTACATTTATATGAAAACAAATAATTGAAAGAGTCAATTCAAGTAATTATGACTTGACTCTTTTTTCTCATCCAAACCCTTATCGTAAACCTTCAATACTTCCTTGTTAGTTCACATCACAATTTTGCTGACTTACAGAGCTTCTCTTCAAGATTGCAAAAATATTTTGTAAGCTTAAAAAACTTCTTTGTAAGCTTACAGAGCCATTTTGTTGACTCAATTTTTTCAGATTAAGCTTACAAAAATATTTTGCATCCTTACAAAATTCCTTTGCAAGGATGCAATAAAATCATGTAAACTTACAATACTTTTTTGTTTGTTTACAATACTTCATTGTTGTGTTACAATGAAACATTGTAATACTACAAGAACACCTTAGAAACCTCATTTGAGGGCAGATTAAATTATCCAAGTTAAAGTAATATCAATAAATCCTTCCTTTTATTGATAATGAAATGAGCTTAAACTGAGACAAACAGCCATTGACAAAAAACCTTGCTTTTGTCTTTATCATTAAAGCTCAATATTTTGTAAATACATCTCAAGCTTGTAATATTGTAGCCATTTAAGACTTAAACTCTGAATCAATTTCCTTATGAGAATTTCTACATTCTTAGTAGCCTTCTTTTTGATTTGCCAGAACCTATTGGCACAAACTCAAAACCCAACTTTTAGTTGTGGTGTAAATGATAGTGTGTTACCAGACAGCATTATCAAAGCCATGCAAATGACTCCTTTTTGGCTACAACAAAAACAAGCCAGAAAATCTGCTGAGGAATTTTATGTTTGTAGAATTGCGGTTGAAATAGATTCGGATACTTATGAAACCTTTGGCAGAGATAGCAACTTTGTTAAACATGAAGTAATAAAAATGATTGAAAAAATCTCTAAAGTTTATGAAGCAGAGATTCAAACACAATTGGTTGTTACTTTAATTAATATTAGAAAAGACCCAAAAACAGACCCATATAGGGGTGAAAGTAATATTTACAATCTACTATCCACCTTAAAAAAAATTAAAATCAATAGTCCATACAAAGAGACAAGCTTTGATAAAGTTGTTTATTTATTTACCAAGTCTGTAGGTGGTGGAGCTGGAGGAGTAGCTTCTTTCACAGGTCATTGTATTGCTCCTTTAAGTACAGCCTATACAATAGCCCATGAAATTGGACATACTTTCGGTTCACCGCATACGCATAATTGTAATTGGCCGGGTGGTATGCTTGATTATTGTGCAGCAGATGAGGCTGGTTGTAATAAACCTTTTGCAATGGCTCGTAGCAAAGGCTCAATTATGAGTTATTGTTTTCAAGGATTTACTTTTCATCCACTTTGTCAGGCTTTAATGAATGAACACGCTAAGAACAAATTGCCTAAAATGGCTGATATTAGTAATACGCCACCAGTACTCTCAAGCACAGAAGATAACAAAGCGTACATGGTGTTCAATCCGGTAGTTTTTGCTGAAAGTTATCAATATGAAATTTCACAGTCGGCAGATTTTACCAAAATTCTTGTTTCAGATACTACTTCTCTTCCTGAAATATATTATAATAATTTCAAGAAGAACAATATTTATTATATCAGAGTAAAAGCAAAAAATAGACTGGGAGATTCGCCTTGGTCTAATATTGTTACCTTCAACATTCCCAATAATATATTAAATACTCCTGTACTGCTTACTCCTAAAAATAATTTTTTGAGCATTTCACGAGATAAAGATATTTCCCTTTCTGTTGAGCCAGTAGCAGAAGCAAAAAATTATGAAATAAGTCTTTCAACTTATCCTGAAGCTGATTGGTATGTAAATAAAACTAAAGTTTTTCCTGCAACCCAAAGTATTTTTTCGATAAATGCCAATAAAGACAATTTACAAAGTTGGATTTTTTCGTGGAAAGTAAGAGCTGTAAACGATAGTACAACAAGTAGATGGTCAGAAGCCAGAAGGGTTAATATTTTAGATAGTGAATATAATGTAGTCTTTCCTTTTGCAAACATTAATAATATGCCTCTCAACTTTCCTTTCACTTACTCGACTATTGGTTTGAGTTACGATACGAAGGTGACTGTGTCAAAAAATCAAGATTTAAGTAATCCTGTTTTTGAAAAAATCTTTGAAAAAAACATAAATGATGCTGTTAAAAAAACAGTATTCTTAGAAAGCCTTTCTCTTGATACTCAATATTACGTTAAAATAGAAACGCTTTATCCGAATGTTGATAATTTGAATGAATTACCCGAAGGTGTTGCTAAAAGTACAATAAGAACATTCAGAACAGGCAGTGACCCAGCTTTAAAGCAATTAAAAGTTTACAGCAATCTTCCGAATTTAGGAAGTTTTTCCTTTTCCACCATTCAGCCATCAAGCACTTATATTTTTGGCTATTCTGATGCTGGATTTATCAAAATCAACACTGATAGTATCAAAGCTGAACTATTTACACACCAAAAAACAAATGGAATAATGGGTGATTTTATAGAAAAAATGGATGTAGATTCTTCTGGAAATGTTCATGCTATATTCAGATTAGCCAAGTATGGTGAAGGTAGGCAAATAGCTTATGCCGATAGGACATTTGATCCAAAATCCATGAAATTGCTTTCTTCAAACGAATTTGTCCTTAATAATACTATTAGGTATATTGGTAATTTTAATGCCAACAATAATTTAATAAGCGATAATAGTAAAATAGGAAGAATTGTAAATGGAAAAGTAGAAGCTTTTTCTATGGCTGACGGCAAGAATAATTCTGGGGTATTCATAGCAAATGGTTCAAACATTTGGTTTTATTATCTCAATAATGAAACTAAAAGATATGAAATACAAGTGTATAATTTTAAAACACAAACAACAAAACTGCTGCCTACCGACGAAGACTTTACTCAGAAAATTATTTTTTATAAAATAGATAATCAAGGAAATTTGTGGGCATCGCATAGAGAAGGGATTAGCAAGTTTGATGGAAATAATTGGACAACCTATTCTTTAGAAAATCCTTGGTCTGGATATATTTCAAATTTTAACTTTGACTCACAGAATAATCTCTATGCCATTAATAGAGAATACTTTACTGGAGTAAATAAATTATTTAGATTAAAAAACAATGCCTTACAAGAGTTAATAAAACTACCCACTCTTTATTCTCATCAATTCATTATTGATAATTTAGGGAAAATATGGATAAATCATACTGATATATTACTCCGTTTTGACCCATGCAAGGAAATATCGAAACCATTAATAAGCAGTAGGACAAAAAATATTCAATATGGAGAAACGACGAGTTTAGAGGCAAAAGGATGTAGCAATGTTGTTTGGAACTGGAAAAATGCAGAAGAACAAGTACTCAATAAACTGATTACTGGAAATACTCAGCTAAAGGTTTCGCCCAAAAGTAGTACTACTTATTATGCGAGTTGCTATGACGACGGATGTGCCAGTCCCGAAGCATCTTATGACCTACGTGTAATTCCTAATCTTTATGTGAATAAAATAAATAAAACGGCAGTATGTTTGAACGATTCCCTTAGCATTAATCCATTAATTCAAGGTGGTAGCGACAGCGATACATACTCAGCCACATTGACTTCATCTGTCTCGAAAAATATTTATCCTTTCAATTTGACTAATCAGAACAAGACTTTTATTTTCAAACCAACTGCTACCATGCCTTCTGGAAATTATTGGTTAAAATTAAAAAATACAAGCTTCGGAATTGTATCTAAAGATTCCATTGAAATTACCCTAAATACCCTACCCAAAGTTGAAATCACAGGACCCAATAATATTTGTGAAACTCAGTATATAGACCTAAAAGCAACAGCTATCGCTGAGAATGAAATCGTTGAATATCAATGGGAAATTGGAGGAAAATCAATCAAAGGTAGTAATTTCAGTTCTATGGGTGTTGGTGATGCAGGTATTTATACAGCAAAGGCGATAGATAAAAATCAATGTTCTGGTACTTCAAAACCATTTGTGGTAAGTATCAGTAAAACACCAATGGTAAAAATAGAAGCTCCTAAAAGTATTTGTACAGGGCAAAAAGCCATCCTAAAAGCTATTGTTAGTGAAGGAACTTCACCCTATCAATACGAATGGGGAGGAAATAATTTACCAGCCAACACCAAAGAAAGTACTATAACGATTGCGATGGGAGGTCTTTATAATGTTACCATCATAGACTCCACAGGTTGTAAAAGTATGATGAATTTCATACAAATTAATCAATACGAATATCCTGTTATAAAATTAAGTAAAGAAGGCTCAACCGACTTATTACCTAATGCAGAAGTAATTTTTACCGTTGCCAAAGATACTGTACTCAGAAATTATCAATGGAACAAAGACAATAAAGCCATTGAAGGGGCAAATAGTAATGTATATAAAGCCACACAAGCGGGTGTTTACACGGTTTCGGTAAGTAATATCAATAATCTTGAATGTACAACGGTTTCAGATGCCATCGTGGTTAATCTGGTTACAAGTAATGAACCTAAAAGTATTGTAGATAATTTGGCTGTGAAGGTATTCCCTAACCCTAATGATGGCAACTTTACCGTTGAATTTACTTCAACTGACAATAAAGCGACCGAACTCACTATCTATGATTTATTTGGGAAAGTAATTGTGAAGAAAAGCATCAAAGTAATAGGCAAACATTCAGAAGTATTCAATCTTTCTGAACAAGCAAGCGGAGAATATTTCTTGATGATTCAGAAAGAATCGTTTAAGGAAACTTTAAAGCTGAGGAAAAAGTAAAATAAGCTTAAAATAATCTACCAATAGAATCTCTACGTTCTTGCTACTAACCTTTGGAATTGGGTTAGTAGTAGGAACTATTAGGCTTTAAAATTATTATAAATGTCTTCTTCATAAAATTGTCATTCATCTTATCAAAGGTTAATTTAGTATCAAAAAAAATACATCCCCAAAATCATAAAACACTCCTATGAAAAAACTTCTCCTTTTAGTTTTACTTGGACTAACCCAAATCAGTTTTGCACAAAAACAGTCCGTCAATTGCGGTGTAAACGAAAGCGTTTTACCCGAAAGCACTATCAAAGCAATGCAAATGGCACCTACTTGGCTTAAACAACAACAAGCACGAAAATCTGCCGATGGATTGTATGTTTGCCGAATTGCAGTAGATATAGATTCGGAGACGTACTTACATTTTGAAAAAGATACCAGTTATATCAAACAAGAGATATACAGAATGGTAGAGAGAGTTTCTAAAATATACGAAACTGAGATTAATACCCAATTGGTTGTTACTTATATTAATATTCATAAAGATACCAATACCGACCCTTACAAAGGAATGGAAAACATTTTTGGTCTCCTTGAGATATTAAATCAACAAACTAATGAAGGTTCTTTAAAAAATATAAGCTTTGATAAAGCTATATATCTTCCTACCAAACAAATTTATGGTGCAGATGGTGTGGCTGCTGAAAAAATTAATGTCTCTCCTTGGGGTAAGACCTATACATTAGCACATGAGTTGGGGCATAACTTCGGTTCACCACATACCCAAAATTGTAATTGGCCCGGAGGAGTCATTGACTATTGTTATCCTTCTGAGGGTAATTGTTATACAGGTGCATTGGAATTAGTGAAAGGTACAATTATGAGTTATTGTGGACTTAAACCCACTTTTCATCCACTTTGTAGAGCATTAATGCAGCACTATGCTGAAAATAATTTAACCAAGATTGAATCTTTATCGTCTATTAAGCTTGTTCAAAGCATTAAAACTGTTGATAATTATTTCACTTTTGCTCCTATTATTTCAGCGGAAAGCTATCTTTATGAGATTTCTGAGTCCAGTAATTTTTCAAACATCATTACTTCTGGTACATCTGATATTAATAGCATTGCTCTTCAAAAAAGACAAAAAGGAACAACTTATTATATCAGAGTTAAAGCTGTAAATAGACTCGGAACATCTGGATGGTCAAATACCGTGGCTTTCTCAATTCAAAATAGTACGCTGGCTTCTCCTTTGATTAAAAGCCCAAAAAATAATGCTTCTTTTGCAAATACTGACCCCAATTTCCGTGTTGATTTTGAACCCGTAGAAGGTGCAACAAGCTATGAAATTAGTGTAACAAGTCATGATAATATGAGTTGGGGACGCGACTATTTTACAATAACTACCAGAGTATTTTCAACATCAGATAATTATTTTTTAATTGACCATAATATTTTTGATACTGAAAGAAAATCTATTTTTTGGAAAGTAAGGGCAGTCAATAATAATACAAAAAGTACTTGGTCGGAAGGAAGGAGAGTATTTTTGACTGACTATCCAACTCAATTGGCGTTTTTCTATAGGGGCTATACATTGCCTACATCATTTCCTTTAAATTTTTACACCTTAGACAATAACTATCAATTTAAACTTACTGTTTCTGAAAATGAGGATTACAGCAATCCTGTTTTAGAAAAAATCAAAAATCCATCGGATGAATACTTTGCTTTTGAAACAATAAATATTGACAAATTATCCCCTAATAAAATATACTACTTAAAATTTGAAACGATTAATCCTGAATATGACAAATTAAATGACATTCCAGCTGGATTGATGAGTACAACGATAACGAATATCAGAACTGATCCTGAACAAGCTAAAACTCTATGGAAATTTATTAATGAAGAAAATATCCCAAACTTTGGTAAAGATTATTCTACATTACATTTTTCGGGGAATGATCTTTATAGAACAAGTGAAAAAGGCATAGTAAAAGTAAATATTAATGATTTTTCTACTAAGGTTTATAATCGTGAAAATACAAATGGAAAAATCGGAAACGTATTTATGGGTACGGGATTGGATTCGTTGGGCAATTTTTGGGCAATCAATAGAATTGCAAAGAATATTAATTATATAGGTGGGTTTCCTGCTGATATCTACACCCTAAACAATTTTGAAAAAGGGACAATGAAACTATTATCATCTCAGGAATTTGAAGCTGGTCAGGATTTTTTCGGTCCTTCTTTATTTGATCCAATCAACCAGTTTGTAGGTGATGGACTTCGTGTAGCTAAAGTTGAAAATAACACTGCAAAAGTTTTCTATACCTTTGAAATTAACGGTAAAGCTACTGGTTACACATACATGATAGCAGATAAGTCTTTTATATGGTTTAAAGCCTTTGATGGCGAAAATAATAGGCTAATTATAAAACGCTACAATATCAAAACAAAAGAAGTTGTACAGTTTGATAATACCACAAATCAAGAAATTCCATCATCTCCTTTTGGTGGAATAAAATTAGACAAAAAAGGCAACTTCTGGATTTATACTGAAAGTGAATTAGTGAAGTATGATGGAAAACAATGGATAAAATATACCCAAAATGATTTTCCTTTTGGATATATAGAGAATATAAGTTTTGATAAAAATAATATCCCCTATGTAAACTCAAGCTTCGAAGGTGCAGGTAAATTAATTAGATTAAAGAACAATATTTGGGAACTGGTAACTTTATATCCATCTCATTCTTCAAATGATATGCAAATAGATGATTTAGGTAGAATCTGGTTTATTAACCCCGGTGGTGTAATGCTTGTTGACCCATGTGCTTTGGTTACCAAACCTGAGCTTTTAAGCAACAGTGGTACTATCATAGACTATGGCAAAACGCTTAGTCTTGAGGCTAAAGGTTGCAGCAATGTAGTTTGGAATTGGAAAAATACTGAAGAACAAATTACTAATAAATTGATTTCAGGAAATAATAAATTAGAAGTTTCGCCTAAAAGCAATACTACCTATATCGCACGCTGTTATGATAATGGTTGTACTGGTGAAGAGACAACATTAACAATGTCGGTTCGACCAAATTTATTCACTAATAAAGTAGAGACAAACGAAATTTGTTTGGGCGATACCATCAAAATATCACCTAAAATTGTAGGCTCACTTGATGCTAATGTTCAATTAAATGCCACATTATCTTCGTCACAGGCTAAGTATAGCTTTGTAACTACCAAGAAAGGGACATCTATTTCTTTTGCACCAAGTAATAATTTACCAAGTGGAAAATATTGGTTAAAAATAAGTGTCAATTCTCTTCAAGCTATTTCTAAAGACTCCATAGAAATAACGATTTCTAATTTGTACACAAGTAATATTTCAGGAATAAATAATTTTTGTACTGGACAATCTACTTCAATTTCTGTCAATAATACCGATGCTACCAGTTTTCAATGGTTTGAGGGAATAAAGGCAATTGGCAGTAATTCTAAAACCTTATTGGTCAATAAAGCTGGACTATATTCAGTAGTATTAAAGAATGATAAAGGTTGTACTGCTACGTTAACGCCTTACAGTATTACTGAAAATTCATTACCAATAATCAACATCTCAGGCGATAAAAGCTTGTGTGAAGGTAGTTCTAAAATACTAAGTACCGCTGTTAAAGGTGGGCAAGCTCCTTATACTTACGAATGGGAAAAAGATGGCACAGCCATAGCTGATAAAACAAATAGCATTACCGTTTTGAAAGGAGGAGCTTATTCTGTTATTACTAAAGATGCCAAAGGATGTGTAGATACTTCGGGGATTCATTTAATCTCGGAAATCAAACTACCCAAAGTAACCATTTCCAAAAGTGGCTCAACCGACTTATTACCTAATGCAGAAGTGATTTTTACCGTTGCCAAAGATACTATCCTCAGAAATTATCAATGGAATAAAGACAATAAAGCCATTGAAGGGGCAAATAGTAATGTGTATAAAGCCACACAAGCGGGTGTTTACACGGTTTCGGTGAGTAATGTTAATAATCTTGAATGCACAACGGTTTCAGATGCCATCGTGGTCAATCTGGTTACAAGTAATGAACCTAAGAGTATTGTAGATAATTGGGCTGTGAAGGTATTCCCTAATCCTAATGATGGAAACTTTACCGTTGAATTTACTTCAACTGACAATAAAGCAACCGAACTCACTATCTATGATTTATTTGGGAAAGTAATTGTCAAGAAAAGTATCAAAGTAATAGGCAAACATTCAGAAGTATTCAATCTTTCTGAACAAGCAAGCGGAGAATATTTCTTGATGATTCAGAAAGAAAATTTCACTAAAACAATAAAGTTATATCAAACAAAAACCCCTTAAAAAGGGCTGAGATTTTGATTTTGTAGTGATACCATAAAGTAAATCGCCCATTATATTTTAAGTCAATATAATGGGCGATTTCACATTTTAGCGAACTTACCAAGAGCCGAGAATTTACAAATAATAAGTAACAATCTTAATCTTTCAAAAAAAATCAATACGCTATTCTCCAAGATAAGGGTCTTTTATTTTCTTTTTGGCATAACTGATATGCTCAAATTTCACCTTACACATTTTACCGGTGGGCGACTGAGCCAAAAAGCCTACTTGTAGATTTTTGGTAGTATCAAATTGAAAATGTCTAACTAAAAACCATTTTTTACCATTCAATGAGTAGTAGAGTGTGATTACGTTGCCAGCTTTTGCTACTTTGTAAAATACTTTATTACTGTTGATTTCAACAGAATTACAGTCATCAGAAATATTTTTGGTAACTACGCTCACGACTCTTCTTGCTCCTGTATAATCTCGTTCAAAGCAAAATTTCACCCAGTTACGACTGTCTTGTTTCAAAACAATTGCTCCTCCATCCCATTTATTAGCAAAACTATGTTCAATAGAAGCAATAAGGACAAAATCTGGGTCGGCACTAAAAAGTAATTTAGGGGCATTATCTGTATTATAGGTAACGTTGGGGTCTCTGAACATATCCGTTTTTTCACCCGCAACAATCGTCAGTCCAGATTTATCCATAAAAAATTCTTTGGGCTTATTTTCCCATTTCAATAAATGCGGAATCGACTCAATTTTTATATCACCATTTTGTTGTCCGAAACTATGTTCTACAAGCGTCAGCAAAAGTGAGCCAACTGAAAATACAATGAATAATACTCTGTGTAACATTGAAAATAAATGATTTTGGTTGTTTAATTGAAACATTGACGATGTTTTAACTTTCAATTTTCTCTATTGCAAGCTACTTAATTCTTAATTACAATACTCTCTCTTTATCCAGAAAAATACTTTTACCTTTTAATTAAGTAATCGTGCAAAATTAAATTGGACTTTAAAATAAATACTATAACAATCTAAAATTCAGTATTTTAATTCACAACTCGACACTCGCAATTCAGCACTCATACTTAAGCTATTCGCTTACCTAAAATTTTTAGTCCACATTCTTGTCCATCAAGTAAAGCTATGTTAGGTAAATTTGCCCACTCTTCAAACCCGAAATATTTGAAGAGTTTCAAGCTCGGTTCATTATGTGAAAAAATAAAACCAAGGATAGTCTTTACTCCAAAATTGGGTGCTTCGTCCAAAGAGTATTGAAGAATTTGCTTTCCCAATCCTTTTCCTCTTTGCGTTGGGTCTAAGTAAATACTTATTTCTACGGTAGCATCATAGGCAGGACGACCATAGAATGATTGAAAACTTACCCAGCCAATGATATTTTTTGCGGTATCTTCTATTACCCAAAGCGGGCGATTGGTAGCATTGTGTTCATCAAACCATTTTTGTCTGCTTTCCACCGAAACTACTTCGGTATCGGCTGTGACCATCCTTGAAGCAACCGTAGAATTATAAATAGCAACAATTACTGCTAAGTCCGATTGATTGGCTATTCTAAATATCAAATCTGCCATAAACTATAATATATAATAATGTTAAAATGCCCAAAAACATGTCAGTTTTTGGGCAAATAAGGTTTATCAACATGAATATTCAAATTTATTAAAATAATAGCCAATTATAAAAAAGTATAAGCGGAGGATAAACCAATCACCCCTACTTGTCGTAGTGTTTCACTAAGCAGTATGTTTTGAGATTTTAATAAGTCTGATTAAATTACAGACTGACGTGTGATTGGCTACTTTTCCATTTTTTTTCTCTCAGCCCGGTATAGTGGGTACTTCAATTTTAAGATTTCCTGTTCCTTTTGCAAAGGTAATATTCAAATAGAGCTTTCTTTCCTTTGTAGAAGTTGAATTCATATACTCAGCTTGCTCAAGACCTATTACTTTACTCAATTCTTTATACAATTTGTCAATTTTTAATTCTTCAATTTCAATTGCCATACTTAAAGAAATATCTGAAAAAAGATGGAAGTCAACAATGTCTCCGTATTTCGAAACTGTATTCTGAATTTTATTAATGGCAATATGTCTTTCATCATCACTAAATCCTGCCCAAAAGATATTCTTCATTATGTTAATCGTAATTTATTATTTGCTAATGGTCTTTTATGCTTAATACTAAATACAAGTATATTTTAGATTAGCCAATGGTATTATACACCTCAAAACGTATTTGAGCGTTATGCTCTTTATTGTTTTTGGGTCTTAGGAGAACCTAAGAGCAGTTGATTTGTTCCTAAAGCTAAATTGTCAGTGGAGACACTGACAACGGCAATAACACAAATGCCCAATTTATTATTAAAGTTCATCAGAAGCACAAAGCTTCAAGTTTGCACATCTGCCCGCATGACGCAAAACCCATGTTATGCCTCGTTATTTTTTCTATCGTCATTGAATTTTCAGTCTTAAATAATAGAAGTCACTTGGATTGGGTTGCCCCCTTTTATTCATATACTTGTCAACAGCAGCAACTTTTAAGATTATAGAATTGTCCGTTTCCCAAACAAAGTCCTCTGGTACCCAAATTTGCTGGTCAAGTTCAATATGCTTTGATAAAGAAATCGGTTCTACTTGATTATTTGGGTTTCTGTCAATACGCCAAACTTGAATGCCATTTGGAACTCCTTCAAGTCCATAAGTCATAGATAAATTGGCTATAAACTTGTCTGTCGGTGAAATTGTTGGCGAACTCCAAGTTACCGTTTGTCTTCCTGTTCTTTTGTCTATAAGATAATATTCAGAGTGTTCCCAAAAACTGCCACCAACAATATAAAACCCTATTTTTTCAAATTGTCCAACGTAATTATATTCCCTAACTTCAGAGTCATCTGTGTTTAACAAAGTGTCTCTAAATGTTACAAATGGCTTCCACTTTTCGTCAACTGGTAATTTGATTTCTCTGTTTACTTTTCTAAAAGTTGTCGTGTCGTATAGCGTTTTATCTACGAATGACCTTTTTGCTTTATTAAAGTCGTCTGCCGTTGCTTTTGTAATGGAAAAAGTCTGCAAACTGTCACTATATGTTGTATTGCTTTCAGTCAAATTACTATCAGCAGATTGCGAATTTTGTCCGCAAGTAACAAGTAAAAAGGTCAATATGATTGTTAGTTGTCGTGTCATTTTATAATGAGGCGTAACGAGTGTATAACCGCCATAATCCGATGTCTGTAAATACCTTATGACGGTTATATAGCATGTATCAGAACCCGTTTAGTGTTTATAATATTTAATTTTATTGCATTAAAACTAAATATTTATTTATAAAAATCAAATTTACATAAATGACTATTTATTTAGTCAAAACCTTATTTATGATGTGCATATACATTTTTATCGTCTTTAAATTATGGTATATTCTAAAAGACTTTGTCTTAAAAACTTAATAATCAAAGGTTTGTCTATTACTGGTCTTAATAGCTTTAATAGTTGCCAGAAAACACCCTCTTTAACTAATTGATATTGCCCTCTAATATTTGTATTTTGGGGTCTTTGTCAAGCTTTTTAATTAAGCTGACTTTATTTAATTTTCTTATAATTGTTTAGATTTTGTGTAGAAATAATCTTTTGCAATACCTTAAAACCAATTAACGAACTCTAATACTTTTCAAATTCTCTATAAGACCACTTTGAATAAACTATAATATTTTCTTACTATTCTATAAGACCGCTTTAGGTAAACTTTAATGCCTTCTTACTATTCTATAAGACCGCTTTGAGTAAACTATAATGCCTTCTTACCATTCTATAAGACCACTTTGAGTAAACTATAATGCTTTTTTACCATTTTATAAGACCGCTTTGGGTAAACTTTAATGCTTTTTTACTATTCTATAAGACCATTTTGGATAAACTATAAAACAATTATTTTGCTCTTTAGGTCTATTTAGAATGGTCTTGAACTATATAAAATGAGCTATCAAACAATTGCTTTGTTTGATAGCTCGGTCTTTGTTAAGTCTCTAATTCAATCAAGGTTTAGGCTTTTTCCCTCTTGGTTTTGATTGTCCAGCATAAAATTGTGCTATTCTCTTTAATACTTCCGTTACCGAACCATCCATTTTTTCAGCGGCTTTCAACAATCTATATACATCATCTGCCGCTTTCATGGCGTCTCCACTGGCAGCTTCCATAGTATCATCTACTCTATTTAATAAATCAGCAAGTTTAATTCTGATTGTCCATAGTTGATTAATTAAATCAACATCTTTTACAAATTCAGGGGTATCAAATTCGAGTGTAAGCTTAGTTGGATACTGTTTTGCCGATTCCAAACAACAGTTTACGTAATCGATACTCTTAGGCCCCATTTTTCGTTTGGGTCTTTCAGCGTCAGACAGGCTAATCAAAAAAGGCATTTTGCTTTTTACTTCATCAAGTAAAGCGAGGGCTGCGGTTTTATCTGCTTCAGGCAAAACGGCAGAAATTTTGTTTGAATTACTCATGTTACTGTAGATTTATGAATTTAAAATAGATTATAATAAGCTTTTCTAAAATAGGTAGCCTTGTATTATTGGTGTTGATAATCAGTTGCTTACTAAATACTTAGCTAATACAAACATATAAAAAAATGTGATAATTTCTAATTATTTTGCTTTCATTTCAAAAAATTAGAAATTATCACATCTGTATATGCTTACTAAAGCTTAAAAAAGGATAATACAAAATCATTTTAAAACCGTGGTGGCGGTGGTGGTGCTTGTGGGTCTCCGCCTATGCCTTGTAGTGGTCTTGGAGGATGATTTTGTGGTGACATTCTTTCTAATACTTGGTCAATCAATTTATCTAACAATACTTTTTGTTCGGCTGTACAAATGCTATTGCGTACTTTTCTAAAATGATTGAGTGTTACCATTTCTTTTTCTATCGCCAATTTAGCCAATTGTTCAGTCAAAGCTTTTTCCTTTGCTGTGTCGGCAGGTACGGCAATTAACTGAAAAAAAGCTTGTTTAGCCTCTTTAGTTTGCTCGTTAATTTCCTGAATACGCTTCCGATGTTCACCTATCAAAACGTCATATTGTTTACTTTGCTCTGCTGTAAACTTTAAGTTTTGTTCTACGAACTTTGTTAGTTCTTGTCCGCCCGAATGCGGTGGTTTACCAAACCAGACAATTCCTAATAAAACGATATTCATCACTGCCAGAATACCGATAATCCATCCATATTTTTTCATGCTTAATATACATTTTGTGTAGGCATAATACCCACAGATACGCCAAATTCTTCCATACTCAAAGTACTTGTTGAATCATCTTTAAAAAACATTTTTGAAATAGTGAAAATATTTAAACCAACAATTAGCATACAGGTAGCCACCTTTGCCCAAGTCCATTGCCAAACTTCGGTAGTTATCGAATTTTCATTTTGTTGGGCTATTCTATTTTTGATTTTAGCAAATAAAAATGGATTAGCTGGTACTTCTCTGAGTCCGTCTAAGCTATCCATTGTTTTTCGGATTTCGTCTTCAATATTTTTCATAATAACTTCTTAATTTCTTTTGTAAATTTTGTTTTGCTCTAAAAATCAATGATTCAACCGATGAAACACTCAGTTCCATTACTTCGGCAATTTCCTGATAACTCAGACCATCCACTTTGTGTAAAGTAAAAGCTACTCTTTGTCGTTCAGGCAATTCTTCCATTTTTTCAAAAAGCAAAGAAGCACGTTCTTTATTTTCTAATAAAACGCCGGGATGTTCAAAAACCGTTGCCGCAGGCGAATGAATTTGTTCTTCCATGCCAAAAATAGAAAGTAAAAAACCAAAACGCTTTTGTCGCTTTTGCTTTCTGAGGAAATCCAAAGATTTATTCACAGCGATTCTATACAAATAAGTACCCACTTTTGCCTCAGCCCTAAATGAGGCAATGGATTGATATATTTCTATAAAAACCTCCTGAGTAATATCTTCGGCTTCTTCGGTATTCCGCAGAAAACCCAGACAAGTATTGAATACTTTGTCTTGATACTTTTCTACTAAATAACGAAAGGCCAACTCATCGGCATTTTTTAACCTTTCAAACAGTTCTGTTTCTTTCATTTAGGGCAATTGAATCATTCGTTCTTTAGATGTTATCGTTGCGAAAAAACTTGCGTTGAAAGTATATTTTTTTTGATAAAGATTAAATCAATTTTGTAAATTCCCAAAAACTATGACTTCAACCCTCATTCCTTCAGCTAATTTTATGAAATATTTTAACTATTTTTTGCCCTCGTTGGAGTTATCTCCAACGAGACGAGCGTCAGCAACAAACCAACCTTCCCCTCGTTAAAATTTTATCCAACGAGACAAGTATCAGCAACAAATCAAATTTTAATACTACAAACTTAATCCTATGAATCATCACTATATACAGTTTTTTACAGCCACAATTTTATGGTGGAAGCCTTTACTCAAACCTGATAAGTATAAGCAAATTATTATTGATAGTTTGAAATTCTTGGTTGAAAATAAGCGAGTAAAAGTATATGGCTTTGTGGTTATGCCAAATCATATTCACATAGTCTGGAAAATCAATGAAAACTATTTATTAAAAGATGTACAACGAGATTTTTTGAAATACACAGCTCAACAAATCAAATTTGATTTAATAAAGAATCATCCTGCTGTTTTATCCCATTTTGAAGTAAATCTAATAGACCGACAATACCAGTTTTGGGAAAGGAATCCATTGAGTATAGACTTATACTCAAGAAAAGTCATTGAACAAAAGCTATCCTATATTCATGCTAATCCATTAAAAGGAAAGTGGCTACTGGCAAGTAGTCCTGATAAGTATTGGTTCTCATCTTATCGTTTCTATGAAATGAATATTGATGATTTTGGATTCTTAACTCATTATCTTGAGGATAGTTAATTGGCGAGTTGCTGACGCACGTCTCGTTGGAGATAACTCCAACGAGGGCGGAAAAGCCAGAGGTATTTTTTGACAAAATTATTTATTTCAATTTGCTACCAATATTTTACCCACGTTGGAGATAACTTTAACGAGGACGGTTAGTTCCGTTAGGAACGGTATATCGGTAGCATAATCTTGTATCCCCCTCTCCAGCCCCATCGGGGCGAAATATGTCGCCCCGATGGGGCTGGGAATAAACAAACAATATTCTTCTGCTACCAAGATTTTGTTCCTAACGGAACTTTTAGCCCTCGTTAGTTTCTCTCTAATATATGAAAAACGCCAACAAGGGCAAAGAGCAGAAATCTACTCAATCCAAGTAGCTCTACTTTCTTTAATAAGCCATTCTTTCCCCTTTTTCTCAAGTGTTGCCTCCCCTCCTTGATAGCCAACTCTAAATTCAACTTTTGCTTTAGTCATGGTATTGTTAAATACTATATTTCCTACACTTGGGTGCGTATCAAGATGCCAATACCCACCCCAATGTCCATGAAGTACCGGGATGAAAGAGCGTATTTTTTCATACCTCTTTTCACTATTACCTTTAGGCATTGAGGGATTCATAAGATTTCTCTCACCAAGTTCAGTAGATTCTGACCCTAAAAAATCGTTCAAAGCTTTATCGTACTCGTCTGTTAAGTACAGAACTTTACTCTTGTCCAAATCAATAGGAGGGCGAAAATTAATTATTGAATCCCGCTTTGCGAAATTCATATCTGTATCCTCTAAACTTTCAGTGATAAGTACAGCGTAGTATATTTTGTTTTGAACTGCTACAAATTTACATTTTGAATTAAGCTCATTTCCCCATTCCCAATCTCCTAACTTCAGTAAATCAAGTGGTTTATAAAGGGCTTTATAAACATTGAATACATTATTGATTGTATCATTTTGGAAAATAAAATCTAAAGAGTTTGGCTCAATTTCTTTGTTCCAATCACTAAAAAACTGGTCAAATCCATCAGATAAAGAATCTTCATCAGATGATTTTAGTCTGTCTGTAAGCTGTTTAGCTGTATAAATTGGTGTATAATTGTCATCAACTATTGTGTTAGAGATGGTATAGTCTTTGACATTAGGCTTTCCACAGGCAATAATACTAACAATAAGTGCTAAGGCTAAAAAGTGTTTCGTAGTTATTTTCATGGTAGTTCTTATTTATGAAATTGTGTTTAAGCTAAACAATTATTATGTTTTTGCAAAATACTTATTAATAAAAAAGCGGTCAAAAACTTAAATTTCTGACCGTTTTTTGATGGATTTTTATATCTGAAATATGTATTAATTAGGCTATTTTCTTTATCACTTTGGCACAAATAAAACCTCCTCCTTGAAAAGGTTTACTGGCTGATAACTTTTCAAATTCTTTTTCAGTAGGAAGACGGTACTCAATGGATTGTTTTGCTAAAGCATTCGCCGCTTTCATGGCTTTGTAGCTATTGGGTTTTGAGTGATTTTGTAAATAAGTACTCACAACACTACGCCATTCACAATAAGCCTGTGCTTGCTGAAAACTAACCCCATAAACTGCTTTCTCAGCATCAGAGGTTTTTACAGCTTTCCAATTATCGGGAAGTAATGAAATTTTGTGCTGCTGTACAAATGTGGGGTCGTTTTGTGTGAATTGAAGAAATTCCGACCAATTTTTGTTTGAAACAGGTTTACTGTCGAAAATAACTTGTGCATTCGACACAAAGGAGACAAACATGGCAAGGGCAAAGAGTGTGTATTTCATAGAGCTATTATGTTTAAAATTTACTCATTTATCAACGTTCGTTTTGCCTCCGTATTGCCATAGTTTTTCTTCTAATTTTTTATAAATCCTCCAATCGACTCAAATACATTTCAGCTTGTTGTAAAAGTTCCTTTTTTTGTTGTGCTGGCATTTTATCAAGCGTTACGTAAGCCATGCCAATGCGTGGATTTCGTTGAAGTTTACTTCGGTTGCGTTCGTAAAAATGCCAATAAAGTGAATTGAAAGGACAAGCCTTTGCTCCTGTTTTTTGTTTGTTGTCATAAAAACAAGAGCTACAATAATCACTCATTTTATCAATATAATTTGCCGAAGCAGTATAAGGTTTTGAGCCTACAATTCCACCATCGGCATATTGGCTCATGCCACGAGTATTGGTGATTTCTACCCACTCAATCGCATCAATATAAATGCCCAAATACCATTCGTCCACTTCATCGGGATTGATGCCTGCCAGTAAACAAAAATTTCCTATTACCATCAATCGCTGAATGTGATGGGCATAAGCCATATTCAATGATTGCCCAATACAATGTTTGAGACAATTCATTTTTGTTTTGCCTGTCCAGAAAAAAGAAGGTAGTGAGTTTTGATGTTCAAAGAAATTCAACTGTTGAAAAGCTGGCATTTGATGCCAATAAATGCCTCGCATATATTCTCGCCAACCAATAATTTGTCGTACAAAACCTTCAATTTGGGCAATGCTGATGCTGTCTTGGTTTGCTTGCCAATGAGCTACTGCCGTTTCTACAATTTCTAAAGGCGAAAGTAATTTAAGATTCATCGAAAAAGACAAACGGGCATGATATACCGACCAGTATTGCATCGCCATCGCATCTTCGTAAGTGCCAAAATTGGGCAAGCAATGTTCTACAAAAAAATGAAGTAATTGCAAAGATTCACTTCGGGTAACTGGCCAAAAAAAATGTTTGGCATCCACCGAACCAATGGTTTGAATACCTTGCTTTTGTAAAAGTACTTCAATATCCGACACATCTCTATCGAACAAAAGTGGCTCAACAGGACGGTGATTTTTAGGAAGTTTTTTACGATTATCTGCATCATAATTCCATTGTCCCGTAAGCGGTTCTTTGCCATCCATCAAAATACCGTATTTTTTACGCATCATGCGATAAAAACTTTCCATCAGAAAAGTCTTTTTACCTTCGAAAAAATCGGCTAATTCATTTCTACTACTCAAAAAATGTTCGCTGTCATATACTTTGGTCGGAATACCTAAGCTATCAGCAAACTCCTGTAATTGCTTGTCAAGACGATACTCGTCGGGCTGTTGGTATTCAAAACGACTAATGCCGTGCTGGGCAATTAGCCAAGCTAAATTTTGGGTAAGCGATTGGCTATTCTGCTCGTCGTTGAGGGATAAGTACTTTAGCTTAAAACCTTGCTGTTGAAGATTTTCGGCAAAAAGACGCATAGCCGTAAAAAAGCCCAACACCTTTTGTATATGATGCCGAACGTAGTCGGTTTCTTGTCGCATTTCCATCATGACGTACAGTACATCATGTTTTTCCTCTTGAAACCAAGTATGTTTTTCATTGAGTTGGTCGCCCAGAATGAGTCGAAGAACCATATTGTTTTGATTAATATTTTATGATTTTAACTCTGTGCAGGCTGTATTGTTTGGAAATAAAACTCCCATTCAAGCAATTACTTGAATGGGAGTTTATGAGTATCAGCTAAAAACAACTAAAACGACAAAGGCGGGCCTACTACTTTCATATCGTGGTCAGCAAATATTTTTGCTCCTTGTTCGGGCGTTGGTGGGGCGGTCAAACTTCCGAGTACTCTGAAAAAATCTTCCATTTTACCCGATGGCTGAAAAAGAAAAAACATTTTCCCTTTTTCTGATAACTGAGCAAAAGTATGGGGAATGGTTCTTGGTAAAAAGATAGTATCGCCAGTGGTTAAAGTATGTTTATCTTCGCCAACTTGAAAAAGATAAGTACCTTCAACGATAAAAAATATTTCGTCTTGATTGGGGTGAACGTGCAATGGTGGGCCTCCTTTTTCATTGCCTATATATTCAAAAACCGTCAAATCACTATCAGTATCTTTCTGCGAAACCTTGATATTATTTGGGCTTTTGCCTCCTACCAATGTTTTTTCGCCAAATCTACTTTCGCTTGCTTTTACCACAAAACCTTTTTTAGGTCGCTCTGATTTCTGTGCATTTACGGTATTATTTACCAAGAGAGCAGGAATTGCCGTAGCGGTTGTTAATAAAAATTGCTTTCTTTTCATGTTTGTATTGTTTAATGTTACAATACAAATCTCAGCCGAACAGCCCATTTTTTAGTGGTAAAAAAACGACATTTTAATAAGTGTCTGATTCTCCAAACTTTCTTTCAGGCGATGCACTATCAAGTAAGTGAAAACCCGTGGGCGTTTGATTGGTAAACGCTTTGTAGTCTTTTACTAAGTGTTGGTAATCATAGTAGCCACAACGCAAGGCAATAGAAAGCCAGTCTAAGTGAGGCTCTTTATTTTTGATTCTAAAAGCGTTTTCAAAGCGAGCAATTTTACTAAAATAACGGGGTGAAATGCCCATTCGCTCTATAAATTTTCGTTCATACTGGCGTAAACTCAAGCAGGATTCTTTGGCGAGCCATTCTATATTTAACGTTTTTTCTGACTTTAATATCAGATTACTTACTTGGTCTAAACGATGAAAATCTCTGATTCCTTTGTTTACTTGTTTCCATAAAAAAGACTCAACTATTTGAATCATCTGGTTGAATCCAGCGGCATCACTTAGTCTATCGTTTACTTCTTTTAGTGAATTGCCAAAAATGGTTTCGGCATCGACATAACAATTATTAAGTTCTTGAGCAGGAATTCCTGTTAAACGATACAATCCGCCCGGACTGAAAACTACTTGAAAAACTAAAAAGTCTTTTCCCACAAATCTATTGGTTACTTCACTTTGCTGACCAATCAAGACCGTTTTTAAGTTGTTGATTTTAGTACCAGTATTAGCATATTCTACCGTTTCGGTATCTCGTGGATAAAAACTCAAGCAATGCTCTGGCTTAGGCGGATAAGGTTTGTAAGGAATGTTGGTAATATCTTTAAATACAAAATGAACGATTCTATATACACGAACAAAATCGCATAAACTCGGACTTGGAGCAAATTGATAGAGTACCATAGCATTTTTTGTATTATCATAGTTGGGTCTATGAGTAAAAGTACAAAAAAATGGAATTGGTTGAGGAAATATTTACCTGAAAATCAACTACTAATGAATTAGTAAATGCAGTTTACTTGATATTTTTTAGCAATAATTATTTTATTACGTAATATCATTGCATTCTAATCATAATCAACTCATTTTAAAATAGTTAAAAGGATTTTTATTATTTTACTTGTTCATTATTTTTGCTTTTTGGGTTAGAATTAGTTTGTCTTCCTTAAAAATTGAAAACCCTGCTACGGTAGAATATTCTTTACCCATGACTTCTATATAACATTCATAAGTATATTTTCCATTCTTGAATTGATAACTATGATTACCACCACTTCCATCAGGTATAAATTCACCTTTTAGAATTAAAAGGTCTGGTTTATCACTCATTTTGCTCCCTAATTTCCATGAAGCATAGCGATATATACCATCTTTTACTTCGTCTATTCTTATCAGAAATTTTGATGTTTGGAGAATATAAATAGGACTTTTGAAATCTTTGATGGATTCATGAAGTTGTTTTTTGTCTTGATTAATTAACTCTTCCTTAATTTTAGCTTCTGCTTTTGATTGATAATTAATGGCAATCAGTTTCCCTTCATAGCTTAACCATAAATCGCCATTTAATAACATTATACCACGCCAACCCACGGGTGACCAATCCTTTGAAGGATTAGAGTTGAGAATAATTTTCGTTAGATTATCATCAAAAACCTCCTTATACCTACTTATAAACTCCTGTCTGTTTTTGATAGGAGGAATTGGCGTTTCTCTAACTATCGGAAATGAGATTTTAGAAATTAACTTTTCTGTTTTATGATTTTTAATACAATCAATAAAATCGTTTACAACCTTGAGTTCTTCTTTAGTCATATCTTGACCAATAGCAGTAAGAATATTCAAAGTCAGAAAAAATGTAAGTATGACTTGCTTCATTTGAGTTTAAATTGTTTTTAGATATTTGATAATCATCACACACTTAACTTACACTACTATTCCAACTATTTTTTGTAACAACAATACCAAGTACAGCACTTAACAGTCCGCCAATCATACCGCCATTAATTGAGCCACCGACCCAAGCAAATCTCAGCATTTCAGTCTTGTCTGATGGAGCAAGTGGAATGTGAGCCATAAAAAAATCGGGACTTAGTAAGGCAAGAAAAATACCCATAAATCCACCTATTAACCAACAAACGAAAATGACGCATATAATTTTTAAGATTTGCCTTAAAGCAAATCTGTATGAAGCCTCTCCTTTAGTGATAAGCCCAAAACCTGTTGTAAAAATCAAGGAAAAAATCACCCCGTAAATTAGCCCTTCAAACATTCCTTGAGCAATACTTGCTGTCCAAATGTCAGGAAATTTCCAGTGCATAATTGCCTTAAAATAGTAAGGACTTACAATACCATTTATCATATTGGTAATCGCTCCAATCAATCCACCCGACAAAATACAAGTAATAGCAACAAGAAAGATTTTAAAAAAATTAGACTGTTTGGTAGTTGTTTCCATAGTTGATTTAAAGTTTGTGGTAAATCTATTTTCTTGTTTTACTTCTATTTAAGTACTCATTGAAGCATTCTCGCAATATATTGATTCAAATCATGCTATGTCCAATTTCCTAAAAGTAATCATTTATTTCTTAAAAACAGATTACAGTCAAAAGCCCATAAAAAAACAGACAGGTTTATCAAAACCTGTCTGTTTACAAAAACTACCCAAAATACTATTTATAAATCCTGATATAATCTACTTCCATACTCGACGATACAAAGTTGGGGTCTATTGCTCCGCCAAAAGTACCGCCCATGGCCACGTTCAAGATTAAAAAGAAATCTTTATTAAATGGTAAACTACTGGTGTTGGTGAATGTGTAATAAAGTTTGTCATCAACATACATTTTGATTGCCGTTGCCGACCAATCTACTGAGTAAACATGGAATTCTGAAGAAGCATTGCTAATAATGGTTGAACCGCCATCAGCATTTCCGCCTGAATGGTTCGGGTGGTGCATTGTGCCATAAATTTTGTTTGGCTCATTGCCTTTGTGTTCCATAATGTCAATTTCGCCACAAGCAGGCCAGCCCACAGTTTGTATATTACTTCCCAACATCCACAAAGCTGGCCAAGTACCTCCGCCCGTAGGCAATTTGGCACGAATATCTACTCTGCCATAAGTGAATGAGAATTTATTCATCGACAACATTCTGCTCGAAGTATAATTAAAACCGTTGTAGGTTTCTTTTTGTGCCGTAATTTTCAATACACCGTCTTTGACAATTACATTTTCAGGACGATTGGTATAATATTGTTTTTCGGCATTACCCCAACCATTATCTCCATTACCAAGGTCGAAGCCCCAAACGGCTGCGTTTGGCGTTCCATCTTTGTCAAATTCTTCCGACCAAAACAATTTTTTCTCTGTCGTTGGGCCTTCGGCTTGTTTTGGTTTCAATTTCATAAACCAAGCGTTTCCGTCTGCACCGATACTTCTCAAAGTCATACTATTAGCAGAAATCGACAAAATCTCATAAGTATTTCCGCCAGTCGCAAAGTTTACGATACCATTGCCCGGCACTGAAAATTGAATACGAGTAGAATTTTGTGCCGTCGAAGCCGAAGTGGCATTCATAAAAGTAAGATTTTTTGTCCCTGCCGTGCTGATGTCATAACAGCCATCCGCTCCGCTCAAACCGTAATAAGCCATCGCCGCAGCAATGAAAGAAGACTGACCTTTATTATCCACCGTCAGTGTAACGCCATTTCCTGCTTTAGCAAAAGTAATTTCGTCATCATACAAACAAGCTGGACGAGTATTAGGGTCAGCAGCGTACCAAATAGGCGAAAAAGCGTCTGCTGGGCCTACGCCAACATGCCCTAAAGCGTCTTTGTCGTTCACCCAAACTTTTGAAGCATTATTAGTCAATAGCGTAATAAGATCCGTAGGAATTTCAAAAGCTACATACACTTTTACTTTTTTACTAATGGTTGAAACTTCACCGCCCGTACCGATGGCACTTACAGTAATGGTATATTCAGAAGTACCGGGATTGGCATATTTATAAGTAATTGAACCCGTAGGAACAACTTCTGTTTTGCCGTCGCCAAAATCTATTTTATAAGTAAGAGCATTGTTGGCGGTTGTCGTAACTATGACACTACCTGTACCATTTCCGTTTGGATTGTTGGCATCTACGCCAACTACCGATGTTGCTAATGTTAAGTTGGAAGGAGCAACCAATGCCCCAAATGAATATTCTGCCTGTTTGCAAGCACTAATGCCGATAGCGGTTGCAAGAAAGACAAAGAAAAGAGATGTTATATTTTTATACATGATTTCAAATATTAAAATTAATTAAGAGAAATATCATCAAACAAATAAGTGAAATTGGCAGTACCGTCGCCCATAATGCCTAAATCAAAAATCAAGACTACTTTTTGATATGATTTACCAGCATTGATAGCACTGAAATCAAAAGTCAGTTCTTCCCAAGCGTTGGCTTTTGTAGTAGTAACTTCTTTTTCAAAACTGATACCTCCGTCTGTAAGATTTTCTACTTTCAATAATACCTTCGCTCCTACTCTTGGCGAAAACACTTTCATTTTAAAAGTCTTTTTCGATGAAAAATCAATCGGATTATCTAAAGTAAGGAATGAACCTCCCCAAGGCTGTCCTGCGTTTTTCACCATCTGAGCTACTTTTGAAGAAGTATTAATACCACTTAATTTCGGGTTGTCGATAACTGTAACACTTCCGCCATCAAAATTCAAAAATTCATACTTCAAACTTGCTGATTCAAAACTTAAAGGAAGTGCCAAAGTATTGTTGGTGGTTGTTGCAGTTGCCAATTGTACATCGTCCCAATAAAATACTTTGCCGTTGCCTGCCGTTCCGAAGTCGAAGAAAATAGAGGCTTTTTGATAAGTATTGGCTAAATTCAAAGCACTTGTTCCTGTGGCTTGTTTTGAAAAATCAAATACCAATTCTTCCCAAGCTTTTGCAGACTTAGTCAGTACTTCTGTTTCTACCGAAATATTCGGATTGGCACGGTCTTCAATTTTTAATCTAATAGGAATACCTGCCGCTGGCGAATATACTTTGATACTCATTTTAGGATTCGCAGCCGTCAATTTTATTGCCGATGCAAAACCGTCTGGCGTTCCAATTGTCGTTCCTGCCCAAGTTTCAGCACCTGCTGGTTTGGTGGTTATTTTTACTTTATTGCTACTGTTTGTAGGGTCTGTTCCGTCGATAGTACTGTTATTTCCAAAATCCGTTACGGTATAATTTACGCCTGATTCATCAAAAGTAACAGGTAAATTAATTTGCGAAAGCACGGATACTTTGCCCAATTTGATGTCATCAAAATAGAAAGTAAAGTTATTTGAGCCATCGCCCATTGTTCCTAAATCAAAAATCAACACGATATTTTGATAAGTATTGCTGGTATTAATTGCCGAATAATCGAAGGTTAAAGTTTCCCATTCGTTAGCTTTGGTAGTGGCTACTTCTTTTTCAAAATTCAATGCACCGTTTGAAGCATTTTCTACTTTTAATAATACTTTCGCTCCTACTCTTGGAGAAAGTACTTTCATCGTAAAGGTTTTATTGACTGAAAAATCCATCGAACCGCCCAAAGTAATTAAGCTACCTCCCCAAGGCTGACCTGCATTTTTAACCATTTTACCCACTTTAGCAGAAGTATTGATGCCTCCTGATTTTGGATTACTCACAACCGTTACATTTCCACCGTCAAAATTGCTGAAAGTATAAGTTTGTCCTGCTGTTTCAAAATCTAAAGGTAATAATACTGGATTCACGAGTACCATGGTTTTGCTTACTTCTGCCGTGGCAATTCCTCCGCCTACTGCTACTACTTTAATAGTATAATTACCCGCAGTGGCATAAACGTGACTAATAGTTTCGCCTTCTAAAAACGACTGCGGTACTTCTTTATCTACATCGCCAAAATAGACTTTGAAAACCGTTTCGTTGGTAGCTTTTGCAGTCACATTTACTTTCAATGGATTTGCTGGGTCGATAGTAGTAGTTACTTCTAAATTTTCTGGTCCTTTAAATGAAACCGTTAATTGCTGTGTAGCTTCACTGGTTTTTCCAGTAACACTTTTGCCTACAATTTTTACATTATAAACCCCTTCGGCATATTTATGCTTGATACTTCCGCCCGACTCTACGGTTACGGGCGTAGCAGTGGCATCGCCAAAGTAAATATCAAAAGTAGCAACGCCTTCGCCATTGGGCGTGATAGTTACCAAACCGGTATTGTCTTGTGTAATATCAAATAATGCCGAAAGTTTGGCAGGTGCTGAGGCACTTTCTATAAAAGATATGTCGTCGTAAATCTTGCCATTACAGCCGAGCATAACAGCCAAGCAAGCGACGATTGAAAATATTTTATGTATTGTTTTCATAAGAATTTCTTTTGGGATTTTGAGCGAATAAACTCGCTTTGTACTTAATAACCAGCATTTTGCGTTAAACCAGACACATCAATTTCTGTCTGTGGAATCGGGAACACTTCGTTTTTCCCTGCTACAAAACCTTTTAGTTTACTGCTGGCTTGTCCTGTTCTTACTAAATCAAAAAAGCGGTCGCCTTCCATGCCAAGCTCCAATCTACGTTCTGCCCAAATCGCTTCTTTCAAAGTATTTCCTGTGGCAGCAATGTTATGATTATTGTCGCCAAATGCTCTTTGACGTACTTTATTCAAATAAATTTGAGCCGTTGCATCATCAGGACTTGCCTTTCTATTCAAAGCTTCGGCATACATCAAATAAACATCCGCCAAACGAATGATTCGCTGATTATTCAAATAATTCAATTCTATTTGTCCGCTACTTTCGCCTTTTCTTGGCAAGTATTTTTGGTTGTATAAACCTGTATTTTTAAAAGGAGCTACTTGATAAGTAATGCCAAAATTGGGGTTTGCTGCTTTGTAAGCCTCGATGTCTAAACAAGTAACATCTTTTCTTTTATCGCCATCGGTGTAAGCTTTGGCTAAATCTTGAGTTGGCAAATTCGTACTCCAACCAGCCGCATAAGGACTCGAACCTGTCAGCCCTCTGATACCGCACTGTTGTACTGCATAATTTCCTTGTCCTCTCGTAACGCCGCCCCAGTTGTAATAAGGAGAAGCATTTGAATATTGAATTTCAAAAACTGATTCAGCACCATTTTCACCAGACTGCAAGAAAATTTCACCAAAGTTCGCTACCAAAGAAAATGGCCCATCTACAACACTTTTGAGTACAGGAACAGCCTCAGCAAATTTGTTTTGATACAAATACACTTTGCCCAAAAGTGCCTGAGCAGCATATTTTGTGATTCTTCCATTCTTAGGATTTGCCGTAGTCAATGAAGCAATTGCTGTCGTTAAATCTTTTTCAATTTGGGCATATACTTCTGCTTTTGTGGCTTGTTTCAAGGTTTTTGAATCTGCAATCCCTAATTTTTTTTCAGTAAATAAAGGTACATTTCCGAATACTTTTACCAAGTTGAAATAGTAATAAGCTCTTAGAAAAGCGATTTCTCCATAAAGTGCGTCTTTGCCCGAAAATGCAATTACTTCGCCTGCTGGGTTGGCATCTTTGTACTGAAACAAATAGTTGGCACGGTTGATGCCTTCATAAGAAGCTTTCCAGATTTCTGCCAACGTACCGTTTTGAGCCGTCAGCGTAAAATCGTCAATATTCTGCAAATCAAGCACATCAGAGGCATTTTCGCCACCCGCCACCGCATTATCAGAAGCGATGTCGCCGATAGGAACTACTTGATTGAGCCATTGCATTGGCGTATAAACGCTTACCGCCATACTTTGGTAATCTGCTTCCGACTTCAAATAATCTTGGTCGGTTACTTTATAATCATCTTTGGGGCTGTAATCAACCCATTCGCTACAACTGGCAAAAGTCAAAGCCAATAGCACAAAGCCGAGAATGTTTTTTATGTTTTTCATTGATATTATTTTTTAATGCTGGAAAGCTTTAGGCTATGAGCTGTGAGCCTTGAGCTATGAGCATTTTCTATTAAAGCTACTATTACAAAAATTTCTTTACTCAAAGCTTATGGCTGTGAGTTTTGAGTGGTGAGCTATGAGCTGTAAGCCTTGAGCAATGAGTATGTTTTATTTTCAAACTACAAATACAAAAAGCTCAAATCTCATAACTAAAGGCTTATAGCTTACGGCTATTTCAAAATTTCACATCCAAACCAAACGACCAAGTTCTTGCTTGTGGATATACCCCACGGTCAACACCAGTGTCTAAAACGCCACCCGGAATTTCTGGGTCGTAGCCAGAATATTTCGTGAAAGTAAAAGCATTTTTTACCTGTGCGTACAGACGAATTTTACTGATAATGCTATTGCGGAAAACCGATTTTGGCAAAGTATAGCCAATTTGTATATTCTTGATTTTCACGAAAGAACCATCTTCAACGTAGCGGTCAGAAACACGAATATTGCTGTTGGCATCTACAAAAGTAAAGCGAGGATTATTGGCATCGTTGGTTGTGCCTTCGCCCGTCCATCTACCCAAAACCGACCTTGCTTTGTTCGAGTAAATCGCATTTCTTTCATAGGCACGGTAAACATCATTACCCACCGAAGCATAAGTAAACATATTGAAATCAAGATTTTTGAAGCTCAAGCCCAAATTCCAACCCATCGTAAAATCTGGGAACGGATTGCCAATATTAGTTTTGTCTAAATCTGTAATTTGTCCGTCGCCATTCACATCTACGAAACGAATATCGCCCGGTACTGCTCCCGTTTGTTTTGGAGCTTCAGCAATTTCTTGTGCGTTTTGAAACAAACCTGCTGTTTTGAAACCATAGAAATACCCCGGAGCAAAACCCTGCTGAAAACGAGTAGCCGACTGCGACTGTCCGTTGAAGTAATAACCACCCGGAATAATCGCTGTACCGTCTGAATTGGTAGCGGTAACCAAATTTTTAGAAGTCGTGAAAGTAACATTGGTATTCACTTTCAAATCTTTTCCAATGGTAGTATTGTAGCCCAAATTCAAGTCGATACCGCTACTTTTGGTTGAACCAATATTAGCAGTTGGAGCAGCAGCCACACCTAAGTACAAGGAAATAGAAGGCGTAAATAATAAACCATCAACGGTTTTATCGAAGTAATCAGCAGAAAGTGACCATTGATTATTGCCAAAACGTACATCAAAACCAATGTTTGATTGTATCTGTTTTTCCCAACGCAAAGTAGTATTTGAATATGACCCAACCGTAGAACCAGTCGTGAAATTATTTCCGAAAGTATAGCCATTACTGTTGGCATCGCCTGCATAACTTGGGCCGCCCGAAATAATACTTACATATTGTGGATTTACATTTTCGTTACCAATTGAACCATAACTTCCTCTGATTTTCAAATAATTTAAAAAATCAAGATGGTAGAAATCTTCATTTGAAACCACCCAACCCAATGAACCAGCATAGAAATTTGCAAATTTATTGTCGATTCCGAAAGCATAAGAACCATCACGGCGAGCCGAAAAGGATACCAAGTACTTGTCTTTGTAGTCATAGTTTACTCGACCAAAATACGATAAATTCTTTCTAAAATATTGGCTATTTCCCATGTTTACGGCATTGGTATTGGTTGCCGAATTGATGCCCGTAGCCGAAGTAATGTCTGCAAAAGTCCAAGAATTAAATGGCACATCCTGACGAGAACCATTAATTTCATCTCCTGCTACTTTTGACAGTGAAAAACCTGCCACAGTTTCAAAATTGTGAACAGCATTTACTTTAAAATTATAAGTAGCGTAGTTTTCAAAAGTGAAAGTATTGTCTGTTCTTTTCGATTCATAAACGCTATTATGACGGTCGGTAACGGTTGAGCCGTCGGCATTCATTGTATTTTCTACGTTGAGTGGGCCGTAAAAAACCAAAGGCGTAAATGATTTAAAAGTATTGTTCCAATTGGTATAACCAAAACGAGAAAACAAAGTCAAGTTTTTGATTACTTCATATTGCAACTCTAATTTTCCGTAAAATTTATTGCCATTACTCTGGTTATAATTGTTCTCTAATTTGGTTAGAGGATTAAATATTTCAGAAAGTAATAAATTACTGAATCCGTATTTTCCCACGGTATTGGGTACTGTATTCAACACCGAAACCGTTGGGTCGAAATTCAAGGCACTACCAATAATAGAATTAAAGGAGTTTTCTTGCACGCCTACACTTTTGATATTGACATAACTGGTATTGGCAAGGAATTTTAATTTAGGAGCAATATTAAAAACCAAGTTTGTGGTAAAGTTCAAACGGTTAAAATTGGAGTGGTCGCCTCCGCCTACGATACCGTCTTGCCCCAAATATCCACCCGAAAGAAAATACTGTACATTTTCGCTACCGCCTTTTACCGATACATTGTGCGATTGCAAAGGAGCATCTTTGAATACTTGTTTCTGCCAGTCTGTACCAACGCCCAATTTTGATAAATCCTTAAAAAGAATTCCACCACCAGAAACAGTACTTCCTTCGTTCAAAATCGCAGCGTACTCGGTGGCATTCAACACCCCGATGGTTCTCATTACTTGTTGTACACCATAATTGCTACTGTACGAAATCTCCGCTTTTTGATTTTTCGCTCCGCTTTTGGTTGTTACCACAATTACGCCATTACCGCCTTTTACACCATAAATAGCCGTAGTAGCGGCATCTTTCAACACGTTGATAGATTCAATATCGCCAGAATTGATGGAATTCAAATCGTTCAAAGTTTGTGGTACTCCATCAATAATTACCACGGGGTCTGTTCCCGAAAAAGAAGGAATCCCACGAATCAACACCGTAGGTTTTGAACCGGGCGAACCATTTGAAATCACCGTAACGCCCGAAGCACGTCCTTGCAAAGCATCTTCTGGTCTTACAGGTCTTAATTTTTCAATGTCCGCTCCTTTTACGGTTGAAATCGCACCCGAAACATTCGTTACTTTTTGCGTACCATAACCTACTACCACTACTTCGTTGAGGTTTTTGGTATCGGCAACTAAAGTAATATTGATAACAAAACGATTACCAACCGTAATTTCCTGACGGTCGTAACCTACTGAACTAATGATTAATACCGATTTTTCACTGGGAACAGTTAGGGTAAAATTTCCTTTGCCGTCGGTAGTTGTTCCTAAAGTAGTGCCTTTGATGGCAATACTTACACCTGCTATGGCTTCGCCTGTTTCGGCATCTGTGATTTTCCCTTTGATATTTTGTTCAACGCTCGTAATATCAAAATCTGCCATTCCTTCGATTTCGAGGGCGGAGGAACTTTTGGGCGTGGCTCTTTTGAGCAATATTTTTCGTCCAACTACTTCATAATTAATTTTTAGAGGTTGCAGTAATTCCGCCAAAACCGTAGAGAGTTTTTCTTTGTTGGCAACAATACTTACTTTACGGCTCGCCATAATCAACTGCGGGCTGTACATAAATTTTACGTGTGCCTCGGTTTCTATCTGCTCAAGAACTTTCTCGACTTCTTGAAGATTGCTATTGATACTCACCTTTTGGTCGAGTATTTCTTGTGCATTCGTAGTGGCAGCATTGGCAAACGAAATACACAAAAAAGTAATAATGGTCTGGAATAAACTGATTCGCATGATCTTAATCGGAATCTTGTTAAATTGTCGATTTTTTGACATAATTTTGGATTGTTGGTTTGACGACTGACAAAAAGAATCCCCTCATCAATAAAATTGATGATTCAAAGCCTGAGAACTTTTGGGGATGTTAGGTCGGTGATGTTGGTAGCATCATCGACTTTTTTTATGGCAATGTTTGAGGATTTTTTAAAATTGTTTTTGTTGTTTGATGTTTGTTTTTGGTTTTAAAAATTACGTTTTGAAAATCTTGCGTGACATAAAACATTTGTGTCACGCTGTCTATTTAATTTGGTTATGGTGATACTTAGTTACAGCCCTTGCCTTCTATAAAAATTTGTCCATCTTTTTCGGTATAAGTGGCTTCAATTACTTTACAGATAAGATTGATTTTTTCAAAAAGTGGCTCATCGCCCAATTCTGCCGTGAGCTGGCAAGAAGCCATCAAGTTTTTATCATAAATAATCTCTATGCCATAAGATTTTTCTAAAGTGGCAAATACTTCATTCACAGGTATTCTTTTGAAGACAAAATTCTCACGCTGAATACTTGGCAAAGCTACTATTTGTGGCACAGACAATATTTCTGGCTTGGCAAATTGCCATTTTGGACGAATAAAAGTGACTTGTTGATTGGGTAAAATCAAAATGCCTTGTAAATCTTTACGTTCTTTGTAGCTTTCTGACTTTGCATCTTTTTGAGTAAAAACCGATACTTTTCCTGATTTTACAAATACTTGTACATTTTTATCACTTTCAAAAGCTTTGATGGTAAAGCTTGTTCCTAATACTTTGGCTACTAATTCGTTGGCAAAAACAAAAAATGGTTGATTGGCATTTTTGGCTACTTCAAAAAAAGCTTCACCCGAAAGTACTACTTGGCGTTTTTCGCCTGTGAATTTTTCGGGATAGCTTAATTTACTTTTAGGTTGAAGAATAACCGTACTTCCATCCGACAAAGTAATAAGTTGAGTATGGTCTGAATTGTTTTCAGTTTCAATGATTCCATTTTTTTCACTAATCTGTGCCACTGCTTCTTGATAAATCGGCGAATCATGCTTCGTGAATTTTGCATTAATCAACCAAGCAAAAGCCGCCACCAATAGCAACGAAGCCGCAATACTTAGTCTTCTGAACAAAGGAGTACGCCAAAAATCAACTTTAAGGATTTTTCTCTCTTCGGCAGCATCAACAATTTTGGCAACCGCCTCAGCGATTTCCTCCTCACTAATTTCGTCTTGTGCATTTCTTATTGCCAAAACTATATTTTTAGCCAATTGAATTTTTTCAGTTTGGTCTGGATTTTCAGCTAACCATTTTTCCCAGAAAGCACTTAATTCAGGCGAAGGATGAAGTATCCATTTCCTGAAATCAGTATCCAAAGCGAAATCATTGGCAGTATATTTTCTGTAATCTAACATAGAAAGTTTTGCATTATTCTGTACTTATATAAAGAAATAGCCGATGGGTATGTTTACATACTCAGTTGAAGGAAGATTTTTTTTTGAAGTGGACTTGAGGACTTGAAGACTTGAGGACTATATGAATTGGAGACTTTAAGATTTAGGACTTTAGGACTCTGGATCTGAAGACTTTAGACTTAAAGATTAGAGCTATTGAAATTTAAAAGATGATAATACTTGTAATTTGATGGCAAAAAAACAAATACAAAGGTCAGAAGGCTTAAAGACCTAAAATCTTCAAATCCAGTATCCTAAAGTTCTAAAATCAAGAGTCATAAAGTCCAGAATCCTAAAGTCTTCAAGTCCATAATTCTAATTCCTAAAGTCTCCCAAAACCCAAAACAAATACAAAGCAAGAAACCAATTTTGTTTTAAATTTTGAATGGAGCGATGAAGTAGATTTGAGGCGGACTGACGATTCATTTCCATGATTTCGGCAATTTCTTCGATACTCAAACCTTCATAAAATTTTAAGAAGATAATTTCTTGTTGGCGTTTGGGTAAAGACGTAAGGATAGATTTTAGTTTTGCTTCATTTTCATAAAATAATTCTAATTCTATGATTTCCGATTCTGGATTAACGCCCTCGCTAATGGGCAAATCAGTATCCAAATCGTCAGCGATATTTCGCTTTTCTTGGTTGAGTTTTTTGAAAAGATTATTACGAAGAGATTTTAATAAATAAATCGTCACGAATGGAGACGATTGCAGTTTTTCACGATGATCCCAAAGAAAAAGAAAGAGGTCTTGGATACAATCTTTGATAAGTTCTTTGTCTTTGGTAAACTTTGTAGCATAATTATAAAGCACTCGATAATGGCTGTTTGCAAGTTGCCCAAGTGCCTGACTATCACCTTCTTTAAAGGATTTCCATAGTGCTGTATGATTGTTATTATGCTCCATTTTGAAAGAAAAGTATTGCAAAATACTGCAAAACAATCAATAAATACTACAATCTATACAAATCAACCAAAATTGATACAGGTCAAAGTAGCGTGCAGTATTAACCCAAAATGGCGTTGAATGTTTGATAAGAATTGATTTCGTTCTGAAAAAAAGCATCAAAAAGGGTTCACCTCAAATACAATTTGTGACTAAAACCCAAAATTGTATTGAAGTAAACCCGATTTATTTATTTGAAAATATATCTAATACCTAAGCCGTAGCTTAAAGAAACATTTGGACGAAAATTATAATTGAATTGATTGAAATTTCCTTCCACAGAATCGCCATTTCCAATAGTGTAATATTGATGAGTATTTCCCCAAGAATAGCCCAAACTGGCAATGTTCGCATTCAGCAGATTGGCAGTAACACTAAATCTATCGTTGACATGATACATGAATCCACCACTACCATACAAATTTAAGTTGACCGAGTTGCCCACATTTTCTGTAAATCTAATAATCCCATTGCTTTGTGGTGTTGATGTGTAATTTTTGGTATAGCTAACGCCACCCATGATTCTACCATATACCCCAAACTTTCCGAAGATACTTTTGTAATACTCTTTTCCTTTGGCAAAACTGATATTTAGAATATTGTTTTCATAGGGACTATTAGTGACTTTAATTAAATCTAAGGAAACATTCATTGAATAAATATTGGCAACATTTGGTGAGGTGTACTTTCCCCAATCTACCCCAATACCATATCTTTTTTGAGGTATAAGATCTTGCTTTAGAGGGTGATTAATGTTCAATGAACCTTGAACAAAAGTATTACCAGTACTAAATTGAGCTTTTGCGGTGATATTTGCGAAGAAGATTATCGCTAAAATTGAGAGTATTTTAATATTTGATTTCATTTTTTGGGAAGGTTTAGAAGGTTTTACCGATAGAAATTGATAATGAGTTTACATTCATAACACTGTTAAGTTGAAGTTCTGTGGCGATAGAATTACCATATCTTTTTTGATACGCTCCAACATTTATCAAAGAAGTTTGTCCATTGATGAACCACTTTTTATTGACAAAATAACGTAAACCAACATTCAAGCCTGATTCAAGCGAAAAACTATGATAGGATAAATCTTGACTACCCGTTTGGAAACCATAGCTTCCACTGGCATACACTTCTCCAAAAAGAGCAAGCGATTTGGTCAAAGGCTTAAACTTGGCTACAAAATAACCACCACCAACGGTATGATAATACGTTTTACTCTTGGTTTGTCCGCTACTGATATGATAAGTAGAAGCATCTAAATTATAATTGGCAAACCAACCTTTGGCAAGGTAATTTTCTGTAAAAACACCTCTTTTAAAACTTAGTGAAGACCTATTGCTGGAGGATTCTTCGTGATAAGAATAAGGAGTCACAATTTTGGAAGCACTTACATTTCCCGAAAATGCACCTTCGAGTTGCCAATACTTTGTACCTGTTTCATACTGAGCTTTAGAGAGGAAACTTACCATGAACATCATCATCGTAAGCAGGAAGAGTTTTTTACTGAGCATAGTGATAGAGATTTTTTAAATTATTATTGTTTTACTTAACGTCGGCGAAAGTAGTAGCCACACAGACAGCAAACAAGTAAGCAATAGCCAAAATGACTATATTTAAGAGTATTTAACACTTTTAGGTGCTGAAAATGATTTTTTACCGTAAAAAATGTTAGACAGTTTTTGTACAACCCATTTTGAACACTCTATAATCAAACAAAAAAAACGGTTGCGAATTTTACAATTTGCAACCGTTTTTTACTTATAATTTTAATAACTACACTAAAACGTAAGGTAATTTTATCATAAAAATTGTCCCAGCTTGTTCTTGACTACTGAGACTCAATTCGCCGTTGAGTTGTTGGGTAAATTCTTTTGCGATGTCTAAACCAAGACTAATATTGTGTGGTTGTAAAATATTTTTGGTTTTAGGAGAAATGGCTAATAGCTCTCTTTTTTTTGAATCGGGAATGCCAATTCCATAGTCTTTAACACTGATAAGGAAGTGATGCTCGAAATAACTTAAATGTATTTCAGGATTTTGGGCAGAATGTTCAGAAAATTTGAAGGCATTTTCGATAAGTTGGTTTAGGATTTGTCTCAAAATTAATCTATCTGAAACAATCTGTTTTTCGCTCGGAGGAAGAAAAAGTTTGATTCCTCTATCCTCATACACTTCATCAAATTCATCGGCAATTTTTTCAATAAACTTTTTAATCTGAATCATTTCTTTCTTCACAAGTAATTCGCTCTCAATTGATTCATCCAAGTTCAAGGAGTCTGTAACAATATTGGTCAATCTGTGTACTTGTGACACAATATTATTCAAATGGATAAAGGCTTTATGGCTTAACTCCGCATCGTGGGTTTGCCCAATGTACATATTGAGTAATTCTGTTGAGCTAAGAATAATGGATAGTGGTGTCCTAAATTGATGAGATACTTCTGACAAGGCATGAGACTTCATTCGATTCAAGTGTTTTTCTTTAGCCAATTGTAACTCGGTATTTTTGATAGTTTTAATGCAGGATTTCACAATGGTATTTAGGTTTATGTATGTGTGTGTTCAAAAAATGTTCATTCTTTCAATTTTTGGAAGAAACGCTTATTTCAGAAAAGCTTAATTTATATCACTCTACTAACAGTAATTTCGACATCAAACTCATTTATTCATATTTCAAGGAAGAAGCACGATTGATATTTTGATGTAAAACTTAAGCAATCATTTTTAAGTGCAAACTATACATAATAAGCGAGCTACACAATAGCTATAAGTAGTTAAATACACCCACAAATCAAATCTAATATTCATAAATGCTTGTAAGTTGTTAGCTCCAATGTTAATTTTTGCACATAAAATTGGATTGTGATAATTATTTGCTCCTTAGTTTACAAAAAATGACTCCCAATCTAAACTATTTCACTTCAAGCCTCAATAATATTACTCAAAGGTTTTACAGTATAATTATCTCAAATCATTTTATAAAATTTCAACATTTATCCAATATAAGTAAATAACAGTAATCAATATGCCACAAGAAAAGCTTTCAAAGACCCAAGTACCTCATCCCGTTGAGGACTATATGTATGCCATTAATGCAAACTATGAATTTATATTTTTCAGTAAAAGCTTTGCCGAATTGTACAAATCAATTCATTCGGAGTATCCAGAATTGCACAAAAAAAGTTTGATTTTTTCAAACCCAATCAAAGATGTAGAACTTTTATCGCTGTCAAGCCGATTAAAAAAATCATTTAAAAAGGCTTTGAATGGCAAGTCTTTTCAATTGATGAAAAAAATCAATACAAAAGTTTTTACTGAATTTTATTATCCCATTTTTGATTCAACCAACAAGGTGGTCGGATGTGTGGTGCTGGGAAATCAATTAATAGAGCATAATAAATCTAATACGGAACTACAAAAAATAGTAGTGGAGCTGAACAAAGAACTCAAAAAGGAAAAAGAGAAAAATCAGACCTACTCAAAATTGGTAAACATGACCTACCACGAAATTAAAACGCCAATTTTTTCTATTCTTTCAACCTTAGAAACCGTTGATGCTTATATTTCAAATCAACAAAATGATAGTCTAAATTTTATCAGTAAAAAAATGCGTGTAATTCAGTCGGAAACAAACAGAATTGCCAATATGATTAATCATGAACTAAGTATCGACAACAGTATTTTCCTGAAAAGAAATATTATTAAAGAAGAAGTTGACCTTTTGAAATTGATAGAGGCTATCATCGAAAGACAAAACAGGCTTCAGAAAGACAACCGAAAAGTGGAACTTAGTGTAATTGGAGAAAAAAAAAAATCTTTGCCAATCCACAGCATTTAATTCACATTATTGATAATCTTCTTTCAAATGCCTTCAAATATTCTTATAACAAACCCAATCCAAGAGTAGTGATTTCATTTCTAAAAGATGAATTTCAGATTTTGGTCTTGGATTCAGGCATTGGCATTCCGCACAATGAACAAGCATATATTTATGAACCTTTTTTTAGGGCAAAAAATGTTGGTTCGATTCAAGGCAACGGACTTGGTTTAGAAATTGTGAAAGATTTAGTTTTACTGAATAATGGCTACATCAATTTTGAAAGCAAAGAAAACCAAGGTACTTTATTTAGTGTAGGTTTTCCATACATTTAGACCTTCACGTTTGTTACACTTTAAGCATATAAAAGTCACTTCGTTTCTTACAAAATTTTGTATGCTACCCTGTTATTTTCAAGTTTTCTCATCATTTCTGTCTCTTTTTTTCCTCTAAAAAACGAAATAAAGACAGCATTGAAATTTTAATTATTATTAAAATATACAATAGGAAAAAAGCTTATTCAAAAGGAACTGCCTTGTATATAAGTATTTAGCAAATAAAATTCTAAGTATTTTTTAGTCAACGATTAACATAAATCAAATTAACTATAATTAGTAATTGTTTACTTTAAAAATAATACTGAAATTTGTGAGGCTAATAGCAGCGACTAACACACAAATTCAACATTAAAGACCATTTAATCACTATGTTAAAACAACCTGTAACCTTTTTTTTGTATAAAACTACCTGTTTTGTACAAGCCAGAAAGCTCGCCCAATTTCTCACACAATGCCCTCAAAAAACTTCTCTATTTTCCTTAAAAGCTTTACTAATGTGATTTCATAATTAACATAAAACTTTTTAGTCAATAAAGTTTTTGTCAGGAATACTGTTATCTGTCGAATCTATGTTCGATGATTTTCTGTTTTACATAAAATTCAGATAGTAGAAATTGGCAATTAAATCAAACAAGTATATGAAAATACCATTAGGAATTATCGAAGATGATATTGTACTAAGAGAAAGTATTGAATCGTTTTTCTCTGCCTACTCTCAGATAGAAATTGTATTTTCTTTAAGTAGTATCGAAAACTTTCTTTATAATGAAAAAAGGATAAAAAAAGCCCCCAATATAGTTCTGATTGACATTGCTTTATCGGGGCTATCAGGAATAGAAGGAATTAGTATTATTCGTAGTTTTTACCCCAAGACAAACATCATTATCATAAGCGGCGTATGTAACGAAACTTCAGTTTGGAAAGCCGTGATGGCGGGTGCAAATGGCTATTTGAAAAAGCCTTTTTCTCTGAAAACAATCATTGATAAAATAGAATTACTCACCAATAGTGGAACACTTATTTCGCAGGAAGTCGGTGAAGTTTTGTACTCATTTCTTTCTAACAAAAAGAAAGACAAGCAGATAGCTATTTTTGGACTTTTGACAAAAAGAGAAATTGAAGTGGTAAATTTATTACTGCTTGGATTTTCGTATAAGAAAATCGCAGACAGTTTAAATGTAAGCTATTATACCGTGAATGCCCATATCAAAAACATTTATGGAAAACTAAAAATAAATTCAAAGGATGAACTAATAATATTATTTTACCAATAACAAAGGCTTTCACTTTCTTGGTAGAGTATAAAGTTTAGAACTTCGCCTTTATAGATACTAACTAATTACTAATTATTACTAACACACACAATCATGTCAAATCTTACGCAAAATTACTTCCCTTTGTTGGGAATAATTGGTCTGTTGTTTTCTTTTCAAGTATGTATGCTAATATATTATTTTTCAAGGAAATCAGATAAAAACCAATGTCCCGTATGCAACAACAAACTGAGTGGAACAAGAGTACCAAGACCCTTTCTGGTAAAGCTATTCTTATCAATTTATATTCATGACATACGCTATTATAAATGTTTATCTTGTTACAATCATTTTTTCATTAATCCTTCAAGTCAAGAAAAAACTAAAGTTGAGCAAACTGATTCAACTCAACACAAAATTTAACCTCAGCGTTATTTTTTATTAAAATGAAATTCTATAAGTATGGCTGAATTTTCAAAAACATATAGTCAATAACGTTCTTTATCTTATCCTGTCTTTGTATGAATGTTAGGAAGTACAAATTCGTAAGCAAGAATATATAGATATTTCAAAAAAAAGAGCATGCCAACGATTGTTAGCATGCTCTTTTTTATGGGAAATTATTCCTACAATTAGCTTTGCGTGTTACTTCTGTACTTTAATATCAAAAGTAATCGACCCAGCCGTACCTACCACAATATCTGTGATTTTCACCAATCCTTTTTTACCTCTACCATTCGAGAAAGCATATACTTTATCTTTTTCAACAACAATAGATTGGTTTGTAGAAGGAATTGTTAAAGCGGCTAAAGCGGCATCATTTACAGTAGCGAAATCTACCGAAGAAGGTGCTGCCACAAAATAAGTAGCCGACCCTCCGCCTGTGTACGAGCCTGCACAATCAGTAGAAGCACCAGCAGCAGTACTTAATCCAAATGAAGTACTTCTGGCAGGGTTCGACATTAAAGTTGATTTCAAAGGAGAACCTACCGAAGCATAAGTAATATCAACATATTTAATGTTTGAATCTAAATCACATACTTTATAAACGTCACCTGTTGCCGAAGTTACTCTTGAACCAAGAGCGTTTGTTTGAGCTCCTAAAGTAATGCCTGGCCAAGAAGCGATTTGTGCTTCAGATGAAATATTTACTACCAAAGTTTTACGAGTAACGTTTGCCGAAGTGCTGTTGGCATCAGTCGATGTGTTATCATAAACATCAAAGTGAATATACACTTTACCCGAACTTGGCGAAACTGTATAATCAATCGTTTGAGTTTGTTCGTCTTTGTTTTTCAATTTGATTTCAAACAAAGGCGTAGCATTCTTAGCTCGATAGTTAGCTTGAGTTTCTACAAAAACACGTAAAATACGTGGCTTTCCGCCAGTAGGTGTTTTTTTAATCAACAAGGAAACGTTGATGTTGTCGGCGTTGGCAGCTACTACCGAAGGATTCGCATTCAAAGCTGGGTCGGTAAAAGTAACATCCAAACTTCCCGTTGCCGCAGGCAAAGAATTATCAACAGGAGTTGGTTGAACGTCTGGCGTAACACCACAAGCAGCTACAATGGCTACTAAGATAGAGAGGAACAAATAAGAAAGTTTTTTCATGATTTTAAAAAATAAAATGTAAGGGTTATTAAATAGTACTTCAAATAATACGTAGATAAAAAATTAAGTCACTCAAAAACACAAAAACCTTCTGAATAAAGCAACTGTCAGGCGAAAAATTCCAAATGATGAATCTTTATAAAATTATACTTCTGTTTGATTATTTAAGCTTTAAAAGAGAAAAATTAAAGTAATATTAAAAATTTATTAATTTACTTATTTTCAATAAATTAAAGCTATTTATCTCAACTAAAATAAAGAGCTTCTTTTGAAGTTTTAGTTGACCATGCAAAAATACAAAAAATCATATTAAGAAACAGCATTTACTTGAATTATATACTGTCGTAGCCAACGAATTCGCTACGGTAGTTAGGGAAAATTAGCCCAAGATACCTACAATAAATCCTTGTTGAATTAAAGTAAAAGTATAAATTCGTTAAAATTCAGAGTCAAAAATCTAAAATCATTATCCATTTTAGCAATCACAAAAAACGCTTTTTTTATGAACATCAACTTAAATAATTATGAAAAACAAACTTTTGATGCCATTGTAGTAGGTTCGGGAATTAGTGGCGGATGGGCTGCTAAAGAACTTACAGAGAAAGGTTTAAAAGTGTTAGTATTAGAAAGAGGAAGAAATATTGAGCATATCAAAGACTATAAAACTGCCCTAACCGACCCTTGGAATTTTGAACATGGCGGAAAACCTACTTTAGATATTATTGAAAAACATCAAATACAAAACAGAACTGGTTTTGCTATTTCGGAAGCTACGCATGAGTTTTTTGTAAACGACAAAGAAAACCCATATCTCGAAACAAAACGTTTTGACTGGATTCGTGGCTATCATGTGGGTGGGCGTTCTTTGATGTGGGGACGAGTTTCCTTGCGTTGGAGCGACCTTGATTTTGAAGCCAATTTAAAAGAAGGAATCGGCACAGATTGGCCCATTCGTTACAAAGATATTGCTCCGTGGTACGACTACGTAGAGAAGTTCGTAGGCGTTTGTGGCAACAAAGACGGCTTAGCACATTTACCTGACGGACAGTTTCAACCGCCCATCGACTTTACTTGTGCCGAAGAACATTTCTCGAAAGAAGTACATAAAAAATTCCCAAATCGTTATTTAATTCACGGTCGTGGGGCTCATATTACGCAACCAACAGCCGAACAAACAGCTTTGGGAAGAGCTTCGTGCCAGTCACGTGATATGTGTATGCGAGGCTGTCCGTTTGGGGCCTACTTTAGCTCACAATCAGCTACTTTGCCTGCGGCAAAACGTACTGGCAACCTAACGATTCGTCCACACTCTATCGTAAATTCAATTATTTATGATGAACAAAAAGGCAAAGCCAAAGGCGTAAGAGTCATTGATGAACGCACGGGCGAATGGATGGAGTTTTTTGCAAAAATCGTTTTCTTGAATGCTTCTGCTTTGGGTTCTACTTTTATTTTATTGAATTCTACTTCAAAACGTTTCCCGAATGGCATGGACGACAGCGGTCAGTTGGGGCATAATGTAATGGATCATCATTTCCGTATTGGAGCTTGGGGAGAATTAGATAAATTTCAAGATAAAGTACAAGTAGGCAGAAATCCTGTGGGCGGCTATGTACCAAGATACCGAAATATTGGTAAAGACAAACGAGATTACTTGCGTGGTTTCGGCTATGAAGGCGGAGCAAGACGTTCGAGAAAGTATGTAGACGAAGATGCTTTTGGGGCTGATTTCAAAAAACAGCAAACAGAATTTGGCAATTGGAGTATGGATTTGGGAGCTTTCGGTGAATGCTTGCCTTATTATGAAAATAAAGTAGAACTCTCGAAAGAAATTACTGACAAATGGGGACAGCCAGTATTGAAAATGGATGCGGAGTTCAAAGAAAATGAAATGAAAATGCGTGTAGATATGAAAAACGATGCCGCAGAAATGTTAGAAGCAGCAGGTTTTAAAAATATCAACACTTTCGACGACGCTACTTATCCCGGACTGGGAATCCACGAAATGGGGATGGCTCGCATGGGACATACGCCACAAAATTCGGTACTGAACAAATGGAATCAGGTTTGGGCTTGTAAGAACGTTTTCGTTACCGACGGTGCGTTTATGACTTCGGCATCTTGTGTAAATCCGTCGCTTACATATATGGCAATGACGGCACGTGCAGCCGACTATGCCGTGAAAGAATTAAAGAAAGGAAATTTATAATTAACCCAAAACAATCCAATGAAAACAATTTCATTCATCGCTACTTTATTGATAGCAATTAGTGTAGGTACTCGTGGTTTCGCACAGGACACACCCAAAAAAGGCATCCAAATTTTATCATACAATCACGTGGGTTTAGCCGTGAAAGACTTAAAAGTAAGTGCTAAATTTTACAGAGAAATCATAGGACTTTCGCCAGTGGATGTGCCTGATAATTTAGTATCTATCAGAAGATGGTTTAAAATCGCTCCCGGACAGGAACTTCACTTACTTTTGGGTAGAGAAAATCCCGTAGCCAATAACGATAAAAATGGAGCTCACTTTTCGCTTTCAATTCCTTCTAATTCTGCTGATGGCATTGAAGTATTTTTGAAAGAAAATAACATTCCATATCATCGTCAAATGCGTTTTGATGGAGCATTTCAAATTTACGTTACCGACCCAGACGGCTATGTAATAGAATTGAATGAGCCCAAAAAATAGCGTTTAGAAATTCATTTTTAGAGAATTGAATTAAAATTATTTTCAATTCTGATTTGAATATTTACTTGACAATCAATTTCTAAATTCAAAAATCAGCACTCTTAATTCAGCACTCCAAACGTAATAGTCATTAGGTTTTCTAATGACTATTTTTCTTTTAAGGATGATAAAACAAGGCAAGGCTTTCAAATCATATCTATAAATTATGGAATTAATCTTGGAAAAATACTGTTATCAAAGCTCAATCTTTTCCAAAACTCAATTATTTTAAATTTATACAATGTCAAAAAAAACATATTACTCCCTAATATTGATTTTAGGTAGCTTAACCGCCCTTGCTCCTTTTTCGATTGATATGTACTTGCCCGGCTTCCCTGCCATTGCCAAAGATTTGAATACAACTGCTGCAAAAGTATCGCTTACCTTATCAGGATTTTTTATCGGAATTTCGGCTGGACAATTACTTTACGGCCCATTATTAGACCATTTTGGTCGTAAAAAACCACTTTACTTCGGCTTAACTATCTATATTATTACTTCTATTGCTTGTATAAATGTGCATAATATTGATAGTCTGATTGTACTTAGGTGTATTCAAGCACTTGGAGCTTGTGCCGCTACTGTAGCTTCAGTAGCCATGGTGCGTGACCTTTTTCCTGTACAAGATAGTGCTAAAGTATTTTCATTATTGATGTTAGTGCTGGGCGTTTCGCCCATGATTGCCCCAACCGTTGGTGGTATGGTAACGGCTACTTTTGGTTGGCAAGCTGTCTTTATTATTCTTACTGTCATTGGTATTATTTTACTCTTGGCGGTTATTCTTTGGCTTCCCAACAGTTTTCAGCCCGACGAATCGCACTCTTTGAAACCAGAACCTATCATTCGGGATTTTATTTCTGTGATTGTAGAACCTCAATTTTATACCTATGCCATCACGGGTGCAGTGGCTTTTGCTGGATTATTTGCCTACGTTTCGGGTTCGCCGATGATTTTTATGAATGTTTTTGAGGTAAACGAACAAGTATATGGCTGGATTTTCGCCTTTCTTTCTATTGGATTTATCGGAGCGAGTCAGCTCAACAATCTTGTTTTGCGTAGATTTAAAAGTGAAAAAATCGTTCAAGTTGCCCTAACGACCCAAGTAATTGTTGGCTTTATTTTTTTATTGGCTTCCTATAACGATTGGCTCAATTTAGGATTAACTATTTTCTTATTATTCTTGTTTCTATCTTGTATTGGCTTTGCCAACCCAAACATGGCGGCTCTTTCTTTAGCTCCTTTTTCAAAAAATGCAGGAACAGCCTCCGCTTTGATGGGAGCTTTACAAATGGGAATGGGTTCTTTGATTTCGGTAGTCATCAGTATGTTCGACGAACCTTCAACTTTCCCGATGGTAGCTTCAATGGCTGGTTCGGCACTTTTAGCAAATATCATTTACTTTCTTGGCAAGAAAACCATTAAAGAAACCATAGAAATGGGCGAAAATATAGATGCGGGTTTGGTGCATTAAGAATTAAGATTTTAGCTATGAGCTGTGAGATTTGAGATTTAATTGTTAGTTATGAAGTTTTCGGATTTCAGATGTCGGATTTCGGCTTTATTAAAGGATTTTTTAAGAAGTATTTTATGAAAAACAAAGTCATTTTATCCAAAATCAGAAATCCCAAATCCAATCCTAAATAGCCTTTAAACCTTTGTACAGTACTAATGATGATTTATATCTTAAACTCTTTTTCTTGAATCTTTTATCTTGAATCATAAATCTTATTCCCAAAGTCTTGTGTCTTTTATCTTGTCTCTTTCATCTAAAAATCCTAAAGTCTTAAAGTCCACAATCCTAAAGTCTTTCACAATGAAAAAACTTTTATCCTTACTCTGCTTAATCAATTCTTTTACTTCAATTGCTCAAACAGATTCAAGTTTGAAAGTAACCGAATTACAACCTGTTGTTATCAGTTCTTCTCGCTTTGTGGGGAAAGATATTCAAACGCCATTAGCTGTTACGGTTATCGACCAATCACGCTTGCAGACTGGGCAGTCCAAACTTTCATTATTTGATGCTTTGGGAGCAGTACCGGGCGTTTTTGCCATGAATTCTGAAAACTTCGCTCAAGATTTACGCATTTCAATTCGTGGTTTTGGTGCAAGAGCTTCTTTTGGTATTCGTGGTTTGAAAGTCGTAATGGACGGCATTCCAGAATCTATTCCAGACGGCACAGCCAAAGTCGGAAATTTAGATATGGGAATTATGGAACGCATGGAAGTAATCAAAGGGCCGACAGCAGGCTTGTATGGCAATGCTTCGGGTGGAGTAATCAGCCTCTTTTCAGAAACACCCAAAACTTTTTTTGCAGAAGCTCAAGCTACTTTTGGCTCTTTTGGTTTTCAAAGATTGCAATTTAAAACGGGGCAAGAAGTAGGAAAAATTACTTACTTTTTCAATGCTTCTCGCCTGACAAGTACTGGTTATCGCAATCATAGTGCTTTAGAACGGAATTTTTTCAATGGAAAAGTGATTTATAAATTTTCGGATAAAAGTAATCTAAGCGTTTTGATGAGCTATGTGGATAGCCCAAAAGCAGAAGACCCAGGCGGATTAACCCAAGCCGATATTACCAAAGACCGCCAACAAGCCCGACAAGTAAACATCGACTACAATGCTTTTGAGACCTTCAAACAAGCAAAAGTAGCCTTGATTTATGAGCAGAAAATTGGAGAAAAACACCTAATCAATGCTCGTGCTTTTTACTTAAATCGTGATTTTAAAAACCAACAAGCTTTTGAAGCAAACGGACAAATTGCCTTTAAACGAGATTTTTCGGGTGGTGGTTTTAGCTACCAGTTCACCGACAAAAAATATAGACTAAAAGCAGGTTTAGACCTTGAAAACCAAGAAGACAATCGCCAGCGTTATGATAATTTAAAAGGCGAAAGAGGAACTTTAAAGCTCAATCAAGTTGAATCTTTCAGAAATATCGGAGCATTCATTTTGCAAGAATATACTTTCAACTCACAATTCAGACTTTCATTAAACACTCGTTTTGATGATATTCAATTAAAAATTGCGGATAAATTCTTAACTGATGGCGACCAATCTGCCACACAATCATTTCAGCGATTCAGTCCGATGTTAGGATTTTCCTTTGCTCCTACCGCCAATCAATCCATTTATACCAATATCTCAAGCAGTTTTGAAACGCCATCTTTGAACGAATTATCGAATAATCCCTTGAATACTGGCGGTTTCAATCCAGATTTAAGTCCACAGAAATCAAGAAATGTTGAATTGGGTTATAAAGGCATTCTTAGTAAAAAAATCAGATTAGACCTTGCCCTTTTTGCCATTGAAGTAAAAGATGAAATTGTCCCTTACCAAATCGCAGGGCAAGCAGGAAGAACCTATTTCAGAAACGCAGGATTATCCAACCGAAAAGGCATAGAAACAGGCATTACTTATAAAGTTTTCAATGGTTTCACGGCTTATTTAAACTATACTTTTTCAGATTTTAAATACAAAGAGTACCAAACTACGGCTGGAAAATTTGATGGCAATGCTTTGCCGGGCATTCCGAAGCACAATATTTATGGAGAATTTCGCTACTTCAATCCAAAAGGCTTTTTTGGTATTTTACAGTTGAGACGTATCAATGAATTTTATGTGGACGATGCCAACACCACCAGAAACGACGGTTTCGTAACAGCCAATGTAAAACTGGGTTATCGCAAGCAAATGGCACATTTAGTTTTAGAGCCATTTATCGGTATTAATAATTTAACGAATACCGTTTACAATGCCAACGTACAAATCAACGCAACCGCCAATCGCTACTTTGAACCTGCTGCTGGAAGCTTTGTATTCGGGGGAATTAGTGTTAGGGGATTTTAGGGATTTTGGATGTGGGTTTTGGGATTCCGGATTTTTTAGATTGGGTTGATACAATCGGCATAAAGTAAGATATAATAGGCATCTTGTTTGATGAAATTGACATAAAGTAAAATGCAATGAACATCTTGTTTAATCAAATGCCAATAAAGTAAAATTCAACTGGCATCTTGTAAGATGCAATGGTAATAAAGTAAAATGGAATAGACATACAGTAAAATTGAATGAAGATATTGTTTAATGAAGAGGGCGTAAAGTTAAATTCAACTGGCATATACCTTGGGAAAAAGCCATGTTTAATAGTCGGTTTTGTTAAATTTTAAAAAAAATTGATGAAGCTCTTTTTTCCTAAATCATTGTAAAAAGATAAAAAATATAAATCCAAAGGATTTAAAGGTTTATAGAAAATCAAAAAATGAAAATTGTTGTTCGACCCCGAAGGGGTAATACTTACACATTTCTTTATATTTTTCTATAAACCTTGAATCCATTCTGGATTATCTCCAAAATTTCATCTTTGCTTAGTTCAAAAATTTGGTGACGCTTTTATACAATCAAATCCGAAATCACACATCCCAAATCAAAATCACCATTTCCTCAATACAAATTGCGTAGGTTTTTGTTTGGCGAGCATTAATAAGATACTTTCGTAAGTAAGTGCTTCTAATAATTTTGTAGCTCTGTAAGCTGAAATATTCACCAATTTGGCGTACTCTTTAGCAGTAATTTTATTGTTCTTTTTCAAGTACGTAATCAAGTACTTTACATTGGGCTGTTCTAATAATTGCTTATTTATTTCGTTCCCCGACTTCAACATTATCTGCGACATTTCTTTGGTCACGGGCGTAGTTTCGTCGTTGGCTCGTACATACACCGCACGAAAAGCTCTTTCATCAATGGCTTCATGTGGCTTTTCATTGGCTTCTTCGATGTTCACTATCAGCACTTTATACTTTCCATCTACCAAAACAGAGGAGTAAACAATATCAAGCGGTGGCGTTACTAAATCGTTGGCTGCTTGAATAATTTTACTCATTTCTTCAATTTCCGAACAACCTTTTATCGACTTATCATCGTTTACCCCAACGATGAGTTTTCCGCCAGAAGTATTGGCGAATGCCGCCAAAGTACGTGCAATTTTATAAGGACTTTCAATCTTGCTTTTGAATTCAAGCGTTGTAGATTCTTTCTGTTTTAAGATTTCTGTGAGTTGTTTTTCTGTCATTCCAATCATTTATGAGTAATTAATCAACAATTTCGGTAATTTTGGCGTATTCTAATCACAATATCGTCACAAACATTTTGAAAACAGAAACATTTCAGATTCCATTAAAGGCTTATTTGTTCTTACTCTTAGGCGTTTTTTGTATTGCTTGGTCGGCAATTTTCGTGAAAATGGCAGACGCTCCTGCACTTACTTCTGGATTTTATCGCTACTTTTTTTGCTTTCTTGGGCTATTACCCATCTGGATTTATAAAAAAATAGAAATCCCCAAACGAGCTACTTTTCTTTGGCTCATGTTTGCTGGGCTTTTGTTTGTGGCAGATATGAGCCTTTGGAATCTTTCAATTCTGCGTACTTCGGCTTCGGTTTCTACGCTTTTAGCAAACAATGCGTCGGTTTTTGTTGGCTTAGGCACTTTGATTTTTTTCAAAAAAACACTTCCTCGCAGCTATTGGATTGGACTTGCCGTGGCAATGGTTGGCGTATTTTTGGTAGCAGGTAAAGACTTCATCCAGAATCCTAATGTGGGGCTTGGTCACTTAATGGCAATTGGAGCGGCTTTGTTTTATGCGGGTTATATGCTTATTACCCAAAAAGTGAGAAGTGGAATGGATACGGTAAATTTTATGGGTTGGACTTTGCTTGCCTGTATCGTTTTCTCTTTTATTACTTGTTGGCAACAAGATTTAGAGATGATACATTTCAACCAAAAAACTTGGATTGCCTTTATCGGTTCTGGGCTAATATGTCATTTCGCAGGCTGGCTTTCTATCAATTATGCTTTGGGCTTTATTCCTGCTGCAATCGTCTCTCCTACGCTACTTATTCAGCCTGTGCTTACTTCTATTATTTCTTACTTTCTTTTAGGAGAAATACTAAGAACAGAACAAATCATTGGCGGAATCATTGTCCTGTTCGGTATTTACATGGTCAATAAAAGAAGTTGACTTTGTAATCTTTGTATCAACAAATGAATCATTCTTTTGGTAAGTTCTTCTTCGTGATTCAAAAAAAGTTGATACTCGTCCAAAGTAAAATGTCCTGTAATGATGCCTTCGAGGTAATGCTTGAATTTCATATCTTTCCGAATATTCTGGTCGATATAAATCAATTTATCTTTATCTGAAAGTTTAAAAAATAACCCTTTTCGTTGCTGACAATACTTTGTAAAAACTTGAATCAGTAAATCATTTTGCAATTTTAGAATGGGTCTTAGCGTATCATTCTGAAATTTCTCTAACGTTGTTTCTGCTTGTTTTTCAAAAATGAGAATGGGTCGTAGGTTTTGTAGTTGAGTATCTCGGTTCATATTTTATAAAACTTGTTTCTGCTAAAATTGTTTTAAATAAGACAATTTTGCGATAAGATGTAATTCACGCTGACGAGCAATTTCGTTTGTCGGAATCCTTGTAAGACCGTCATTTGATAGCTGAGTGCGATAATCATTGAAACCTCTCTGATTGAAAACTAAGTACAAAAACGACAATGGTTGGTATTCCCACGATACTCTGACGTTCCAAACATCAAATTCATTGGTTGAATTATACTGATAAAAACCAATCAACTGTACTCTTGGATTTAGGGCAAAGCGTCCAGAAATGGTATAAAGTTGATTATTCCCCGACTGTTTTTGAACCCCTAAATTATCGTAAAAATTATTGGTAAAACGTCCTTCCATCGAAACGTGAGGAATCGGGGCGAGTCTAAAACCTGCCGTAACCGTCGTTAATGAACCATTATAATACTTCCCAATTTCTGTATTGAACGAAAAAGAAAGTTTTTTAGAAGCATCGGTTTCTATTACACCCATCACACGGTCGTAACGATAAGTGCCACTTGGAATTGTGACGTTAAAGAACGAAAGTGAATCGCTGCCATCGGAGTAGTCAATTAATTGGTAATAGTGATTCGTCAGAACCCCAAAAGCTCCCCCATTTTGAAAAGAAAACCAAATTGGGTTAGTATTAATATTTTGTTCAATCATTTTACCAGTTGTGGCTGAAAAATAATTGACATAAAAACCACCCGGCTCAAAACTTCTGATATAGCTTGGCAACCATTTTCCACGATTTAACCAGTAAAAGCCTGCCGAATTTTCTATCACATCTGGGCGAGCCACAAAACCCATTTCGGGATTAAAGGCTTTTGTATTAATATTTTGTGTCAGCCAATATACCCATCGAATTCCTCGGTGATTCAACTGATAGTGACCTGCAAAACCAGCTTTATCTTCGCCCGAAGTTTTTGAAAACATTGCCATCGAATTAATACTTGTACTTTCATTAATTCTGAAAAAACCATCCGTCGAAGCCGTTAAATTATAATGGTTGGCATCGTTTTTCAACGTAGCAATCCCTCCTATTCGGTTTTGTTTTCCAATGTTTTTTGAATATCTACCCACTAAAAAATCCGTAGCATAAATTTCTTCATTTGCCTTTTGGCGAACGTACAAAAAGCCTAAATTACTCTTTAACGAACGGTTCACCACTCTTGCACCCAACTGAATCGGAACAGGATTTCCGTTGGCATCAAGTCCAATTTGACGACTAAAAAATGGCTGAATCCTCTGCTGACCACCCGAATACTCATCAATTGGGCTAAGTCCTGCGGCAAATAATGAAGCATTTTCTAAAAAAAACTGACGACGTTCTGGAAAAAACACCGACAAACGAGAAAGATTATTTACTTGTCTATCAGCATCGGCTTGGGCAAAATCGGTATTATAGGTTAAATCAAGTACTGTATTTGGTGTAATTGCCCATTTGATTTCTCCGCCAGCTTTTACTTTTGAACCATTCGTTTTATCATAAAATTCTGAACCGTTGTACCTATCTTCCGAAATCAATAAATAAGGTTGAAAACGAATATTAGTTTTAGAAGGCGGTGGCTGAATACCCGTTAGTTTCCCTGCATATTGCATTCGAGCTGGCGAAAAAGAACGTGGCAAAGCCGACCAAATAGTTTGTTCATTGGTCATTCTTCGCAATCTAAAAAAATTTACACCCCAAGTTTGAACGTCTTTGGCTTTTTGGTAGCGAAGTGTTTCCCAAGGAATCGCAAACTCGGCTACCCAAGCTGTATCAGAACGAGAAGTACGCACCCGCCAAAGACCGTCCCAATCTTCATCAAAATCTTGGTCATCAAATGCCAATAAATCTCTTTGCGAACCATAAGGATTCGTCATAAAAATCATAGCATTTCGTTCGTCATTAAAACCATCTAATGAAATTCCGATTTGGTCGCTTCGTCCATAAGTAAAATCTCTTTGCAGATTTGGCACACGTAGTGCTTTTTTTCCCATTGGCTCATGCAAAATAGCCGCAACATACAAGTAGTCAGCATTATACAAGAGTTTAAAAACAGATTTTTGAGAAGCAGGCTGTTTCTGAAATGGCTCTACCTGTACAAAATCGGTAATGGTATGGGCAGAATGCCAAGCAGGTTCTTCTAACTTTCCATCGACTTTTAAATGGTGATTAATAAAAGTTGCCTGAATGTTTTTTTTGATGGAATCTGGAGAAAAGATATCTTGAGAGAAAACAGTTGTACCCATAAAAATGAGTAAACAACAAAACAAGTAACGCATAAAGAGGTTTATTAAATTTAAAGAGGTTAATAAAATTGCTGCAAATGAACTGTAATTTTGTATCAGTATTTTTTTTAAATATTAGTCTTTAAAGAATACTTGTAATATTAAGTAAAAGAAAATCTAATGGCATTCAGTAAGCTTTCAGTTTTGTGAACTTTTAATTTTATTCAGTGAACAATTCCTAAAATATAGCACCGCCCGAAAGATTAAAACTCTAATTTAGAATTGATTATACGGCACTTTTACTTAAATCTCTTATCCGAAAATTCTTAAAGTCAAGTATTTTGCTTATCCAACATTTGATGAATGAGACTTGTTGCATCTTTCATTTACTTTGCTGGATAAAATTTGATAAAAAAATTAGGGATACAGCAAAGCCACATCCCTATACCCCTTAACCAAATTAATTATTATTTTTACTTAATAGCTACCTTGATAAAATGCTTTTTTAGCCCCTAAGATTATAAAATAATACTAACATAGGAGCTTAAAAAGCAGTGTTATAGTTATGTGATGATGAAGTAGTAATTCAAAAAAATTACATTTGGCAAAGAACAGAATCAATCGACGGTTTCTGAAAAAAATTCGCTAATTCCCTGATTTTTTTCGACCAATCACATAAAAAAAACGCTGTACAACTCAGCAAATTTCTGGTGTTGTTTATCTAAATTGCATGAGAATACTGACAATATTTTTTAAATTTGACAACAAACTTTATCTCAATTAATCATTCACGTGCAAACATCCGCATCTCTTTCACGTAGTACCACTTTTCTTGCAGATTTACCCGCCCGCAGTCTGTTAGGTCAAAGATGGGTGTATCATTCTCTCTTTTGGACAGTCCTGAGCTTATACAATACGCTGTATTTTGGCTTCATGCTGAACAATTACACACAAGCTGTTTTTGAGTTTTCGGTAAAATTTCCGTTTTACTTAGTCTTGGTTTATGGAAATATTTATTACCTCATTCCCAATTTTTTGCTCCCCGGCAAGTACATTCAGTACTTTGCTTATTTGATTTTGGCTACATTGTTTTCTGTGGCCGTTATCCAAACACTCATCAATCATTTAATTTATATTAATTATTGTCCAGTGGGTTATCATCCAAATGTTTTGTTTGACCCAAAACCTACTGCCAAAAGAATGTTTGATACTTTTTCAGTTTTTGGAGTAACAAGTGGCATTAAACTGACTAAAGATTGGATTGATAACCAACAAAGAATCAAAGAATTAGAAGGACAAAGTGTAAGAAATGAATTAGAGTTTTTAAAATCACAAATTCAGCCTCATTTCTTTTTTAATACTTTGAACAATCTGTACTCATTAACCATCAAGAAGTCGGATTTAGCACCCGAAGTAGTAGTGAAGCTTTCTGGCTTAATGAGCTATATGTTGTATGAATCAGACAGCCAAGAAACGACTTTAAAGAAGGAAATCGAACATATTCAAAATTATTTGGATTTAGAAAGTCTCAGATTTGGCAAACGTCTGCATCTGGATTTCAAAATCGAAGGAGCTATCGAACAGAAAAAATTACCTCCGCTTTTATTGCTACCTTTCATTGAAAATGCTTTCAAACACGGAACATCGCATGAAACAGGAGCTTTAGATTTAAAGATTTCATTAAAAGTACTCAACGAACATCTCCTTTTTGAAGTAATAAATCCTAAATTCGACAACCAACAAAGTCGTAAAAAACACAAAGGATTAGGCTTGAAAAATGTAAAAAGACGATTAGATTTATTGTATTCAGATAAGTATGAACTAACCATTCAACCATCTGACAAAGAGTACTTTATATCATTATTCATTCCTTTAAATTAGGCAAATGAAATTAAAAACACTGATTGTAGATGATGAGCCATTGGCTTTGGATGTTTTAGAAACGTTTATCGAACGCATTGACACGCTTGAGCTGTATGGGCGTTGTGAAAACGGTATTCAGGCCTTTAATTACTTGAACAAAGGTGAAATTGATTTACTTTTTTTAGACATAGAAATGCCAACCTTAGATGGCATGGAATTATTAAAAAGTCTTCAAAATCCACCCAAAGTAATCATCACTACGGCTTATCGTGAATATGCCGTAGAAAGTTTTGAACTAAGTGTTGTAGATTATTTGGTAAAACCTATTCCGTTCCAACGCTTTGTAAAAGCTGTAAACAAAGTAATTCCGAAAGAAAAAGAAATTCCTACGCCAAGTAGTCAGTCAATCAGTTCGTTTCAGATTACTGAAAGAAATGAAAAACCAGAGGCTATGTTTATCAAAGTTGATAAACGCATCGTAAAAGTAAATTTTGCGGATATTTTATTTATCGAAAGTCTTAAAGATTACATCCGTATTCATACGGTTTCGGGTGCTTATGTAACCTATCAAACCATGAATGGAATTTGCGAAATTCTTCCTTCTGAAAGTTTCGCTCGAATTCATAAATCTTTCATTGTGGCTATCGACAAAGTAACTTCTATTGAAGCGGGAGATTTGGTAGTGTGCGGCAAAAGCTTGCCAATCGGAAGAAGCTTTAGAGATGATATTTTAGAGAAAATATACAAAACAGGTATTTTGGCAGTAAAGTAGCTTTAAGCTATGAGCTTTGAGCTATCAGTTTTTAGAGCATTTAGCTAAAAGCCTATGGCTCATAGCTAAATGCTCATAGCTCACAGCTATAATCTAAGCAACTGTCGAACTCATTACTTCAGTTTGCTTACGAATTGATTCCAAGTGAACCAATTTGAATAATTCTTCCACAAATTCAGGATATAAACCTAAACCAGAAGCTTGTTTAGCACGGTCAGCGTGAACTTGTTTCCAACGGTCAAGTTGTAAAACAGCTACATTGTTATCACGTTTGTATTCGCCCAATTTCTCAACGATAGCCATACGAGCTGCCAATACTTCCATTAATTCACGGTCGATATTGTCAATTTTAGCACGCATTGCTGCTAATTCGTCAGTAAATTCAGCACCATAGTTTGCATGACGTACTTCTAATTCACGTAACATTGTTCCTAAAGCTTCAGGAGTCAATTGTTGTGAAGCATCAGACCAAGCAGCGTCTGGGTCACGGTGTGTTTCGATAATCATCCCGTCGTAATTCAAATCAAGAATTCTTTGAGATAATTCCATCAATAACGCACGTTTACCAGCCATGTGCGAAGGGTCTCCGATGATTGGTAATTGAGGGAACAAACGTTTCATCTCAACGGCCATTTGCCACATTGGAGAGTTACGATATTTTGTTTCCTGAGCATTAGAGAAACCACGGTGAATAGCACCTAATTTCTTAATGCCTGCTCCTTGTAAACGTTCAAAAGCACCCACCCAAAGAGCTAAATCTGGGTTTACAGGGTTTTTCACTAATACAGGAATATCTACACCTTTAAGGGCATCAGCTAAATCTTGTACATTGAAAGGGTTTACAGTTGTTCTTGCACCAATCCACAATACATCAACACCATATTTCAAGGCAAGTTCAATGTGTTCTGGCGTAGCAACTTCAATTGCTAAAGGTAAGCCAGTTTGTTTTTTAGCTTCTACAAGCCATTTCAAAGCTGGTTCGCCCATACCTTCAAAACTTCCTGGACGAGTACGTGGTTTCCACACACCTGCACGCATAATGTGTGCATATCCTTCTGCTTTAATTCTGTTGGCAGTCTCCAATACTTGTTCTTCTGTCTCAGCTGAACATGGGCCTGCGATAATCAAGGGTTTGCCGTCAGTATTAATCCATTCCTGCATCGGCACTACATCTAAATTTGCGTTCATTTGGCAAACGGTATTAAGTAAAATCAACTCCTTTTTAAATCTTTTCCTGTATAATTTTCTTTGAATGTGTTACATTATGGAAAATTAAAAAGGAATTATTCAATAGCAGTTGACAAATTTCAAAACATTATTTTATTACAAATTGTATCGTTATAAGATTTAACTTCAAAAAATTAGGTATTTATCATCAATAAAACCCGTTTAGCACTTAAAAATCAGGTGCGATAATTGGAACGAAAAAAATTAATACGACAAAACTTGTTTTTGTATTATTCTAATATGCTATATTTGCACGTTTTACTAAAGTAAGTACTGACGCTCTAAATCATATTAAACTGATTAACATTCAATATATTATCATTCAGTTTTAATTTATATACGATTATTCGTCTGTAACATGACCAAAATGCAAGCCACATCAACCCTTATGAAGTCAACAAAAGTTAGTTTTGAAGACACTTCAATCGCTTTTTCGTCGAAATCTAATTTACAATTGAAAAAGATTTATCTAATCTTTGCCAGTATGAACCAGAATTGGCTTGTAAAGTTAGGGACTTTTTTTATCAAACTCTTTATTTTTCTTCATTTTCCGATAAAAAAACTTATAAAAGTTACTGTTTTTGAACAGTTTTGCGGTGGAGAAACACTACAAGAATGTAACAAGACCATAGAAAATTTGGACAAATCTCATATTGGGACAATTTTAGATTTCTCTGTGGAAGGTGAAGATAGCGAAAAAAGCTTCGATGAAACTACCCAAGAAGTATTAAAAACTATCGAGAAAGCCCACAACAACTTGGCCATTCCTTTTGCGGTTTTCAAAGTTACAGGCATTGCCAGCGTAGAATTACTTGAAAAAGTACAGAACGAAGACGAGCTAAACAATGATGAAAAAGCAGCCTTCGAAAGAGTAAGAGAAAGAATGAATATCCTTTGTGGAAAGGCTTATGCTTTGAACGTTAGGATTTTTGTTGATGCAGAAGAATCTTGGATTCAAGATACCATTGATACACTTACTTATGGTATGATGGAGAAGTACAACAAAGAACAATGCTTGATTTATAATACTTTCCAGATGTACCGTAAGGATATGTTGGAAAACTTGAAACAAGCAACACAGCAAGCTCGTGAAAATAATTATTACTTAGGTGTAAAATTAGTTCGTGGGGCATACATGGAAAAAGAACGCCAACGTTCACACGAAGAAAATTACTGCGAACCAGTACACGAATCTAAAGCAGCTACCGACCACGACTACAACTTGGCTGTGGAGTATTCAGTAGATAACAGAAATACTATTTCACTTTGTGTAGGTACACATAATGAATTTAGCTGTAAAATTTTAGTTGATTTGATGGCAAAACACCAAATTGACCCTTCTGATAAGCACTTCTACTTTGCCCAATTATTGGGAATGTCAGATAACATTTCTTATAACCTTTCGCAATTAGGCTACAATGTAGCAAAATATGTTCCTTATGGTCCAGTAGAGGCGGTAATGCCATACTTGTTTCGTCGTGCTGAAGAAAATACTTCTGTATCCGGACAAGCAAGTCGTGAGTTTACACTCATTAAAAGAGAAATTGTAAGAAGAAAACGTTTGGCACTTCAACAACTAACAAAATAATAGTCATTTGAGAAGATTTTACTAAAACTTATATATGGTCACAAAGTCAAGTCCTTGTAAGAGTTTCTGACTTTGTGACTTTTTATTTGTAAATTGCCAGACTTATTTTAGTAAACTAATCCATTACAATATCAAATATGTTTCGTTCTCCATATAAATACTTTTTGCTAACCTTTTTACTAATTGTGATTGACCAGATTATCAAGGTAGCAATCCATAATACTTTACAGTACGAAGGACAAGAAATTGCAATTATTGGCGATTTTTTCAAATTACACTATGTTTTAAACAGAGGTATGGCCTTTGGAATGACGCTTGATTTTATTCCACAAGTTTATAGTAAAATTGTATTAAGTCTTTTTAGAATCAGTGCCATGTTTGGGATTGGCTATTATTTAGTAAAATTAGCCAACAAAAAATCTCCAGAAGGCTTACTTTGGAGTATCGCTGCCATTTTAGGTGGTGCAATCGGCAATGTAGTGGATAGTACTTTTTATGGTGTAATTTTCCATAACGCTCCTGCGGGTTCGCCTACGCCATGGTTTCATGGACAAGTAATTGATATGTTTTTCTTTGATATTTATCAAGGATGGCTTCCCGACTGGATTCCTGTTTGGGGCGGTACTTGGTATTCAACACCGATTTTCAATTTTGCAGATGCGGCTATTTTTTGTGGAGTAGTAACGATTTTGATTTTCCAAAACAGCTTCTTTGACGAACCAAAGAAAAATACTAAAGTAGCAGAAAGCACGCCAGAGGAAATAGCTGTGGAAACTGAACAAGAAAACATTGACACTGCAAACGAACAAGAAACGATTGTAGATACTACTGAAAATAACAGTCAGGAAGAAGAAACGAGCATAAAACCGATTGAATAATTTTTGCTTAAATATTTAAAATGTTAAAGATGAATTCAGAAATTATTTTAGTGATACTTTGGTTGGCTTATGGTATTATCCATACTTTGTTGGCTTCAAATACTTTAAAAAATCTTCTCAAATCCATTTTGGGAAGATTTTCTACTTATTACCGCATTTTGTACAATATCATTGCCACACTTTTGCTGATTCCGATTGTACAATTTCAACTCAGTACTCCTTCAAAAATGCTCTTGGAACAATCGTTGATGAATCAAATTTTAGGAGGATTAATGATGGGCTCTGGGATATTTTTAGGCGTTTCGGCTTTAAGACATTATGATTTATCAGAGTTTCTGGGAATTGATGAGTTGAAAGGGAAAACCAAGCAACCTGTATTAATGGTAGATGAACTTTCTTCGATAGTAAGACATCCGCTTTACCTCAGTATTTTGGTGACAGTGTGGGGATATTTTGGATTTTTCGGTACTTCTACTGGGCTGACTACTGCCGTAGCACTTAGTCTTTATATCCGCATTGGGATTTATTTTGAAGAGAAAAAATTAGTAGAAGTTTTTGGAAAAACTTATCAGAAATATCAGAAAGAAGTTCCAATGCTTATTCCAAAATTAGGTGATGGGAAATAATCATCACCTAACTTTGGAGTGATGAATTGCGAGTGATAAATGTTGAGTTAAAATGCTTCACATTTTGCTATCAAATTCATTTTGTTTTTATGCCACTTAATTGGTTAATGAACGGAATACTTCTTCTAAAGTTTTTCCAGATTGCTTCAAAGATGAAAGCGGCGTATCATTCACAATTTTTCCGTGGTTGATAATTACCACTCTATCACAAATTGCCTCCACTTCTTGCATAATATGCGTTGAAAAAACAACTGTTTTTTCTTTTCCAATATTTTTAATAACAGCTCTAATTTCAGCTAATTGGTTCGGGTCGAGTCCTGTGGTAGGTTCGTCCAAAATTAACACTTTAGGGTCATGAATAAGAGCCTGAGCCAAACCTACACGCTGACGATAACCTTTTGAAAGTTGTCCAATCTTCTTTTTTTGTTCCAAACTCAAGCCAACCAACTCAATTACGTCTGCAATTCGTTTATTTAGATTTGCACCTTTCAATTGATAAAGCCCACCGATAAATTCCAGAAACTCCTTCACGTACATTTCCAAGTACAAAGGGTTATGCTCTGGCAAATAACCAATATTTTTTCTCACATCCATTGCAGAATGTTCGACGTCATAGCCACATACTTCTACTTTTCCACTGGTGGCAGTTAGATAACAAGTAGCAATTTTCATGGTTGTAGATTTACCAGCACCATTGGGGCCAAGAAAACCTACAATTTCACCTTGTCGGGCTTCAAAGGAAATATCATTTACAGCACTTTGGCTACCATAAACTTTTACTAAATGTTCAATTTTTAATGACATAAATAAGCGTTGGAGTTGTGAAGGATGAGCTACGAATTCAAAAAATCTTGTAGGAAATTATTGCCCAAACATACTTCCAAAGTCCATACCCGGAATATTAGGCATCAAACCTTGTGTAGCTTTTTGAAGATGAGCTTTAATTTTATCTTCAATATTATCAAGAGCATTGTTGGTAGCTGCCACAATTAAATCTTGTAATACTTCACGGTCGGCAGGCTTGATGAGGTCTTCGTCGATTTCAATTTTCAATAATTCCTTTTTACCATTAACGGTAGCAATCACCATTCCAGCACCTGCTTCACCTGTTTCAGTAATTGAGCCTAAAGATTCTTGAGCTTCTTTCATTTTGGCTTGGAGTTCTTTTACCTTCCCAAGCATTCCCATCATATCAAACATAATTTTATATTGTTTTTGTAAAAAATGAAGACGCAATTTACAACAGTATTCAATTATCAACAAAAAGAAATTAATATACGATTGGGCGAATCAATGCGTCAGAAAAACAGTACCTTCTTTTATCGTAATTTGCCCGACTGTATCTTCTACTTCAATTTTGTAAATATAAGTTCCTTCTTGTGCAGGCAAACCACTTTTGAGCGAGCCATCCCAGCCTAATTGTGGGTTATTGACATAATCGTCGGTCTGAGCATAGAAAACAGGATTTCCCCAACGGTCAAAAATAGTCATTTTTAGTTTTTGAATATACTTACCATAAACGACGAAAGAGTCGTTGTAACCATCTACATTAGGCGTAAATACTTGTGGAATTGAAACAATGACTGGTCTGGAAAGACGATAAATATTCGAGCGACTGGTGGGTGCTACACCCCAACTTGTATTGGTGGGTTTTGATTCAATCTGAACGAAAATTTCTTGCCCTTCATCCTCCGGAATATCAGATAACTTCATCGAAGTTGTAAATAATTTATTAACAAACGTTTTAATCAATTCACCAGTAGTAGGATCAACTTTATTAACACGATAAAATTCTATATTGGTTGAAAAAGGTAAATTAGGTGTCCATTTCAAATCTGTACTATTTGAATTCAGTAAAATACTACAAACAGGTTCAGAAGGTAATGATTCAAGATTACACTGATTCGTCCAAGTGACATAATAACAATACGACTGATTGTTGATTTGAACAGCATTATCTGTTAAAGTATTAGTGGTGGCACTATTCAATAAACCATAACTATTGGAAGCATCGGCTCTATAAAAATTATATTTTTTAATGTCTGCTACTTCTGGTTGCAAGCCTGCAACAAAGTCTCCCTTCACTATTACATTTTGGTTGATGGCATCTACATCTGCATAAACCAAAGGAATTTTAGTCGGCAAAACACTGGATTTTGCTGTTACTTTTACTATACCAGAAGTAGATAATGCTCCATAATTAGTACTGACTTGATAATAATAATCTCGTCCACATTTTACATCTGTATCAGTAAATGTTAATTTTCCAATGTTGTTAAAAGTACGAGCAGGGAAATTCACGTCGAGACTTCCGTCTGCCAAGAGCCTTTCTACTTTATATTCTGTGAAACTTCCGCTAAGTGATGCCGTAGAAGCCCCCCCCCAAGTAAGTTCATTTTGGTCATCAGCGGCAACTGCTTGCAGAGGTGTTGTACATAACTCTTCGGCACTGAGATTATTGGGGTCAACACTCGTTACAGGACAAGCCTCATTCACAGCCTCAACAATAAAACAGTATTGCTTTTGGGCATTAGGTACTGTAAATTTTCTATTTTCAACCGCCAAAGAAGCATCTGATTGATAGGAAAGAAAAGGCGTTGCTGTGAAATTATAATTTGGTGTCGTTGGCGACTCACGCATAAACACATTTCTTTTTAATCCATCTTGTGTTGTTACTTTTAAATTAAATTCGCCCGATAGACTCGTCCCCGAAAGCTCAATAATAGTCGGACGATAAATAATACCACTGGAAACATCAAGTGTTTTGCTAAAAGGTTGAGCTGGACATACGCCCGTTTGAGAATTTCCTACAACAACTACCGTTTTTTCGTTGTTATCAGGTAAGAGAAAGTTTTCTTTATAAGGATAAGTAGTAGGTTGTACTAAAGAAGTCTGTAAAAGCCCTCCATCAAAATCATAATAAGTGATTTCGTAAGATGGATAATTATTATTGCTATTTTGAGGTAAAGAAACCACCATATCCGAGCTACTACAAATATTTGCCGTAACCACTGGCGTAGCTGATTGGATAATTTCTACTACTTGGCAAGCATGATGATAATCGCTTGTAGTACCTGTGCCAGAATTATCACCTTGGGTAATAACATAAAAACCAGGGCCTGTGTACCATGAAGCAGAAGTATTAATATTTACATCGGCACTACCAGCCAAAGTTAAATAACTGGCAGTAGCCGTAAGTGGATTTGAAGGAGGGCTTGCCAATGCTGAATACTGTGTTGCAGGCATAATCCAATAACTTACGCCAGAAGTACTGGTAGCAGGAATGGTATTTTTTAAAGTAATGGTTTCACCTTCACAAATTTTTACCGGAATGTTATTAGGATTTGAAGTATTGCCGTCGCCATCGCCACGTACTTGTACTTTTGTACCATTGATACTAAATTCACCAGCGACAGTTCCAGCAGGCTCAGTTTTATCTTTGCATTGTGCCTTTGTTTCAAAAGATGCCAAAGTAAGGAAAATGAATCCTGTTAGTATTTTTCCAAATTTGAACCGAATCATATTGAGTAAGTATGTGTCTCCAATAGTACAAATCATTAAAATTGAAAGGCAATTTTGCTCATTCATCAAACATTTCAAAGATAAGCGTAAAATATGTTTTGATATAAGTTAGCATAAAAATGTCATTCAAAAACAAATATATCATATATTTTTAACTATCACTTGCTTTAAACCTTAACGCATAGGAACAAAAAATCGTACCTTTGAGGTTATATTTAAAATAAGAAGAATATCTATTCGTCTGCCCTCTAAGCTTTATAGTTAAGATTTTACCAAGAAAACAATGTCAAAGATAAAATTAGATAGCATCGAAGAGGCGATTGAAGCAATTCGCCAAGGCAAAATTATCATCGTAGCTGACGATGAAGACCGTGAGAATGAAGGGGATATGATCTGTGCTTCTGAAGCAATGACACCCGAATTAGCCAATTTTATGATTCGTGAGGGACGTGGCTTAATGTGCGTTACCCTTACAGAAGAACGTTGTAAAGAGTTGGACTTAACGATGATGGTAGGCTCTAATACCGCCACACATGAAACACCTTTTACCGTTTCTGTCGATTTGCTCGGACATGGATGCACTACTGGTATTTCTGCACACGACCGCTCCAAAACCATTCAAGCTTTAGTGGATGAAAAGACCAAACCAGAAGATTTGGGCAGACCGGGACATATTTTCCCTTTGAAAGCTCGTTCTGAAGGAGTACTACGCAGAACTGGACATACAGAAGCCGCTATGGACTTTGCTAAATTAGCAGGTTTCAAACCATCAGGTGTATTAATTGAAGTATTAAACGAAGATGGAACAATGGCTCGTCTTCCAGATTTAAGAGCGATTGCTGATAAATTTGATTTGAAATTAGTAACCATCAAAGATTTAGTAGAGTATCGTTTGAAACACGAAAGCCTTATCAAACGTGAAATTGGCGTAGATATGCCCACTGAATTTGGTCACTTTGATTTAATTGCTTTCAAACAAATCAACACGGGTGAAACGCATTTAGCATTGACTAAAGGTACTTGGGAAAAAGATGAACCTGTATTAGTACGTGTTCACAGTTCTTGTGTTACGGGTGATATTTTTGGTTCTTGTCGTTGCGATTGTGGCGGACAATTACACCGTGCGATGGAAATTGTTGAAAAAGAAGGCAAAGGCGTAATCTTGTATATGTTCCAAGAAGGAAGAGGTATCGGTTTAATCAATAAATTGAAGGCCTATAAATTACAAGAAATGGGTCGTGATACTGTGGAAGCTAATTTGGAATTGGGCTTTAAAATGGATGAAAGAGATTATGGCGTAGGAGCATCTATTTTAAGAGATTTAGGCTTGAGTAAAATCCGATTAATTTCTAACAATCCAAAGAAAAGAGCAGCCCTATTTGGTTACGGTTTAGAAATTGTAGAAACTGTACCTATCGAAATCGCTTCAAATCCTTATAATGAAGATTATCTCAGAACAAAAAGAGATAAAATGGGACATACCATTATGGAAGATAAATAATTGAGAGATTTATTGATTTCGGATTTCAGGTGTCGGATTTTGGATTTGTATAGTATTTTCTAACATTTCCGAAATCCCCAATCCAAAATCCGAAATCAATAAATCACAATCAAAAAATCAAGGTGCTTCGTCAGCACGAGTAATGAAGTATTCAGTATCGCCCATCCACGAAAACTTCAAATATCTTTGTTCATAATGCAAGCGAATTCTTTTTCCAGTAAGCATTGCATCCTCTAATCGTTTCACTATCGCTGGGTCTTCTGAATCTACCGTAAAAGCCCAAAGGTTGTTTGCCATATTACCAGCTTGTCCTTGAGCCCCAACGTTCAATTCTCCTTCATAAGTTTTGAAAATATAGCCTTTTCTTGAAAACTTAGAAACTACTCCTGCCCTATCGCCTTCTGAATAAGCTATTTTTGTTCCTAAAAAACTAAGAACAAGAGCGAACAATACAAGTCCGATAAATCCGTATAATAATTTTCTTAAAAAATTCATAGTTGCGTTTTTGGCAGTACTGATGTGGTCGTTTAATGCCATTTTGTTAATGTTAAAGGAAAAATAAAAAAGGAATGAAGCCTTACAAAGATATTGATTTCTTTTGTTAGAACTTGAAAAAAAAGAAGGCTAATTTTTACTTCTGCAAAAGAGTCTCCATTAATCAAATTGTAGTTTCCTAATCGTTAATTTATTTGTTTTGATTCAGCCTGATTAGTTTTGACAACTTTTAAAAAGTTGTCAAAACTAATCAAAACAAAAAAGAACTGAATATCTTGCTGACATTCAGTTCTTTTTGTTTTATCAGAAAAATAATTATTTAGAACGAATAGCAATCACAGGGTCTAATTTGGCAGCTATCCAAGCAGGAATAATGCCTGAAATGATACCAATTACAGTGGCGGTCATTAAGCCAATTACTACATTACCAATTGTCAAGGTTAGTTTTAATGAACCAAAATTAATGTGCGACATCAGCCAAACTAAAAATATCCCAAAAGCTCCGCCAATTAAGCTCAAGAATACGGCTTCAAATAAAAACTGAAATAAAATAAAGTAATTTTTAGCTCCTAAAGATTTTTGAATACCGATAATATTAGTACGTTCTTTTACCGAAACAAACATAATGTTGGCAATTCCGAAGCCCCCGACTAATAAAGAAAACAGGGCAATGATACCTCCGCCGACATTCATACTGGCAAAAATAGATTCAAAAAACTTCACTGCACCATCTAAACGATTGATAGAAAAATTACTTTCTTGGGTTGGTTTCAGTCCTCTCCTACTTCTCATCAAACCTGTTACTTCTCCTTCCAAGGTTTCTTGTCCTTTGTCCCAATCAAAAGCCTTTACAGCAATATCAGGCTCAGGATAATCTTTTTGAAACACACTTGAATAAGTAGTATAAGGAATGTAAGCTCGTTCGTCGGGCGAACCACCCAAACTAATCAAGTCTTCTCCTTTTTTCTTCATCGTACCAATTACTTTAAACTTGATACCATTAATTTTTATCGTTTGTCCGATTACATCCGCCATATTCGGAAACAAGGCTTCTTTAACCGAAGCTCCCAAAATCACAACAAAAGCAGAATTATCGGTTTCGTTAGTCAAGAAATATCGTCCATCCTCCACAGGTACTTCCGAAATAAGATTGTATTCATAACTCACGCCATTCAAACGAGTTTCCATACTATTATTTCCATTTTTCAAAGTGGTAATTCGCCCATCAATGATAGAAATTGCCTGTGAGTTTTCGAGATTATCAGCCAAATACTTGTATTCACTGTATTTCATGGTTGGTCGATTGATATATTTCCACCAAGGATAATTATTGCTCATTACCCAAGGCCATTTACCAACATACACTACACCTTTTCCGAAAGAATCAATCTGTTCACGAATACCCATATTCATGGAATCCACAAAAGAAAAAACAGCAACAATCGAAAAAATACCGATTGTTACGCCTAACAGAGACAATACTGTACGCAACAAATTGGTTCGGAGGGCTTGCCATGCGAAACGAATACTTTCAAATAGTTGTCTGAGGAATTTCATAAAATCAATAATATTAGTATTTAACAAGATAAATTTAAAAGCTCAAGTTTAGACAAGCAACTACGAAATGACAAATGGAGTTTATGAATAGCTTGATGGTAAAATTTGGGTAAGACTGGAAAAAAAACTTCTGTGTTTTATTAAATGGAATTGAATCATGTAAATTTACGAGCAAATTACCTTCAAAGATATGTCTTCTAAAATTACGATTTCTGATTTCAAGTTTTTCCACGAGTCTTTTTCTGGCGAACTTTATTACGATAATTCTGCTCTCCACAATGCTCAAAAAATCCTGTATTCTACCGACGCTTCGGTGTATCAAGAAAAACCTTTGGCAGTGGCTCTTCCCAAAAACACTGCCGACATCAAGGCTTTGATAAAATTGGCAAGAGAATTCAATCTTACCCTTATTCCACGTTCGGCAGGTACTTCTTTGGCAGGACAAGTAGTCGGGAAAGGCATTGTAGTTGATATTTCAAAATACTTTACCAATGTATTAGAAATCAATCAAGAAGAACGTTGGGTACGTGTACAACCGGGCGTTATCAGAGATGATTTGAATGTGATTCTTAAACCATTCGGTTTACTTTTCGGTCCAGAAACTTCTACTTCAAACCGAGCGATGATTGGTGGAATGATTGGAAATAATTCTTGTGGATTACATTCAATCGTTTGGGGAAGCACTCGTGACCATTTGATTTCGGCAAAAGTATTATTAAGTGATGGTTCGGAAGTAGAATTTGGAGAACTGACAAAAGCAGAATACTTCAAAAAAGTAAATGCTAAAACTTTAGAAGGAAAATTATACGGAGATATTTTTAGAACGCTCAACAATCCTTTCAACCAAGAAGCGATTGAAAAAGCTTATCCAAAGAAAACGTTAAAACGCAGAAATACAGGTTACGCCTTAGATATGTTGGTGGACAGTGAAATGTTTTTACCCGACAGCGAAAAGCCTTTTAATTTCTGTAAATTATTGGCAGGTTCAGAAGGAACACTGGCTTTTGTGACCGAGGCAAAGCTGAATTTATTGCCATTACCTCCCAAAGAAACCGCTTTGGTTTGTATTCACTGTAATAGTATTAAAGATTCTTTGCAAGCCAATTTAGTTGCCCTGAAACATCAACCAATGGCTTCTGAATTGGTGGATAAGTACATTTTAGATTTTACAAAAGGACATCCTGTTTACGAAAAAAATCGCTTTTTTATCCAAGGCGACCCAGCAGCGATATTGATGGTAGAATTTATGGAAGAAAGCGACGAAGTGTTGAACCAGAAAACTTCTGCTTTGATTGCCGACCTCGAAAAAGCGAATATCGGTTACGCATATCCTGTGGTGAAAGGAGCAGAAACCACGCCAGCTTGGGATGTACGAAAAGCAGGTTTGGGATTAATTCGTAATTTAAAAGGTGATATTCAACCTGTGAATTTGATTGAAGACTGTGCAGTTGCTCCAGAAGATTTGCCAGCTTATATCGTTGATTTACAAGCACTTTTGAAGAAACATCAAATCAATGCTTCGTATTATGCTCATGCAGGAGCAGGCGAATTGCACGTTGAGCCGATGATAAATCTCAAAACGCAAGAAGGAAAAACTTTATTCAGAACAGTGTTGAAAGAAACGGCTGAATTAGTAAAAAAATACAATGGTTCACTGAGTGGCGAACATGGAGACGGACGATTGAGAGGTGAATTTATCGAAAGCGTTTTGGGCAAAGAGGTTTTTAGCTTGTTGAAAGAAGTAAAAACGCTTTTCGACCCAAAGAGTATTTTCAATGCCAATAAAATTGTGAATACACCGCCGATGAATGAATTTTTGCGTTATGAAGCAGGCAAAGAAAATCCTACCATTGATACTTATTTTGATTTTAGTAATCAAGAAGGCATTTTACGTTTGGCAGAAAAATGTTCGGGTTCGGGCGATTGCCGCAAGACAGAAGTAACAGGCGGAACGATGTGTCCGAGTTATATGGCAACTCGAATGGAAAAAGACACGACACGTGCCAGAGCGAATATTTTACGTCAGTTTTTAACCAATTCAGCACAAGAAAATCGTTTCGATCATCAGGAAATTAAGGAAGTAATGGATTTATGTTTGTCGTGCAAAGGCTGTAAATCTGAATGTCCTTCAAAAGTAGATGTGGGCAAAATGAAAGCAGAGTTTTTACAACATTATTATGATGTTCATGGCGTGCCTTTCCGTACAAAAATGATTGGTAATTTCACTAAATCACAGGCATTGGCGTCGAATTTTCCTGCCTTATATAATTTTATTGTCAAAACACCGCTTACCGCCAGCATTACCAAAAAAGTACTGGGATTTGCTCAAGAAAGGTCGATACCCACTTTAGGAAAAACGACTTTAAGAGCTTGGGATAAAAAACGAGTTTCAACAAAAACTGACAAAAAAGTATATTTATTCTGTGATGAATTTACCAATTACAACGATGTAGAAATTGGTAAAACCGCCATTTCTTTACTCACGGCTTTGGGTTATGAAGTAATTCTTCCCGAACATTTAGAAAGTGGCAGAACTTATTTATCAAAAGGTTTGGTGAAAGAAGCCAAGCAAATTGCGATTGAAAACGTAAAAAGTTTATCGAAAATCGTTGATAATAATACGCCAATTTTAGGCATTGAACCTTCTGCCATTTTGACTTTAAGAGATGAGTACTTGGAATTAGTTCCCGCAGAATTATTAGCAGATGCCGAAAAAGTAGCCCAAAATGCCTTTTTGATTGATGAGTTTATTGCACAAGAAATTGATAGAAAAGTATTGAGTAAATCATTATTTACGCAAGAAAAGAAACTGATAAAATTGCATGGACATTGTCATCAAAAAGCCTTATCGTCTTTATTAGCCACAAAAAAAATGCTTTCATTCCCAGCCAATTATGAAGTACAATTAATTCCTTCGGGCTGTTGCGGAATGGCGGGTTCGTTTGGTTATGAAGAAGAACATTATGAAGTCTCGATGAAAGTAGGCGAATTAGTACTTTTCCCAACCATCAGGAAACAATCAGCAGAAGTAATTATTGCCGCACCCGGCACAAGTTGTCGTCATCAAATCAAAGACGGTACAGGCAGAATTGCCCAGCATCCCGTAGAGATTTTGTGGGAAGCGTTGGTGAAGTGAGAGTGATGAATTAGTAGTTTTCGGATTTCAGATGTCGGATTTCGGCTTTATTAAATTAAAATCGTTTTATCAAATTAATTTCCGAAATCAGAAATCCAAAACAGCTCTATTTATTTTACTCATATTAATAATCAAAACGCCAACGTTGAAAAATCTCAACATTGGCGTTTTATATTTTAAAGCTTAATAATTTTAAAAGTTGCTTCTTTTGTTTCTTTTAATACCCGTAAAAAGTACGTTCCAGAAGCATTTTTTGAAATATCAACCTGTTTCTGTTCTCCTCTTAGAACCTGTTCTTGAACTATTTTTCCAGAAAAATCTATCAATTGAATACTTAGTTCTTTATCCTTAGCTTCAATTTGAATCACATCAGAAGTAGGATTTGGGAAAACACTTATGCCCAGTTTTCCTAATTCTTCTAAGGCTGTAACTAATTCTATTTTCACAGTTGAAGGGCTAAGAATTGTTCCCGTACCGCAAGTACCATTACTTACTGAAAAAAGTCGATAAGCAGTATTAGCCACGGGATTTAGCGTAATACCATAGTTATTTGTATTAGTAGAATACATTTTAGCACTTAATTCATCAGCACCTATATAAAAAGTAAATGGAGGTGTTCCTGTAAAAGTAAGGTTGATGGTGACAGGTTTACTTTCGTTAAAGTAATATGATTCAGACTCAAAGCGACCTGTGATAGCTTCTAAAATTGTAAAAGCAACATTAGAACTTGTAGCAACAGCATCTGCATCACTGGCTACAACTCTAAAATAATATCCAAATCCTAATGGTAAATCCAACGGAATAGTTACTTTCAACGGACTGGTATTCCCTTCGGTAACAAGGTCTTTGTAATTTTTACCTGTACTATCAGAGATTTGAACTTTGAATTTATTCTGTTCAGAAAAAGTACCTTTTGTGACAAAGTATATATTTTGAACAGAACCACGGCATAAAGACGTAGAATAGAATGAAATATAAGAAAGAGCCACTTGTTTAGATACATTGGGGTTAACTGTCACGGTAGCATTTCCAGACATCTTTCCAGTACCACAAGTATTTTGAATTGATTTTAAAGTATAAGTAGTGGTACTGGTTGGAGAAACTAATAAAGAACTTGGCCAATTTGTACTCAGATAAATGTTTCCGGATGAACCATCGCTAAGTTCATAGCTTACATAATCTTGAACATTATAATTATTTCTGTCACCATTCGTTAATCCTTTATTGTTTTTAAAAAATATATAAGCAGATTCGCCTTGGTTAATAATCGGGTTTCCGACAATACTTACATCGAGTGGCTCAGTTAAAACTATGTAAGCTATCTCTTTTGTCTGATAAGGGTTAGTACTTTCTATCTTTATTTTATAGCCTCCTCTCTTTAATTGATTGCTGAGTGGAATAAGAACATTCCCTGACTTTGAAGTAGTTAGTAACTTTGTAGTTAAGCCATTATCATCGGTTGCAAAAATCTCGAAAATATTATTTTTTTCAAACCCACCTATAGCACTAAGTTTAGCTTGGATATTTCCACCAATACAAAAAACATTTGAACTTGCATTTAGGAGACTCAAATTAACTACTGGGCGAGTCGTAACTTTCACAGTTCCAGAAGCCTTTCCAACCCCACATTCATTTGATATTGATGCTAAAGTGAAAACAGTATTCTCAGTTACAGTCTTTACAACTTCAAGATAAGTTGAATACGTAAGTAAACCAGTAGTTGTATTGTTTTTATCATCTACAATCAAATATCTAACACCTTGATAATCTGTAAACTTCAATTGACCAGTTAATGAAACCGATTGACCAGCATCAATCGTTGTTTCTGACTTCCCATCACTCAACTTTAATGTTAATTCTGGTAGATACTTTAAATTCAAATCAATTTCGTTAGACTGTACCAAATTATCGCTACTCACAATTCGGATTTTATAACTAAAGTTTTTTTCACTTTCCGGAATAGTAAGTAAAGCAGGACTTTGCTTAACATCTGAAAGAATAGTTGTAAAATTATTTTGACCAGATTTAGCTATCTGAACATAGAATGTCACATCTGAACCAACCTTTCCAACAGTATAAAAATTAATAGGTATTTTAAAGTTACTACAATAAGCACCCGAAGGATTATTATCATAAGTATAAAATTTACTAACTATTTTATAAGGTTGCACCTTTACAACTACATCTTCTGTACTTACTTTTCCAACACCACAGGCATTACTTACAGATTGAACACCAAAAACGGTTGTCTGGCTTAGTGGTCTTCCCAAATAAAAAGAGTTTGTATAATTACCAAGCTCATATACTACTTTCGTTCCATCTTTATAGAGTACATCTACCTGCCCTCCTCCAGAAACTCCTGCATATATATTTGGGATTTGACCTACCAATAATTCACTTGAAGCATAATCTGTTATAGATATGGTAGGGCTTGTTCTAACGGCTATTTGTATTTTATTACTATAAAATATTGGATTAGTGGATGATGCTTTAAGATAATATATACCTTGTGCTAAGTCTGAAGGAATCAATACTTCTGCTATTCCAGCTTTGATCGTGCCTATGGTTCTCTCCGATATGTAATAATTGTCTGAAGTTAGTATTAATGTGAACTGATTATCTTGTCCGAAATTACCCATGGCACTCAGATTAATATTGACCTTTTTGCCTGCACAAACTTCTAAAGGTTGAGGACTCTCAGAGGTCAGTTCTAAAGAATAATCAACTTTCCCAACATTTACCTGTTTGGAAATCGGAGAAGAATAATTACTAGTACCACAGGCATTGGAGACTGAAGCCACGGCAATACTTCCAGTTTTAGCAAAATAAACAGAAATACTACTACTCATTTCAAAACTAAAATAAGTGTGATCTATTTTGTATTTTCTATTATCCGATAACACTACTTCGTAGGTATCTCCACCGCTCAAAACAAGATCAATTGGCAATTCTTGTGGAGTTTCCAATTTTATGGTTGATGTATTGATAATTGAAGCAGATGGAGCAGCCTGTACTGTAATCATATTCGGTGAAAATATTATATTAGGTGTTTCTGCCGTATAAACACCAGCAAAAAATGTAACATACCCAAAATCGTTTAAAAGAGTCATTGGAAGCGTAAATGAGGCTACATTTTCTCTGATAACCGTTCCAACAATGTCTTTATGAATATATCCTTCAACTATATTAAATTTATCATTAGTTAAACGAATCATTACATTACTCCCAACTTTTATAGATTGATTACTTGAAAATTTAACTTCACAAGTACTACCCAAACAATATTTACCAGCTTTCAATGAATCGGTTTTAATGCCAGCTTGTACAGTAACAAGTACACTATTGTTTCCCTTACCTACACCACAGATAGAAGAAGTAAATGATTTAATACTGTACAATGTAGTGGTTGTTGGCGAAACGCTTAGCTGTAAACCTCTGTTATATCCGTCGTCAACTGATTCGTTAAAAACTTGCCCATTACTCAATTCAATTGAAAATGGACCATATCCAGAGATAGAGTAATTCAAAGTTGCTGTTTGACCATAACTAATTGTTGTACTTTCTGAAGTAAGTTCAACTTTAGGCTCATTACGAATCGAAATGAAATTTTGATAAATACTTGATTCAATTACTGGGTTCTCGGCAGTAACAATCTTAACCTCGTAATTACCCAACGGAATCGTTTCAGAGATTACCGTTGACAATACTCCATTCTTGTTAGTAGCCTCAAGGTCATAAAATGATGTACTACCAAAATTGGTTTTATCTAAAAGCCTTATGCTAAATTTGGTATTAGCATCCCAGTCTCCTGTTGCTGTATAGTAAACATCCAATTTGCTTTTTCTACAAACATTCAAATTAGAAAGCCCTGTTACTTGTATGCGTTTATCTATTACAGTGATATTTTGTTCCCCCTTAGCAGTGCCTACACCACACATATTTGAAGCTCCAATGATAGAATAAACACCAGACTCATGAGGATTAACATTGAATAAATTTTGGTTGGAATTTGGGTCAAAATTAGTTATGTATATTTTTGAACTATCACTTGTAAACACTTCCATTGGGGTAGAACCCGATAATTTAAGCCCTATCTGAACAGCCTCGTAGGGATAAAGTACTTTCTTTTTAATGCTTGTAAATTCTACAACAGGTAGAGCAAATACAGATTTATATTGTAAAGAATTACTTGTTATCTGAGGAGAAGATGCCACAACTCTAAAATCAGTATTGAAATATCCAGCATTTCCATAAGTATATTTGATAAGACTTTCTGGTAAAGTAAAAATTAAAGTTCCTGATGAGTCTCTGGTACTTACATTTTTCCATGTATTATCACCATCATAACTGTTTTTTACTTGAACGGTAAATTTATTGTTACTTGCAAACTCACCAGTTAGCGAGTATTTAATAAAGGCTCTTTGTCCTACACATAGGTAGTCAGCTTTGCTCGTAACCGAAGAAATTGAAATAGATTGTGCTTGTAATTTAAAGGTAAAAAAACTAAGCAGTAGCAAATATTGAAAAAATCTAAACATAGGTAATTAAAATTATAGAGTTAAAGTTTATATTCGACAAAAATATTTTATTTAGGTTGAATATCCATTTTAATCTTCATTATTATCAATTTTTTACTAACCCATATTATGAAAAAAATCAATTTTTTATTTTTCCTTATGTTGTGTAGCTGCTTAATATCTGCACAGAGTTCTTCAACGATACCTTATCAAATCGCTAAAAGGTATTTTGTTAAAAACACTTATCAACCAAACAGTTTAAAGAACCCTAAAATCCAATCGCAAGAACAATTCAGAGAAATTTTTGGAATGGCTACTGTGATGGGAAAGGATGGGCAACCTACTGTTATTGATTTCAATACGCAATATGTAATTGCCATTATCAAAGATGAAACTACATTCGGTACAACCATTACGCCTCTGAGCTTAACAAAAAACAGTAAAGGAATTATTGAACTAAACGTAGAAGTACGTGAGGGAAAAAGCCAAAGTTATAGGATTGTGCCAACCCTTATTCTTGTTGTGGATAAACAACATCAGGGCAGAGTTGTGGTAAAAGAACAATTTGTAAAATAATAGCTTACTCATTTCAAAAAATCACTTCTGCCGTATCGAACAGAAGTGATTTTTCTTTTATCAAGAATTGGTATTTGTCTTTTTCAGAAAGTACTTAAAAATACCTTCCAACAGAGGGGTTTTCGACAATCAATCTTTTCATTTCTTGAGGATTTATTTGTCCTTGTTTTTGATAAACTACTTTTCCATTTGGTTCAACCAAAAGCGTATAAGGCAATGCTCCTTGCCATTTTGGGTCAATTAATTCTATCAATTTATACGCATCTTCAGAATTGAAAATATAATTTTTATTTGAAGCTTGCAAACGAGTAAGGGTTGCCAAAGCCTTGTCTTTTTTATTAGGCTTATCGGCTGAAATGGTGACAAATTCAAAATCACGCAAGCGATACATGTGATTAATCGTGATAAAATCGGGCAATTCTGCCACACATGGCCCACACCAAGTAGCCCATACGTTGATTAATCTAAGTTTGCCCGAATCATTTTTCAATAATTTTTTTATGCCTTCATCGTCGATTACTTCTATGTTTACTGGTTCTTTGGCATAATCTAATTTTTCTTGTTGGGCTAACTCTCTTTTACCTCCCCATTTTATCGAGCAACCAAACGTTTTAGTTTTGCTGACTGTCACGGGTTTATTGGCTAATAATTCTTCAATAGCATTGCGTGCATCATTATTTTTAGGAGTACCCGTTGGTTTTTCTACATCGTCTATTCTCCCTGAGTATCTTAAAACTCTTTGCTGGTCGAACAGAAAAATATGAGGAGTTGCTACTGGCCCATATTGTTTGGAAGCCTCTTCGCTATCGCCATCATACAAGTATGGAAAATTAAAGCGATGTTCTTTGGCTCTGATTTTCATATCGTTATAGCTATCGCCCAAATCTGTATAACCCATTTCATCCAATCGAACACTTACGGGGTCGTTAGGTGAAATCGCTATCACTTGCACACCTTTTGCCTGATAGTCGCTTACTATTTTTTTGATACGTTCTTCATAAGCCTGAGCTGTTGGGCAATGATTACAAGTAAACACAATCGCCAGTACTTTCGCTTTTGCAAAAGATTTAAGCGAATACATTTTTCCGTCAACGCCTTTTAAATTAAAATTAGGAGCAGTAGCACCTATGGCAAGTGTTGGGTGTTCTTCAATATTTTTGAAGCCCCACAAGGCTACGCAAATCGTAAAGCTTACAAGTATGATTAATTTTTTCATAGTTTTTGAATATTATTTATTTACCTACAAAAGAAGAGGGATTTAGGAAAGATTGTATCTTGCTTTGTTTGCTAATGTTAAATCTGCTTTTCAAAAAAGCCTTGTTGGTACATTTGTTCATGAATCATAAAATCTGTATTTTTGGATAGTCCTGTTTTCGCCCCTAAACATATATCCCATGCAAAATCTCTCTGTAACGCTTATCCAAACCAATTTATATTGGGAAAACTCCACCGCCAATTTGGCGATGTTGGAAGAAAAAATTGCCCAAATTACCGAGCCAACTGACCTCATTATTTTGCCAGAAATGTTCAATACTGGCTTTACGATGAATGTGACAAAAGTAGCCGAACCCATGAATTTCTTTGTAATGAAATGGATGAAGCAACAAGCTGCCCAGAGTAAAGCCGTTATTACGGGTAGTTTTATCGTAAAAGAAAACGAACAGTATTTCAACCGATTGATTTGGATGCGTCCAGACGGAAGTTATGAAAAGTACGACAAACGTCATTTGTTCAGAATGGGCGGCGAGCATCATTCTTTTACAGGTGGCTCTGAAAAAATCATTGTTGAATTGAAAGGTTGGAAAATTTGTCCTCTGATTTGCTACGATTTGCGTTTCCCTGTTTGGTCAAGAAATGTAAATCAGGCTTATGATTTACTCATTTATGTAGCCAATTGGCCAGCTGTTCGCTCTATCGTGTGGGACACGCTACTAAAAGCAAGAGCCATTGAAAATCAGGCGTTTGTAGTTGGGGTCAATCGAGTTGGCACTGATGGCATGGACTTACTTTACTCTGGTAATTCTACGATAATTGATTTTAAAGGAAATCCAATATTTTATCAACGTGACTACGAAGTGGTTGAAACTTATGTATTAAACAAAAAGAATTTAGAGAGTTTCAGAGAGCAATTCCCTGCTTATTTAGATGCTGATACTTTTGAGATTTTATAAAGTATAGCCATAAAAAAACCTGTAAGAACAAGTCTTACAGGTTTTTTTTACAATCAGTTATTCTATTTAAGATAAAATTCGTATTTAACACGAGTACCATCCAAGTCGACTCCTTCAATTCTTACCTTTCCTCTACGATTTGCTAAAACATCAGCTACTTCTTTAGCGTTGCCAACTTCTTTATCATCAATTTTTGTGATAACAAAACCATTTTCAAATCCTTGGTAACCTATACGCCCTTCTGGGTCAACTTCTACAAGTTTTGCACCGCCTTTTACTTTAAACTTAGCTTTTTCGCTTTCAGTTAAATTTGCAATTTTTGCTCCTAAATATTCACTTGTCACCGTCGAAGAAACCGTTTCGCCTTTGATAATGTTGGTATTTCCATCCTTGTTTTTCAAGGTTACATTAAAATCTTTAAGCTCGCCGTCACGGTTTACAGTTACTACAACTGTTTCACCTGGGCGTTTACGACCTACCAATTCCATCAACTTCGCCATAGATTTTGTTTCGATGCCGTCAATTTTTACAATTACGTCATTTACTTTCAAACCTGCCGACTGTGCCGCACTTCCTCCGCTCTTAGCAAAACCTGCTACGTAAACACCACTGTTTACTTTCAAGTCTTTTTCTTCTACTAATTTAGCGTTTACTTCACCGATATTTACGCCCAAATAACCACGTTGAACGTTACCATATTTAATTAAGTCTGCCGCTACTTTTTTCACAATACCTACTGGTACAGCAAACGAATAACCAGCAAACTGTCCTGTACGGCTATAAATGGCTGTGTTGATACCGATTAATTCACCTTTTAAGTTCACCAAAGCACCACCTGAGTTTCCAGGGTTTACAGCGGCATCTGTTTGGATAAATGATTCTAATGGATTCACATCTCCACCATCACGGTCGATGATATTCTGACGACCTTTTGCAGATACAATCCCTGCCGTTACTGTTGATTCTAAGTTAAATGGATTACCTACTGCCAAAACCCACTCTCCTACTTTAATCGCATCCGAATCACCAAAAGTCAAGAAAGGTAAATTACTGGTTTTCACTTGAATAACAGCAATGTCTGTCGAAGGGTCAGTACTAATTACTTTGGCTTTCAACTCACGTTTATCATTCAAAATTACGGTTACTTCATCAGCATCTTGTACCACGTGATTGTTTGTAACAATGTAGCCATCAGCACTGATAATTACCCCAGAACCTGATGCTTCCTGAGTTTCAGGTTGTGAACGACGATTGCCTCCGCCACCAAAACCAAAGAAATCTTCAAATGGGTCAAACATTTGGCGACTCACATTTCGAGTCATCTTTGTTTTAATATGAACAACCGCTGGTGTTGCTTTTTCAGCAGCATAAGTAAATTCACCCGGAGCTCCAGCTGGTACATTACCAGCATCTGAAACCATACGTGTAAATGCAGAAGGGGTATTTGTAAAGAGTGCGTCTGTTTGATTCTTTTCTAAAAATAATTTATAAGCACCAAGCGTTGTAGCACTGCTTAATACCCCAGCAATAGCAAGATTTTTAACATTACTTTTAATTTCCATGATTAGCAATTTTTTTTGTTGAATTATACAAAAAATACAAGATAGAATTACCTATTTTCGGTTAAAATTCACATCTGCTAAATTAACGCTAAAACTTTTTTTAAGGTGCATCACTTAAAAGCTTTTTAACAAATTTTAAGAAAATAGCTTTTGGCTTCAAGCTTTGAGAGATGAGCTTTGAGAGATGAGCTTTGAGCCATGAGCTTGAAAATATCACAAAATTTTCAAAACTCATGGCTCAAAGCTGTTAGCTCATTGCTCAATTAAGCTACCACGATTTCTTTTACTGCTGGTTTGATTTCTTCTTTTTTAGGAAGATTTACGTGCAAAATACCGTCGCTGTAAGTTGCTTCAATTTTTTCGCCATCTACTGATTTTGGTAAAGTAAATGTTCTTTGGAAAGAAGAGTAATTAAATTCTTGACGAGTATATTGCTCTGTTTTCTCTTCGCTCGACTGTTCTTTTTTAGTTGAGATACTCAAACGATTTTCATGAAGACTTAATTTAAAATCTTCTTTTTTCAAACCCGGAGCAGCTACTTCGATTTCAAAAGCTCCGTCATTTTCTTTTACATTCACTGCTGGAATGTTATTGAAAGCTATGTTGTGTTGATGTTTTGATGGATACATGGTGTCTAAATTTTTAAAAATGTTGTTGAAATCTTCGTTGAAAAATTGAAATGCAGGGTTGTTGAATCTTACAAGTTTCATGGCTTTTCTATGTTTAAAATGTTTTCTTATAATGACTAATTAATTTTGTCCGCTCTTTTATTTTCAGAACATCCCTTTTATTTCAAATCCTATACCAATTGAAAATAAATGCCATTTTGTCTTATTTTTGCAAGAAAATTATTTTTTATCATGACAAAGTAGCCGAATTAAATATTTTTGAGCATAAAAAAATGTCATTTCATATCATTCACAACAAAAAAACGGCTAACCCAATGGATTAGCCGTTTTTCTCAATTTTGTATTTTTATTCAAACCATTTAAGTACTTCGTCCTTAGCAGGAATGGCAATATCTAATTTTAGTTTTTTACGCATTCCGCCTAAATCGTTAAATACTTTATTTGGATTGGCTTCTTTCAAAGCAGCAATGGTCATGAAACCCATTTTTTGCAATACAGGAATCCATTCGCTTGGTACGCCAATAGCCTCATACTCTTCGTTAGTAGAAAGTTCAGCTTTCTTTTCTGGACGCATCTGAGGGAAGAATAGTACTTCTTGGATAGTCGTTTGATTCGTCATCAACATCGTCAGACGGTCGATACCGATACCAATACCTGCAGTTGGCGGCATACCGTATTCTAATGAGCGAAGGAAATCTTCGTCCATCGCCATGGCTTCATCATCACCTCTTTCAGCTAATTTGAGTTGCTCTTCAAAACGCTCACGTTGGTCGATAGGGTCATTTAATTCTGAATAAGCGTTGGCAATTTCTTTCCCATTTACGAATAATTCAAAACGTTCAACCAAACCAGCTTTACTACGGTGCTTTTTAGTAAGAGGCGACATTTCAACTGGGTAGTCGATAATGAAAGTCGGCTGAATTAAGTTAGCTTCAACTTTTTCTCCAAAAATTTCATCAATTAATTTACCAGCTCCCATACTTGCATCTACATCAATTCCCCAAGTTTTACAATGCTCACGAAGGCTTGCTTCATCCATTCCTTCTACATTTACACCTGTGTATTTTTCGATAGCCTCAGCAATTGTCAAACGAGTAAATGGTCCTGCGAACTCAATTTCATTTTCTCCAACTTTTACTTTGGTTTGTCCGTTGGTAGCCAAAGCAACTTTCTCAAAAATTTGTTCAGTAATTCCCATCATCCAGTTGTAGTCTTTGTAAGCTACATAAAATTCCAATGAAGTAAATTCTGGATTATGAGTTCTGTCCATTCCTTCGTTACGGAACATTTTACCGAATTCATACACACCATCAAAACCACCCACGATAAGGCGTTTCAAGTATAATTCATTGGCAATTCGCATATATAAAGGAATATCCAAAGAATTATGATGCGTTTTGAAAGGACGAGCCGAAGCCCCGCCATGAATGGGTTGAAGAATAGGTGTTTCTACTTCCAACCATCCTTGGGCATCAAACATTGCTCTCATCGTAGTGATGATTCTTGAACGTTTGATGAAAATATTTTTTACTTCTGGATTAACAATCAAGTCAACATAACGCTGACGGTAACGGGTTTCTGGGTCAGTTAAACCATCATAAACGTTACCATTTTCGTCACGTTTTACAACAGGTAAAGGACGCAACGACTTATTAAGAATCTTAAATTCAGTAACATGAATAGAGATTTCGCCAGTTTGTGTAGTAAACACATAGCCCTTCACCCCGATAATATCGCCAATGTCTAATAATTTCTTAAAGACAGTGTTGTAAAGTGTTTTGTCTTCACCTGGGCAAAGGTCATCTCTACGGAAATACAATTGAATACGTCCTGTGGCATCTTGTAATTCAGCAAAAGATGCACTTCCCATAATTCTGAAAGACATCAATCGACCCGCAATAGAGATATTTTTATAATCAATCTTATTGTTTTCGTAGTTCTTCTGAATATCTTCAGTAGTTACGTTGATTTCGTACTGTTCAGCTGGATAAGGGTCAATTCCCAACTTCATCAATTCTTCTCGCTTTTGTCGGCGAAGTACTTCTTGTTCTGAAAGCATAATTTTCGTAATATGATTTGTTTACTATTACAAATCGTGTTTTGTTACAAAATTAAGGATTATTCACTTGTCTTCAAACCTATAATTTACTGATACATTCATTCATGCCTTTTTAGCCTATTTCTATCAGTAAATTTTTCTTCATTCATGCCAAAAATCGTCAAGTAAAAATACCCAATTTAAAATTAAAGGTATTTTTACGCTAAAATATCCCCTTTTTAGCTTCTTACTTTGTATCACTAAGTAGTAAGATTTCAATCAAACCAATTTAATTATGAGCTTACAAGTACAGTCAAATTATACATATCCGCCTAATTTTTTCACTAACGAAGGTAGAGCTGTTGTTTACTTTGAAAAAGGAAAGACAGCTCTACTTATTGAAGAAATTGTGTTGTGTCAAGGTGTAGGTAATTATACTATTATCCAGTATAAAGACGGTAGAAAGAAATTATTTTCAAAAACGCTTAAAGAATTTTGTGAGCTTTTCGGAGACTTTTATTTTGTAAGAGTGAGCAAAGCGTATTTAATTAATTTAAAGTACTTTAAGGAATGTTCAAACGATGGAGAGCTTTGTGTGATTATGGACAATGAACAGAGAATTGAAATTTCTCGAAGAAGAAGAGGAGATTTCCAAACTGAGTTACAAAGGTTTCTGAAGAAAAAGTCTAAATCAGGCTTTTAGTAACAATAAGAAAATAGACTATTTTAGTGGTTAGGTGAATAGATAACAGCTTTCTGAATTTTTCGGAAAGCTGTTTTAATTTGTACTTTCCAGCATATAACAAATAAAAAAGGCTGTTGAAAATGATTCAACAGTCTTTTTTATAGTAAAATTTTGCTTAGAAAATTTTGTAACCTAAAGTCATTTGCCAAAGATTTCCTTTCTGAGTATAGCTAACTTTTGCTAAATCAGCTACTTTTGACACATCCGAGAGGCTTCCTTCATAACGTAAGTCTAATGAAAGTGAACCTAAGTCGATACCAGCACCCGCTTGGTAACCATAAGAAGCTCCTTTGAAAGATTCTCCGATGTTACTTGAGTAATTTTTAAGGTCATCAGAAATACTATTAGAAACTTTGAACGAAGCCAATGGACCAGCGTTTACTCTAAGAGGACCAAACTTAATACCAATCAAAACAGGCACATCAATACTTGTGTAATTAATACTTACAGTTTCTGAACTTGTACCCGTCCCTAAATTCAAGTTTCCGCCTTTTGCCGAAAACATTAATTCAGGTTGGATGAATAAACCAGTTCCTATACGTAAGTAAGCACCAGCGGCATAACCAGTTTTAGTATCTAAACTTTGTTGGAGATTCGCCCCAATCGACTGATTTTGAAAATCAGTTTTCAACTGAGCAAAGTTCACTCCACCTTTGATACCAAAAGTAATTTGTGCAAAACCAGACTTTGCTGAAGCACAAAAGATTAGAGCAATAAATAAAAAGAGCTTTTTGTTCATAGTTGTAAAATTTTATTTTTCAGAAAGATAACGGTATATTCTTTATGTTGCGTATCTTGATACTTACTTTTTTAGTATAATTTCGCAAAAAAGACGAATAATCTATCGAAAAATAAATTATTGACAAATAAATAAAAATATAGTACAAATATATTTTTTGACGATAAAACTAAAGCTCATTTAACATTATTAACAATTGATAATGAGCGTATTAAATAAAAAATGGCAAAAACTAAAACTTCATTTTTCTGTCAGAACTGTGGCAATCAAGCTCCAAAATGGTTGGGACGATGCCCTTCGTGTGGTGAGTGGAATACTTTTGTAGAAGAAGTAATTCAGAAAGATGAACCTCAAAAAGGCTCTTGGAAAGTAAGTACTTCGTTGAAAGTAGCAGCCAAGCCACGAGCCATTCAAGAAATTAATTATCAAGAACAAGCCCGAATTTTAACCAAAGATGCTGAATTAAATCGTGTGTTGGGTGGTGGAATTATGTTGGGTTCTTTGGTACTTATCGGCGGCGAACCGGGTATTGGTAAATCTACGCTGATGTTACAAATCGCTTTGATGCTGGATTCGCACCGAGTTTTGTATGTTTCGGGTGAAGAATCTGAGCATCAAATCAAAATGCGAGCCGAACGTTTGGAAAACAAAAGCGATAACTGTTTTATCCTGACAGAAACCCAAACCCAAAATATTTTTAAACAAGTAGAGAATTTTGAACCTGATATTTTAATCATTGATTCTATCCAAACGCTTCAATCATCTTTTATAGAAGCTGGAGCAGGAAGTATTTCGCAAGTAAAAGAATGTGCGGCTGAGTTGATGAAATTTGCTAAAGAATCTGGTACTCCAGTTTTTATTATTGGACATATTACCAAAGACGGTTCACTGGCTGGGCCAAAGGTTTTAGAACACATGGTGGATACTGTTTTGCAATTTGAAGGCGACCGACATTTAGCGTATAGGATTCTACGAACTACCAAAAACCGTTTTGGAAGTACTTCTGAATTAGGGATTTATGAAATGTTAAATTCTGGTTTAAGAGAAGTTTCGAATCCATCAGAAATTTTAATTTCACAAAGAGATGAAGACTTTTCAGGAATTACTATTGGAGCGATGTTGGAAGGAAATCGCCCTTTGTTGATTGAAACACAATCTTTGGTTTCAATCGCTACTTATGGTACTCCACAAAGAAGTTCTACGGGTTTTGATGCCAAACGTTTGAATATGTTATTGGCGGTTTTAGAAAAAAGAGGTGGATTCAGATTGGGCAATCAGGATGTTTTCTTGAACATAGCAGGCGGTTTAAAAGTAGAAGACCCAGCGATTGATTTAGCCGTTTGTGCTTCTATCGTATCGTCTTATGAAGATATTTCTATTCCGAGTACAATATGTTTTGCGGCAGAAGTAGGTTTGGGCGGAGAAATCAGAGCGGTGAATCGAATCGAAAATCGTATTTCAGAAGCCGAGAAATTAGGCTTTAAAGAAATTTGGATTTCAAAATTTAACGCTAAGGGCTTGGATGTAAATAATTATAAAATCAAAATAAGAATGGCTTCAAGATTGGACGAAGTGTTTATGCAGATTTTGAGGAAATAATAGACAATTGTCTTCTGGTTCAAAATTTTGAATCAGAAGACAAAACAAATCTAAATTGAAGGGATTACATCCTCGATACTTTGTGCAATTAGAGATTTAATGATATTTTTCACTTTTTCAGAATTAAAAATATCTTTAAGTTTTTCTAAAAGTTTTTGTTCATTATCAATTTGATGAAAATTACCTTCTACTTCTAATTTACAAGGATACATTAACAAGGTATTCTGGCTGATTTTTAAAAGTTGATATTTGTATCCTCCAAGATTTGGAGCAACTATCTCAAACTCATAATCAACTTCATCAAAAGCAAATTGAGATGGTCTTACTTTGATTTTTGCAGTTAGCAAATTTTTAGTCCCTTCGGCTAAAAACTCAGCTTGTTCATTCAAAATTATTTTAGGAGTTCTTGGAAGCTCGTCTAATGAAAATTGTGGCCATAAATTTTCTGTTGTCATTTTATTGAATATTTAGAGTGAACATTAATGGTAAATGATCTGAATAGTTATCGCTATCGGGAATTATGTTTTTTTTCAAAAGACTTTTAGATCCATCATTATCCAAAATTTTTAGACTTTCCTTATCAAAAGAATCAATTAAAGAGGGTCTAATCAATACTTGGTCAAATACGTTCCAATGATAATTTACTAATTCAGCATTTTTGTAATAATAGCTTCCTGCCACATTATTTCCAATATCTCCATGTAAACTCCACATTGGATTGTAAAAATAATCATATTCTTTTTTAGAAATGGTTCTTGATTTGTTCTTTGCAATTTCACTATCCATAATTGCATGAAAACTTTCTGCATCTATCATCCCAACATCAGAAGGATTCATATTAAAATCACCAAGAACTACTGTATTGTATAGGTTTTGTTCCTTTTCTATCTCTTTTACTCTTCTTGCAATCCTTCCTGCATGCGAAGAAATACTTGAAGGCTGGTTATTTCTTCTGTCTGGAAGATGAACCCCAAAAACTAATATCTCTTCTGCAATTGGAAATTTTATTTTAAAACAAGTATATCTATTTTCTGATTCATCCTCAAGAGGTATAATAAAGCTACTACTGAACTTTGTGAATACCTTGATTCTGTCATTTTGAAAAATTGGATTTGGCAATTCATATTCTACCGTTTCTGAATTCAATTCTAAGAGAAGAGAGGCTAAATTAAAATTACATTCTGCTAATAGAAGTACATCAATATTATGATGCTTTGCAATATTAGCAATTTCTTTAATAATGGGTTTTCTATTGACATTCCAGAACAGAAAATTTAATGATTGCATTGTGTAGTAAATTAAATGAGAGCCTAAACAAAAATAAGAAGTAATCAATAAAAAATCAACCCTTCTAATGAATCCATTAGCCTTTAATACGTTTATAAATCTCAAATCTTTTCCCAATTCATAAATTCTTTAAATCGCTCTGTGTATTTTTGTGAAACATTTAATTTTTAATAACAAACTCAAGTTTCAAGCATGATTACTCAAATAAATGATTGAGTAATTTACTTTGAAAATCTTCATACGCACATGGCAAGACCTTCTCAGAATCCTAACGATACTTCAAAATCCACTAAAAAAGCCAACGAAACTCCCCTTGCCAAACAGTACAACCAAATTAAAGCTCGTTATCCAGGTGCTTTGTTGCTGTTTAGAGTAGGCGATTTCTACGAAACTTTTGGTGAAGATGCGGTTCGTGCCTCAAAGATTTTGGGAATTACGCTTACTCGTAGAAATAACGGTACTGCCGACGACCATTTGGCAGGTTTTCCGCATCATTCTTTGGATACTTATTTGCCAAGACTGGTGCGTGCTGGCGAACGTGTAGCAATATGCGACCAACTCGAAGACCCTGCCACTGCCAAAGGAATTGTGAAAAGAGGCGTAACAGAATTGGTTACTCCTGGCGTTTCATACAACGATAATGTACTGGATACCAAGCAAAATAATTACTTGGCTTCACTGAGTTTTTCTTCTTTTTCTTCTGAAATCATTGGCATTTCTTTCTTGGATATTTCAACGGGTGAGTTTCTTTGTTCACAAGGAAATGCGGCTTATATCGAAAAATTATTACAAAGCTTTTCTCCTTCCGAAGTACTTTTTTGCAAGAAAAATCGACAAGAATTTACGGCTTTGTTCGGGGATAAATTCAATACTTTTGGAATTGACGACTGGGCTTTCACTCGTGATTTTACTTATCCGTTACTCACTAATCACTTCAAAACCAATTCTTTAAAAGGTTTCGGTATAGAATCTTTGGCGGAAGGAATTATTGCCGCTGGCGTGATTTTACATTATTTAGCCGAAACTGAACACAAAGAAGTAAGTCATATTTCAAGAATCAACCGTTTGGAAGAAGAGAAATATGTGTGGTTAGATAGATTCACGATTCGAAATCTGGAATTGGTTTCTGCTCAACAAGATGGCGGTATTTCTTTGATTCAGATACTCGACCAAACCACTACTCCAATGGGTGCGAGATTGCTCCGTAAATGGTTGGTTTTGCCTTTGAAAGAAAAAGCTTTGATTCAAGAACGATTGGAAACGGTTTCGTTTTTCAAGGAAAATACTGAACTGCGTGAATTTATTGAGCAACAATTGAAACCCATTGGAGATTTAGAAAGATTGATTTCAAAAGTTGCGGTTCGCAGAATTAACCCTCGTGAATTGGCTACTTTGAAAAGAGCTTTGTCACGCATTGAACCAATTCGTGAATTATTACTCAACTCGGTTCATTCAGAAAATAAAACGGCAACGGCTCAAGCAGCGAACGTGAAAATGCTGAGAAAGTATGCCGACCAACTGAATCCTTGTCAGTTTTTGTTAGATAAAATTGAAAGTGAATTGCGTGATGAATCTTTGCCAATTGTGACCAATCAAGGTGGCATGATTAAAAATGGCGTGGACGATGAATTGGACAGACTTTTGGGCATCGCTCACACAGGTAAAGATTATTTATTGCAATTACAAAACCGAGAAATCGAACGTACGGGCATCACTTCATTGAAAGTTTCTTTTAATAAAGTATTCGGTTATTATTTAGAAGTAACCAATGCCCACAAAGACAAAGTACCCAACGATTGGATTCGTAAACAAACCTTGGTAAATGCCGAACGTTATATTACGCCAGAATTGAAGGAGTACGAAGAAACCATTTTGGGAGCAGAAGACAAAATTGCGGCAATTGAATTTAGAATTTTTAATGAATTGGTAAACGTCGCCAACGATTACGTGCATCAAATTCAGCAAAATGCTAAAATAATTGCGGTATTGGATGTACTGACAAACTTTGCTAAAATTGCCGAGAAAAACAATTATACAAAACCACAAGTTTCTGACAGTAAGGAACTTGTCATCAAAGAAGGACGCCACCCCGTAATTGAACAACAATTACCTTTGGGCGAAACTTATGTGCCAAACGACTTGTACTTGGATGATTCTACTCAACAAATCATCATCATTACAGGGCCGAATATGGCTGGTAAATCTGCTTTGCTTCGCCAAACAGCCTTGATTGTGTTGATGGCACAAATCGGCTGTTTTGTTCCTGCCAATGAAGCAAAAATTGGTATTGTCGATAAAGTATTTACTCGTGTCGGAGCAAGCGATAATCTTTCAAAAGGAGAATCTACTTTTATGGTAGAAATGACCGAAACGGCAAGTATTTTGAACAACCTTTCAGACAGAAGTTTGGTCTTAATGGATGAAATTGGTCGTGGAACAAGTACTTATGATGGCGTTTCGATAGCTTGGGCAATTGCAGAACATTTGCACAATCACGCAAATCATCGTCCAAAAACGCTTTTTGCTACGCATTATCACGAGCTGAACGAATTAGCCAACGATTTTCCACGCATCAAAAACTTCAATGTTTCTGTAAAGGAAATCAACGGCAAAGTAATTTTTATGCGTAAATTGAAAGAAGGCGGTTCAGAACACAGTTTCGGGATTCATGTGGCACAATTGGCAGGTATTCCTCAGCCAGTGGTGTATCGTGCCAGTGAAATTTTGGTAGAATTAGAGAAAAACCGTTCAAAAGAACAACATCGCCAGACGATTCGTGAAATGCCAAAACAGAATTTTCAAATGAGTATTTTCGGTGGAGAAAGTAATCCGAAATTTGAAAAAATAGAAAAACTTTTAAAAAATCTTGACATCAACACCATGTCACCAATTGAGGCCTTGTTGAAATTAAATGAAGTGAAGAAAATCCTAACGTAATGCTCATCAATAAGTAAATTTTAATAACCTATGAAAAATATAATCGTCTTTATCGTCCTTTGTTTATACAGTGTCGTTTCGTTTGGACAACGTTTCTACTCAACAGTTTTTGACCAACTTCCACAGAGTTATCAGTTGTATCCACGAAATGAAAAAAATGAAGCATCTGTTCCAATTTCGGGCAGAATTGAAATTGAAGGCTGGAGCTATTTTTCGCTAAAGGTTTTTAGAAATAATACTTTAATTTCCTATCAAAAAGCACCCATTACTTATAAAGGTAAATTGGGTACTTTTGCGTTCAAACCTACTACCATCAAAGCCGAAAAAGCTGAGTATAATTTTAAAATTTATGCCATAAAAGGTACAGATTCACTGGAATTAGTAAACCGCCAAAACGTAGTAGCTGGCGATGTTTATGTACTTACGGGACAGTCGAATTCAACGGGTTTTTTCAGAGAAACAAAAACAAATGAATTTTGTAGAACTTTTGGCAAAATCACTGATAATTATAATACTGCCTATTACAATGCTGCCGATACTCTATGGGCGTTGTCAAACGAAGAAGTTTATTGGAAAGACGTTGGCCCATTCGGTTTTGCATTTCAAGAATATATCTTAAACAACTTCGGCATTCCTACTTGTTTAATCAACGCTGGTTTTCACTGGTCTTCTGCTCTTCAACATGCTACAAGAACGGCTTCAAATCCAGCAGATTTAACCAACGGTTATGGCAGAATGCTGTATCGACTACAAAAAGCGGGCATAGATAAAAGCGTTAAAGCACTGATTTACAGACAAGGAGAAACGGAAGCCTACGGAGAAGGCTGGGATTTTGCCGAAAATTTTGATAAGTTTTACAAAAATCTCAAAATTGATTTACCTTCTATCAAGCAAATTTATGCGTACCAAATTGATATTATCAATCCTGCAGTAGATGCCGCACCAAAAGTTAGAGAAGCACAAAGAGTATTGAAAGACAAGTATTCGGATGTACAAGTACTTCCGTCAATCGGAACAGCCGGTTTTGACGGATTACATTACAGCGATGCAGGCTATACTCAGAATGGACAAGAAGTAGGAAGATTGGTAGGAAGAGACTTTTATCAATCAACCAATACTGATAATATTGATGCTCCTAATCTCAGAAAAGCTTATTTTTCAGCTACTAATCATAAAGAAATTACGCTGACATTTGATACAGGACAAGTACTTACTTGGAATGAAAAGTACAATAATTTTTACATGAAAAACTATATTTATCTGGATGGAAACACTGGGAATGTAGTTAGTGGCAAAGCTTCTGAAAATAAGATTATTCTTACTTTAGCTGATGAATCGAATGCCAGTAAAATTTCATATTTACCTTCAATAGTGGCTACAAACAGTGCTGAATATCCATATAATGGCCCATATATCAGCAATAAAAAAGGAATGCGTGCTTTGTCATTTTATGAAGTAGCAATTGATGAAACACCGCTTGCCAGTACTTTGACCGCAACGACAACGGGTTCAACTAAAATAAAACTTACATGGAAAGCCGTTGCCAATGCCAGCAACTATGTGCTTGAACGAAAGCTAAGTTCAGCCAGTACTTATGAGCAAATTACAAAAACCAATGCCAACGTATTGACTTTTGAAGATACCGCTTTGCAAAGTAACACCGCCTACGATTATCGAGTAAAAGTACTTTATCAATATGCAGAATCGCCTTATGCCAATGTTGCTGCCAAAACGAATACTTTGCTTGCAAGCCCTACACCAAGTATTTCGGTGGTGTATTATAATCAATTAAAACTCTCGTGGACGGCTGTTGCCAATGCGACTTCTTATCTGATTGAAAGAAAAACTGGTAGCGAAAGCTTTAAAACTTTAGCCACTTTAGACGCAAAAACCACAGAATTCTTGGATAAAAACCTCAATGCAAATACTACTTATACTTATAGAGTTCAAGCATTGGGCAACCTTACGGAATCACTTCAAAGTACAATTGAAGGCAAGACTCCTGCCCTATTAACTACGCCCGAACTTAGGGTGAATCCTATTTCTTTCAATACCATCAAAGTTTCATGGAATAGTGTTTCAGGGGCTACACAATATGTTTTAGAAAGAAAATCTGATAATAATTTCGTAGAAATTGCCAAAATAAATGCCACTAAACCTGAATATACTGATGCAACTTTGACCGAAAACACCAGTTATACTTATCGAATAAAAGCCTTTAGTAGCACCAGTGAATCGCTTTACAGCAATACTGCTTCGGGAAATACTTCAACGGTTTTGGCTACCGAAGATGAAATTACTACGGCTTTCAAATTATATCCCAATCCAACGCATGCCGTTATCAGTATCAGTTTTCAGCAACAAAGCTCTGGTAAAATTTCAATTATAGATTTTTCAGGAAGTGTTTTGTATGAAGAAGAAATCAAAAATCTTCAATTGCACTCAATAGATGTAAGGCATTTTAAAAAGGGAATGTACTTTTTAGTGCTGAGTAATGCTGAAGGAAATTTTGCTCATAAATTTTTATTAGAATAAGGCAGTAGCACAAGTTTCCAACTCGTAAAAAAATGGACGAAGTAAAAACTCGTGCCACTGTGGCATACAAACCATAACAAGGAATCGCATTTACATGAACTAACCTTAGTATTTTTGAATTTTGTGATAGATAAATCTTTCATATTTACTCAAAACCAAAAATACAATGGAATACAGACAATTGGGTGGATCAGGCTTAGAAGTGCCTGTGTTAAGTTTTGGTACTGCTACTTTCGGTGGTGGAAATGATTTCTTCAAAGCTTGGGGAAGTACTCAGGTAGAAGAAGCTACACGTTTAATTGATATTTGCTTAGAGGCAGGTTTAAATTTCTTCGACACTGCCGATGTCTATTCTCAAGGACTTTCAGAAGAAATTCTGGGTAAAGCTTTAGCTGGGAAAAGAGATAAATCTTTAATTTCTACCAAAGCAACTTTCCCTTTTGGCGAAGGACCAAACAATCAAGGTTCATCTCGTTTCAGACTTATCAAACAAGTAGAAGGCAGTTTAAAACGCCTCAATACCGATTACATTGACCTTTATCACATGCACGGTTTTGATGGCAATACCCCTATCGAAGAAACCCTCAGAGCTTTAGATGATTTAATTCAGAGTGGCAAAATCAGATACATCGCTGCTTCCAATTTTTCGGGCTGGCATTTGATGAAATCGCAAGCCATTGCTGATAAATACGGTTGGAATCGCTATGTGGCACACCAAGTATATTACTCTTTGGCAAACCGTGAATACGAATGGGAATTGATGCCTTTGGGTTTAGACCAGAAAGTAGGCGGAATCATTTGGTCGCCATTAGCAGCAGGAAGATTGGGTGGAAAGTATCGTAGAAATCAGCCACTTCCACAAGATAGTCGTGTGGCACAAGGCGGAAGTCCAATTCCAGAAGCCGTGATTAATGAAGAAGTATTTTATAATATTATTGATGCTTTGGATGAAGTAGCAGAAGAAACGGACAAGACCGTAGCTCAAGTAGCCATCAATTGGGTTTTACAGAGACCAACGGTTTCAAGTATCATCATCGGAGCAAGAAATGAAGCTCAACTTCGCCAGAACCTTGAAGCAGTCGGCTGGAATCTTACGACTGACCAAATTAAAAAATTAGACAAAGCCAGCGAAGTACCAACAATTTACCCATACTGGCATCAAAGACAAAACTTAAAGCTGAATCCTTTGCCTAAGTTTTATTAATTTACCTGTAAAAATCGTCCATTATCTTGCGTAATTTCTCCATGTTTTAAGCCTGCCAGTTCTTGCAACTTTGTATTGTCAATAAGGACAAAACATTTAAACATCAAACAACATGGCACGTTTAACAGCAATCAATCCAGAAGTAGCAACAGGTAAAACAAAAGAACTTTTCAACGCCATTCAAGGTAAATTGGGAGTTGTTCCTAATATGATGAGAACAATGGCAAATTCACCGGCTTTTTTAGAAAGCTATTTGAATCTTAGCGGAGCATTGGCTGGTGGTACTTTAGGAGCAAAAACTGGTGAATTAATAGCTTTAGCAGTATCTGAAAGTAACGCTTGTGATTATTGTTTATCAGCACATACTTATATTGGAGCAAACTTGGTAAAAATTAAACCTGAAACCATTGAAGCAGCAAGATTAGGCAATGCTACGGATGCCAAAACAGATGGAGCATTGAAACTGGCAAAAACTTTGGTAAGTAAAAAAGGCTTATTATCAGATTCAGACGTAGAAGCTGCCAAATTAGCAGGACTTAATGAAGGTGAAATTGGCGAAGTGGTTGGTCATGTTGCATTGAATATTCTTACTAATTATTTCAACAACACAGCACAAACTGAAATTGATTTCCCAGCAGTAAAAGCTCATCAACTTGAAACGGTTTAATTTAAAAAGAATAAAAGGTAGTTGTTCTGAAAAGCAATTACCTTTATTTTTTATTCCATAAAATGAACGAAAAAAGATACCCACTTCCACCTTTTACGATGGAAACAGCTTTACAAAAAGTACAAGCTGCCGAGGATGCTTGGAATACCAAAGACCCCGAAAAAGTTTCTTTAGCTTATACAATTGATACTGAATGGAGAAATAGAACTGACTTTATCAATGGACGTGAAGAAGTAAAAGCTTTTCTGACTCGCAAATGGGAAAAAGAATTAGACTATAAACTCAAAAAAGAATTGTGGGGATTTAGAGAAAACAGAATGGCGGTTCGTTTTGAATATGAATGGCACGACCACACAGGGCAATGGTTTAGAAGTTATGGCAATGAACTTTGGGAATTTGATGAAAATGGATTAATGCAAAAACGCTTTGCCAGTATCAACGACTTAGCCATTTTACCCTCTGAACGAAAATTGATTTAAACAAAATTCACTCATCAACAAACGACTCATACAATATGGCTAATCAATCGGTTTTCACACTTATCAATCAGCAAACGGGAAACCTTGCTTTTAAGATTTTTTCTTTTGATGATAATCGCCATTTCGACCATTTACAACGCCATAATTATTATTCTTTGATTTGGATAAAAAAGGGAGAAGGCAAATTAAAAGCTGATTTTTCAGAATATGATTTTACTGGAAATACTTTGTTTGCTTTTTCTCTTTACCAACCTTTTATGCTTTCATCTGAAAACATAAAAGGTGTGGCGATTCAATTCCATCCAGACTTTTTTTGTATTCATAAACATCAAAATGAAGTAGCTTGTAACGGCGTTTTGTTTAACAATATCTATCAGCCACCTTTCACCTTAATCGACGAAATTTCTTCTTTAGCTTTTGAAAGTTTGTATGAACAAATACAAAATGAAATGCAAAATCAGGCATTGGCTCAATATGAACTTTTGGTTTCCTATTTGAAAATATTTTTAATTAAAGCCTCACGACTAAAGGCTGAACAGTTGCCTAATTTTCCAGAAAATACCAGCCAGAAAGAACCATTTATTCTACAAAATCTCAAAAACTCAATTGAAAGTAATTTCAAGATAAAACACTCTGCAAGTGACTATGCAGAAGATTTAAACATTTCAGCAAAAGCCTTAGCCAAAATTACCAAAACTTATTTCAATAAAACTTTGACGGATTTGATTGCCGAAAGAATCGTGATTGAAGCCAAAAGAGAATTGTATTTAACCAATAAGACTGTCAAAGAAATCGCTTTTGAGTTGGGCTATGAAGACGAATATTACTTTAGTAGATTTTTCAAAAATAATGCAGAGGTTTCTCCTCAATTATTTAGAGAAACCGTTGGCTATGGCAGAAGTGCAAATTAAATACTTTGGTAATCCCTAAAATTGCTCGCATTCATGGCATAGACTTTTAATTTATCCTAAGAAAAAGCCCTCATTTTTCCCCTATCTTCTCATTTTCTCTTGTTTTACTAACATTCTCCAAGACTATTCACTAATTTTGCGGTTAATTTTAAAAATGCTGTCGAACGATTGTGTTTCGACTTTCCAAATTCCGATTTTATAATGACTTCCAAAGAAATACGTCAACAGTTTTTAGATTTCTTCAAATCAAAAGGTCACTTAATTGTTCCTTCAGCTCCACTTGTTGCTAAAAACGACCCAACCTTGATGTTCAATAACTCAGGGATGGCCCAGTTCAAAGATTTTTTCTTAGGTAATGGCACGCCTCCTTCAAAACGTATTGCCGATACGCAAAAATGTTTGCGTGTGTCGGGTAAACATAATGACCTTGAAGACGTTGGTTTCGATACGTACCACCACACCATGTTTGAAATGTTGGGCAACTGGTCTTTTGGCGATTATTTCAAAAAAGAAGCCTTAGAATGGTCTTGGGAATTGCTTACAGAAGTATATAAATTACCCAAAGAAAGAATCTATGTTTCTGTTTTTCAAGGTGATGAAAAAGACGGCGTTCCTTTCGATAAAGAAGCTTGGGATATTTGGGCAGCCATGGTTGGCGAAGACCGTATTATTCTTGGAAATAAAAAAGATAATTTCTGGGAAATGGGCGACACAGGGCCTTGCGGACCATGTTCTGAAATCCACATCGACTTGCGTGATGCGGATGAAGTAGCCAAAAAATCTGGAAAAGAATTAGTCAATGCCGACCACCCACAAGTAGTTGAAATCTGGAACAACGTATTCATGCAGTTTGAACGCATGGCGGATGGTTCTTTAGTTTCGTTGCCAGCCAAACACGTAGATACTGGTATGGGTTTTGAACGTTTGTGTATGGCGATTCAAGGCAAACAATCGAATTATGATACTGATGTGTTCTCAAATACCATCAATTTTGTAGCAGCAAAAGCTGGTAAAAAATACGGTGAAGGCAAATGGGAAGACATTGCTTTAAGAGTAATTGCTGACCATATTCGTGCGATTGCTTTTGCGATTGCCGACGGACAATTGCCTTCAAACAACAAAGCTGGTTATGTAATTCGTCGTATTTTGCGTCGTGCAGTGCGTTACGGTTATACTTATTTAGGTTTCCGTGAGCCGTTTATGCACAGCCTTATTCCCTTGTTGTCTGAACAATTTGATGGTGTTTTCCCTGAATTGAAAGCTCAACAAGAATTTGTAGAAAAAGTAATTTTAGAAGAAGAAAATTCTTTCTTGCGTACTTTGGAAACGGGTTTGACAAGATTAGATAAAATCATTGCTGAAACAGAGAAAAACGGAAGAATTGCCGGAGAAATCGTTTTTGAATTGAACGATACTTTTGGTTTTCCTTCTGATTTAACAGCTTTGATTGCTCGTGAAAATGGTTTATCAATCGACGAAGAAGGCTACAAAGTGGCTCTTCAAGCACAAAAAGACCGTTCTCGTAAAGACTCTTCAAAAGAAGCAACCGACTGGACAATTGTTTCTGACGAAGATTTCGACTTTGCATTTGTAGGTTATGACGAAACAGAAGCCTCGGCAAGCCTTATCAAATACCGTAAAGTAAAAACCAAAGCAGGAAGCGAATACCATATTGTTTTAGATAAAACGCCTTTTTACGCAGAAATGGGTGGACAAGTGGGCGACTCTGGCGTGTTGGAATTAGGAGATTTATCTGTCAAAATTTCGGATACGAAAAAGGAAAACGATTTGTTTATTCATATTTCTACCGATAAAAATTTCGAGAAATTTGTTGAACAATACGCTTCCAACAAAAATTTAGTTGCCAAAATTGATACTGCTCGCAGAAGTAAAATTACTTCAAATCATACCGCTACGCACTTGATGCTTTCGGCGATGCGTGAAGTATTGGGTTCGCATATTTCGCAAAAGGGTTCTTACCAAAACGAAGACCTTACTCGTTTCGACTTCTCGCACTTCTCGAAAGTGACAGACGAAGAATTGGGCAAAATCGAAGACATCGTAAATGCCAAAATCAGAGCAAATATTGCTTTAGACGAAAAACGCAATGTGCCTATCAAAGAAGCTATTGCGGCAGGTGCAACAGCAACTTTTGGCGAAAAATATGGCGATTTTGTCCGTGTCATTACTTTCGACCCGAACTTCTCGGTAGAGCTTTGCGGTGGTACGCACGTGCCTTCGACAGGACAAATCGGCTTGTTTAAATTCGTAGCAGAAAGTTCGGTTTCGGCAGGCGTTCGTCGGGTAGAAGCTTACACAGGCGAAAAAGCCTTGGCGATGTTTGAAGAACAATTGGCAATTGTAAACGAATTGAAAGGTTTGTTCAAAGGTCAACCAGACGTAGTAAAAGCCGTAAAAGCCTTGTTGGAAGAGAAGGCCGTATTAAGTAAAAAAATAGAAGCTTTTGAGTCTGAAAAATTACAATCCATCAAAGAAACCTTACTAACGAAAGTACAAGCCGTTGGCGAAGTAAACGTAATAGCGGAAGTAGTTTCTGTGCCAAATGCTGATGCTTTGAAACAATTGGCTTATGAATTAAAAGCTAAAATTGATAATTTGTATTGTGTATTAGGAGCAGAAGTAGCAGGCAAACCACAGTTAGCAGTCATGATTGCCGACAATTTGGTAGCCGATAAAAAACTAAACGCTGGGCAAATCATCCGTGAAATGGCAAAAGAAGTAAAAGGCGGCGGAGGCGGCCAGCCATTCTTCGCAACGGCTGGCGGTTCTGATGTTTCAGGATTGGCGAAGGCGGTTGAGAAAGGGAAAAGTGCGGTTTAGGTTTTAGATAAAATGTATGTTTGAAGTCTTGAAAATTTGAATTTATGTGTTATTTTTAATTGTATATGAAAGATGATATTTTAAAATATTTCTTAGAAATCAAGTCTAATATCGAGCAGGATTTAGAAAAAGCTGTCGAAAGAGATGCCAATCAAGCTGAAATAGATAAGTTATTAGATAGCTGGACAGAAGTAAATATTTTAATCAAGAACATTTTGCAAACAGATAATCAATAAAGCCATGATAAATTTTGATTTCAAACAGCATTTTCAAAAACTAAAAGAAGCACCAAACAAGCTTGCTGAAAGTTATATTGAAAGAGATTGGTCGAGGTATTATGATAGCCTTTCAAAAGAAGAGCAACAAGAATTTAAAGCTGCGTTTGATGAGTATTTACGCAAACAAAATATACAATACAAAGAACAAATTGCATTTGGAAAAGAAATGATGCTCAAGGCTGGCTTGAAGATTTCGTAAAAGTGTAAAATGGCTGAATTTGTAGAAAAATACATCAATCCGTTTACGGATTTCGGATTTAAGAAATTGTTTGGCGAAGAACTAAACAAGGACTTGCTATTGGATTTTTTGAACGAATTGCTGAAAGAAGAACAAGGTCAAATCAAGGACTTAACTTATCTGAAAACCGAACATTTAGGTTTGACAGAATCGGACAGAAAAGCCATTTTTGACTTGTATTGTGAGAATGAACGAGGAGAAAAATTTATAGTTGAATTACAGAAATCCAAGCAAAACTTTTTCAAAGACCGAACGGTTTATTATTCAACTTTTCCTATCCGAGAACAAGCCAAGAGAGCGGATTGGAACTTTGAATTGAAAGCTGTTTATACGATAGCCATACTCGATTTTGTGTTTGATGCAGATAAAAATGAACCTGAAAAGTTTCGTTATGATGTGAAGCTGAAAGATATAGAAACCAATAAAGTATTCTATGATAAGCTAACTTTCATCTACTTAGAAATGCCAAAATTCAAGAAAAGTATAGATGAATTATCGACACGTTTTGAAAAATGGCTCTATTTGATACGAAACTTAAATCAGTTAGAACGCATTCCAGAAAGTTTAAGAGAACGTATTTTTGAAAAGGTTTTTGAGACAGCAGAAATAGCTAAATTCACACCAGAACAAATCCTTTCTTATGAAGACAGCTTGAAGTATTACCGAGATTTGAAAAACTCCTTGGATACGGCAAGAGAAGAAGGTGAAGCCGAGGGAATAATCAAAGGAGAACAGATAGGAATTGTAAAAGGTAAATTAGAAGTTGCTCGAAATATGCTTTCAATAGGTTTATCGTTAGAAGTGATAGCACAAGCGATGGAATTAACCGAGGATGAGCTAAGAAAATGGCTGAATTTGTAGAAAAATACATCAATCCGTTTACGGATTTTGGCTTTAAGAAATTGTTTGGCGAAGAACTAAACAAAGACTTGCTATTGGACTTTTTGAACGAGTTGCTGAAAGAAGAACAAGGTCAAATCAAGGACTTAACTTATCTGAAAACAGAACATTTAGGCTTGACTGAATCTGACAGAAAAGCCATTTTTGACATGTATTGTGAAAATGAACGTGGCGAAAAATTTATAGTAGAGCTACAAAAAAGCAAGCAAAATTTCTTCAAGGATAGAACGGTCTATTATTCAACTTTCCCTATCAGAGAACAAGCCAAGCGAGCGGATTGGAACTTTGAATTGAAGGCAGTTTATACCATAGCCATACTTGATTTTGTGTTTGATGCAGATAAAAATGAACCTGAAAAGTTTCGTTACGATGTAAAGCTGAAAGACATAGAAACCAATAAAATATTCTATGATAAGCTAACTTTCATCTACTTAGAAATGCCAAAATTCAAGAAAAGTATAGATGAATTATCGACACGTTTTGAAAAATGGCTCTATTTGATACGAAACTTGAATCAGTTAGAACGCATTCCAGAAAGTTTAAAAGAGCGAATATTTGAAAAGGTTTTTGAAACAGCAGAAATAGCTAAATTCACACCAGAACAAATCCTTTCTTATGAAGACAGCTTGAAGTATTACCGAGATTTGAAAAACTCCTTGGATACGGCAAGAGAAGAAGGTGAAGCCGAGGGAATAATCAAAGGAGAACAGATAGGAATTGTAAAGGGAGAACAGATAGGAATTGTAAAGGGAGAACAGATAGGAATTGTAAAAGGTAAATTAGAAGTTGCTCGAAATATGCTTTCAATAGGTTTATCGTTAGAAGTGATAGCACAAGCGATGGAATTAACCGAGGATGAGTTAAGAAAATGGCTGAGTTTGTAGAAAAATACATCAATCCGTTTACGGATTTCGGATTTAAAAAATTGTTTGGCGAAGAACTAAACAAGGACTTGCTATTGGATTTTTTGAACGAATTGCTGAAAGAAGAACAAGGTCAAATCAAGGACTTAACTTATCTGAAAACAGAACATTTAGGTTTGACAGAATCGGACAGAAAAGCCATTTTTGACTTGTATTGTGAGAATGAACGAGGAGAAAAATTTATAGTTGAATTACAGAAATCCAAGCAAAACTTTTTCAAAGACCGAACGGTTTATTATTCAACTTTTCCTATCAGAGAACAAGCCAAGAGAGCGGATTGGAACTTTGAATTGAAGGCAGTTTATACGATTGCCATACTTGATTTTGTGTTTGATGCAGATAAAAATGAACCTGAAAAGTTTCGTTATGATGTGAAGCTACAAGACATAGAAACCAATAAAGTATTCTATGATAAGCTAACTTTCATCTATTTAGAAATGCCAAAATTCAAGAAAAGTATAGATGAATTATCGACACGTTTTGAAAAATGGCTCTATTTGATACGGAACTTGAATCAATTAGAACGCATTCCAGAAAGTTTAAGAGAACGTATTTTTGAAAAGGTTTTTGAGACAGCAGAAATAGCTAAATTCACGCCCGAACAAATCCTTTCTTATGAAGACAGCTTGAAGTATTACAGAGATTTGAAAAACTCCTTGGATACGGCAAGAGAAGAAGGTGAAGCCGAGGGAATACAAAAAGTTGCTCGAAATATGCTTTCATTAGGATTGTCAGTGAAAATGATTTCTCAAGCTACAGGTCTTTCTGAAGAGGAAATTAATCGCTTACGTTAATCTTCGTTTTCAAGACCTAAAAGGTTTTTAAAAACTTTTTAGGTCTTTTTCATTCACTTCAAAAATCAATTTTAGGTACTTCATAAACTTGTCTTTCAAAACCCAAATACTTTCTAATCAAGCTAAAATCGCAATCGAACAAATGAATTTGTTGGGTTGTGACCGCAAACCTTTCCTTTTCATCATTGATTATGAGATGAAAAAGCCGATAGTTTTGCCTCTTGAGGATGTTGAAAAAGAAGATATTTTATACAAAATTGGGAATAAAAGTAATTTCAATACCGAAAAAGAATTACTCGAAAAACCTCTTTATTTAGAAAAATATCCGATTAGCTTTCAGGAATACCAACAGTCGTTCGGCATCGTAAAACGTCATTTAATGCGTGGAAATAGTTTTTTGGTAAACCTTACCAAGCCTACTCCTATCAAGGTAAATTTGAGTTTAAAAGAGATTTTTGAACGTAGTTCAGCTCAGTATCAATTGTACTTCAACAATCAATTTGTGCTTTTTTCACCTGAAATTTTTGTTAAAATCAATAATGGAATCATTTCTTCGCATCCTATGAAAGGTACAATTTCGGCAAACGTTCCAAATGCCGAAATGAAGATTTTGAACAATAAAAAAGAACTTGCCGAACACGCCACAATCGTTGATTTAATTAGAAATGACATCAGCATGGTGGCAGAAAAAGTTTGGGTTGAACGTTTTAGATATATTAGTAAAGTACAAACTTCAGAAGGTGATTTATTACAAGTAAGTTCTGAAATTTGCGGAAAATTGCCCGAAAATTTTCATCAAAATATCGGTTCATTACTGTTTAAATTATTGCCCGCAGGTTCAATTTGCGGAGCACCGAAACCACAAACGTTGGCAATTATTGAAGAAGCTGAAAACTACGAGCGAGGGTATTATACAGGCGTTTTTGGCATTTTTGATGGTGAAAATTTAGACAGTTCAGTCATGATTCGTTTTATCGAAAAAACGGAAAATAATTCGCTTATCTTTAAAAGTGGTGGAGGAATCACAGTTTTTTCTGACGAACAATCTGAGTACCAAGAAATGATTGATAAAGTATATCTTACTTCAAAATAAATCGAGTCGTATCTATAAAATACCTGACCTTATAGTGGACATTAGAGTAGGTCAATAGTTAAACAAACCCCTCATAATTCATCACTCAAAACTCATAATTCACAAGCTTGTGTGGCAATCCAACATTTATACTTTATTAGAAAATCATCAAATTAGTTTTGAAATAAAGACTTTTGATTCTCCCTTTGAGGTCATTTATTTACCACAACAACAACTTTTTTTACATTTTATTTCGCTTGAAAATTTCAAAAACACGACTATTCCTCCCGATTTCTTCAAAGATTTTTCTGAAAAAATTCAGACTCAACAACAAAGAATTATCCATCTTTGGGAAGATGTTTATGCCAACAATGTAGCTTTAGTAAATGCCAGAATTTTGGCTTTGTGCGGACATTCAAAACGGCTAAACGCCCGACATTGCTTTGTAGAAAGAATTGATAATCCGACGGCAGAAGCATTTTTAAATGAAAATCATTTACAGTCTTCGGTTAAATCTAAATTCAAATATGGCTTATTTTTGAAAGCTCAGTACCTTGAAAAATTTATAGATTCGGCATTAATTCAAGAGAAAAATAAGCCTTTACTGATTGCTGTGGCTACTTTTAGTGCAGGACGAGCGATGAAATACGGCGAGCGAGCAGGTACTCGTTCGTATGAATTATTGCGTTTTGCAACGCTAAAAAATCATCATGTGGTTGGTGGAATGGACAAACTTTTGAAGGCCTTTGCCAACGAGCATCAGCCCGACGATGTGATGTCTTATGCTGACAGAGATTGGTCGGACGGAAGAAGTTATGAAACCTTGGGTTTTCAGAAAATTGAAAACAGTAGTCCTCAACAAATTTGGATTGATACTGAAAATTTACAAAGATATAGTGCAAATCAATTCACAAATTTGACAGAACGAGCTTTTATGCGGATATTTAACGCTGGAAGTATCAAATACATTAAAATGTTCGACACAAAAGAATAGATTTTTTAAAACGTAATTTTAGATGATAGATAAAGTGCATGAGCAAGTGATGGCTCAATACGGAGAACAGTTAAGAGTGAGAGTATGCGGTATCTGTGTACAAGACGATAAAATATTGATGATAAATCACAAAGGAGTAGTTGAAAATGCAGACTTTTGGTGTCCGCCAGGAGGTGGTTTGCAGTTCGGCGAAAGTACAGTGGAAGCCATCAAACGAGAGTTTTTAGAAGAAACATTTACAGAAATTTCTATCGAACATTTCATGTTTGTAAGCGAGTTTAACGAACCTCCGCTACATGCGATTGAATTATTTTTTAGAGTAAATCTTGAGAGAGGAAAAGTAAAAAAAGGATTTGACCCCGAATTGGAGCAACAAATTATCCAAGAAGTGAAGTGGATGAGTTTTGAGGAAATTAAAGCCAAACCAGCCAGAGAAGTACACAGAGCTTTTGGGTTTTGCCATACTTTAGAGGAACTTCTGAATACAAAGGGCATGATTTAGTGATGGGGGAAGGAATCTTTATTTGATGAATTTTTATAACTGTAAACCATAAATTCATGAAAAAGCTATCCCACGAACTCAAATGGGCATTGATATTCGTTGCCATGTCGCTGGTTTGGATGTTACTTGAAAAGCTTGCGGGCTTGCATAGTACTCATATCGACAAACACGCTACTTATACCAATTTCATTGCCATTCCTGCCATCTCGGTCTATGTTTTTGCTTTGTTAGAGAAAAAGAACAAGTTTTATCATGGCTCAATGACCTACCTGCAAGGTTTTATTTCTGGCACAATTATCAGCGTAATGATTATGATTTTGAGTCCATTAACGCAAATTATTACCACAGAAATTATCACGCCTGAGTATTTTCCTAATGCCATTAAGTATTCAGTAAGTGCTGGTTTGATGAAACAAACCGAAGCCGAGCAGTACTTTAGTCTTGAAAATTATATCAAAGAAGGCTTAATCGGAGCTTTATTGATGGGCGTAATTACTACGGCTATTGTTGCCATTTTTACAAGAGGAAAGAAATAAAGTGGAAGAGTTCAAGGTTTATGAACTTAACTTATAAACCTTGAACTCGCAAATTCTATACTTTCAAATCTTCCAAACTTTTACTTGCTTCACGTTTTTTGATGTATTGGTCAACCCAGTAAATCAAACCAATTGCTACTACCATCGAGCCAATTACGGTATAACCTAACATATCATAATGTTCAATAATACCGTCTGGTCTTTGCACTACTATCAAACCAGCCACAAAAGAAGCTACTCCACCCGAAATTTGTTGAATAGAAGAGTTGATACTCATAAAAGCACCTCTATCTTTCATCGAAGGTATGGCGGTCATCAAAGCAGAAGACGAAATCATTCGAGCTGAAATTCCTGTGAAAAGAATAACGTTCAACACGATAATTACCCAAAGTGGCGTAATTCCCAATTGTGTATAAATGCCTACTAAAACCATACTGATAATTGAACCAATAAAGAAAGTATTGAACTTGCCCAGTCTATCACTCAATTTACCAATCATTGGTCCAAAAATAATTGAAAATATACCCGTTACGCCATACATAATTGGGAGTTCCTCCAATTTCAAACCAAGGTTGTTTGTTCCATAAGCACTTCCAAAAGGCATCAACATAAAACCACCCGTTGAAAGTAAAACTGTACCAATAAAGGCTCTCAGATAATGGGGTTCGGTAATCGTTTTGGCAAGATGTTGGAAAGCATTGCGTTCACTTTTAATTTTCAAATGCTCTGTTACAGGCTGCATTTTCAAGAAAATAATAATGCCGACGATAATACTTACGCCCACAATCATCCAGAACGGTGCGTGCCAGTCAAAAGTATTTGCCAGATAAAGCCCAATTGGTAAACCCAACACTTGGCTGGCAGCAAAAGCCATTTGCACAAAGCCCATTACTCGTCCACGTACTTCTAATTTAAAAATATCAGAAATAATGGCAAAGCCTACCGAGCCAATTACACCTCCGAAAATACCTGTGAAGATTCGAGCAAATAATAAAAATTGATAATTGGTGGACATCGCACAAAGGGCTGTGCCAATGATAAAACCTACATAGAAAAAGAGTAAAAACTTTTTTCTATCAAATTTATCAGCAAAGCCTGCTGCCAATAAGCCCGACGCACCAGCACTAAAAGCATAGGCAGAAACTACAAAACCAAATTGAGAAGTAGTAATTTTTAAAGTCGGCATCAAAATCGCACCCAGTGGCGACAGCACCATAAAGTCGAGGATAACGGTAAATTGAATAAATGCCAAAATGGCAATCATAAAAACCTGATAAGGCGAAAAAATTCTTTCTTTCTGAACGGTCATAATAAATTCTCTTGAATATTTTTACAAATTAAGCTATATAAATCTTCTTAATGCCATATTTTGAACATTATTCTTGATAAATTAATCGAATAAGTATTGAATTCGTTCAATGTTGAACAAAAGAAAATGTGTCGGAAATATAGCTAATTTTGACTCATTCTGACTATTGAAAATCAATCCATTAACCTACATTTGTATATATTTTCAACCGCAATAAAATTTCCTTTAACGTTTAACTTTTGAAAAAATGGCAGTAATCAACCCTTACCTTGTCTTCAATGGCAACTGCGAACAAGCATTCAATTTTTACAAGTCTGTATTTGGCGAAGAATTTTCGTACCTCGGAAGAATAAAAGAAGCACCTTCTGAAACACCAATTTCGGAAGAAGAAGGAGAAAAAATCATGCACGTTACTTTGCCCATTGGTAAAGGAGCTGTTTTAATGGGAAGTGATACTTCGGAAGCACATGGCTTGGTAAGTTTTGGTACAAATTTCTCCATATCCATCAATGCCGATTCTAAAGAAGAAGCCACAGCGTTATTTAATGGACTTTCAGCCGATGGAGTAATCACAATGCCTTTGACTGATACTTTTTGGGGAGCTTACTTTGGAATGTTTGTCGATAAATTTGGAATACAGTGGATGGTGAATTACGATACTCCACATACGACGGAATAATTCATCAAAAATTTCACCCGAAAGGTATCATAAATAATACCTTTCGGGTGAAATTTTATTAAGGTGTAAGTAAATAACTATCGCTATGAGTAGAAGTATTGATATGAATTAGGTAAGTAAAATTATAGGCTTTTAAAGTAGTGAAATTATTGGTTTCAAAGGGACTATAAAAAGCCGCTCCAATCTGAAAAAAAGGTTTGCTCATAAAATAAGTTCTTAGAGATTCGTCAGCAAACATATCTTCCATTTTTACAATATAATTGGGTGAACTGGCTTGTGAAAAAAGTTGATTGATGTATTTTTCCTTCACATCAGTATCAAAATTATTATACGCCAATTTCTTTTGAGTTAGATTTACCGCTGTAACAGAACCCTCCGCAAAAGAAAAACCAATAGTACGATACTTTTCTTGGTAAGTCTGATTAATATTTTTACCCATATTATTGCCTTCATTGGCAACGTGTAAATTATGAGCCCAAACACTCATCGGATGAGGTGTTTGATTTTTCAGCCAATCTACATTATCAGACATATATTTATCTCGCACATTTCCACTTATATAAGCTGAATTGGTATAATACATCTTTAAATAATCTTCTGTTTGAACAATCACATTTGCCAAATGCTCCAATATTTGATACTCTTTTAATGAGCTTTTCGAGATAATTAAATCCTTGTTTTTACTTACCAAATTAGCTGCTTCCGCAACATTATTTTCATATCCACCTTTGTACTCACCTGTAATGTCCAATAAAGGTTTCAATAGCAACTCTACATTGTTTCCAATAGATGGGTCAATTACCTTCATTCTCTTTACTATTTCTAGAACATTGTATTTAAAAATCTGACAATCAATCCCAAAAATATGTACTCGCTCAGCTTCTGCTTTGCCTTGATTGTAGTTTTTCATCCATTCTAACAGGTTTTTTACCTCCACGGTATTCCAAGTCCAGAAGTACATTTTGTCTTTCATCAATTGTACAATATCTCCTTTACCCGTTTGAACATACTCATCAAAAATCAGCGATTCAGCATAATCCATCTCAAAAGCGAAGTATTTATGGTTAAAATGTTCTACAAAATACTTGAAAAGGCGATGTTTCATTTCAAAAAACTCTTTCGTTCCGTGCGTAGCTTCCCCCAAGCCAATAATGGAGGCTGACTTCAATTGGTCTAAAACTTTGAGTTCGTCGTCCGATAAATCCAAGGCGGATTTTTTGAGTGGCGTAATCAGCGAATTGAGTTTTGCTTGTTCTTTCGTTACCTGAACAGTAGGTGTTGGCGAAGGTGTAATAGGGTCAACAGTTTTTTCACGACAAGCAGTAAAAATAAGGCATAATAGTAAAACGACATTTTTTTTCATAATAGTAAAATTTACGTGTTGAAGAATTAAAACAAAAGATGATTTCTTAGGATTTCGATTCTATGACAACAGTATTGTACTTTACCACTATAAATTATTCTTTTTTTATTATGAAAATTTATTTTAGACAAAAACAATTCATAATTAATAATTCAAAACTCATATTTAATCTACCCCAAATCTTTCACCAAAGCAGATAAAGCCTGAACTGTTGGCGTAGCTTTACTTGCTTTATAACACATCGCTTGGGCAATAGCTACTTCTAAAAATGGCGAGCCGTCAGCATTGACCAAGGCTTTACAAACTACGCCTTGTACTCTGGAAGCATCATAAAATGAAGGCACAAAAGCGATACCTACGCCCAAACTTACCAAACCGCCCAATAACTCAATCGACGATACTTCTTGTACAATAAACGACTCTCGACTAAAACCTGCTTTTCGGCACATTTGCTCAATGTCTTCAAAAACCGTGTGTAAAGATTTATTGATTTCAATCCATTTTTCATTTTTTAATTGTGCCAAACGAAGGTTTTCCGCTTGTGCCAATGGGTGATTTTCTGAAAGCATTACTTTTAAATAACCCGTTTTAAAAGGCGTTTCTATTAAATTGTTGTGCTTCAAAGGCAAAAGTGTAATACCCAAATCTATACTTTCATTATTCAAAGCATCTTGCACCGCCAAAAAGGTGGGAAGTTCTACCAATTTTACTTCTATTTCTGGGAAATTGCTGGCAAATACTTTCATAATTTCTACCACACGAGTACGAATCATCATTCTGTAAATACCCAACGTAATTTCTTTTTGCTGTTTGCCTACTCTTCGTGCGGTTTCTATTGCCTTGTTGCTAATTTCCAAAATATGTTTTGCTTCGTTCAGAAAAGCGTTGCCTGCTTCTGTCAGAGCTACTCTTCTAAACTGCGTTCGCTGTACTTTTATGAATAATTCTACGCCAATTTCGTCTTCTAATAATTGTATTTGTTGGCTCAAAGCGGGTTGCGAAACGTGCAATTTTTCGGCTGCTCGTCCAAAATGTAACTCTTCTGCTACTGCTACAAAGTACTTTAATTGTCGTAATTCCATTTCCAATAAGTTTTTCTTATGACAATATTAAAAATAAATATTGGACTAAACGAAGTATATTTTAGATTTTTGATTGATAATTCCCTAAAAAACTATGAATACCTATTTTAACAAGATGTACAAAGTCGTCTTTTCGCTACTTCTAATAACTTTTTTGAATCTTAATACTTTTGCTCAGGGCAATCAGCCCGAAGCACTGGGTTTGGCTTTTGTTTGCGAACTAAAAGTATTGCTGAAACCAGCCATTGTAGTTGGTGAAACACCTCATGGTTTACGCAGAATTATCCCGATTGCTGGTGGAACATTTGAAGGACCGATGATAAAAGGTAAAATTTTAGACGGCGGCGCCGACTGGCAAATTGTAAGAAAAGATGGCGTTGCCGAATTAGAAGCACATTACCAAATCCAGACGGAGGATGGCGTAACGATTTATATCAAAAACACAGGCTTACGAGTAGCCACCCCTGAAATTGCTGCAAAAATTGCCAAAGGCGAAAGTGTTTCTCCAAACGATTATTATTTCAGAGCAGTACCAAAATTCGATGCTCCTGCTGGAAAATACGAATGGATGAACAACGCCATTTTTATCTGTAAAGGCATCCGAAACCCTGACAGCGTAAGCATACAGGTTTGGAAAGTACTCTAATTGTGATTGAGTGAATTGTGAATGAGTGAATGATTTTAAAAAAAATAAAAATCACTAACTCACTCAATCACTAATTCACAATTAAAAAATCACTAATTCACAACTCACTAAATATAAACATGAATATCCCTGAATCGCTGATTGTTGAGCAGCAAGATGAAATACTTTTAGTAAAAATCAATCGCCCGAAAAAGCGAAATGCCATTAATGACGAACTCATTTTGGGTTTAGAAACTGTTTTTTCTACCATTCCCAAAGGCGTGAAATGTGCAGTACTTTATGGCGAAGGACAACATTTTAGTGCTGGATTAGACCTTTCGGAATTGCGTGAAAGAGACATCGTAGAAGGTTTACAGCATTCAAGAATGTGGCATCGTGCTTTAGAAAAAATCCAATTTGGCACTGTGCCAGTGGTAGCGGTAATTCATGGTGCTTGCGTAGGTGGAGGACTGGAAATCGCTTCGGCTTGTCATATCAGAGTGGCGGAACAAAGTACTTTTTACGCTTTACCCGAAGGACAGCGAGGAATTTTTGTCGGAGGTGGTGCGTCTGTGAGATTACCCAAACTGATTGGTGTGGCCCGCATGGCTGATATGATGTTTACGGGAAGAGTAATTTCTGCCGAAGAAGGAATTTTAATGGGTTTTTCACAATATTTAGTTTCTGAAAACAAAGGTTTAGAGAAGGGAATTGAATTGGCGAAAAAGATTTCATTGAATGCCGAAATGACCAATTATGCTTTGATGCACGTGTTGCCAAGAATTGTAGATTCTGGTGCGTCGGAGGGTTTAATGATGGAATCTTTGATTTCGACGATTGCCGCTTCATCGCCAGAAGCCAAAAAACGTTTGGGCGATTTTCTGGAAGGAAGAGCGAAAAAGGTAGGGGAAGATTAGAAATGATTTGGGATGTATGATGTAGGATGTATGAAATATGAAGTAAATATATAAATGTCATATCATACATCCCACATCATACCTCCTACTTCATTCATCCCACATAATACATCATACCTCCTACTTCATATATAAAAATCCATATCTAATTACAATGTTTAAAAACATCCATTTTGGGCCAACAGCGACAAAAAAGACGATTCGGGAAGATGGTTCTATTCTGCTGAATTTGGAACAAGCATTAGAGGAATTTCCAGAAAAAATTACTCAAAAATTAGTGCATTGGGCTGAAAACAAACCTGATGAAGTTTTTATCGCAAGAAGAAACGCACAAAATGAGTGGGTAAAACTAACATATTCGGCTACGCTGAACCAAGTAAAATCTATTGCTCAATACTTGTTGAACCTTAATTTTTCAGCAGATGAAACCATTGTGATTTTATCTGAAAACAGTATTGAACACGCTTTATTGGCTTTGGCTGCCATGCACATTGGCATTCCTTACACGCCAATTTCTCCTGCATACTCTTTGGTTTCAAACGATTTAGGCAAATTACAACATTGCTTAGAACTGATGAATCCCCGACTGGTTTTTGCACAAAATGGAAAAACTTTTGAAAAAGCTTTAGCCTTATCAAAAAACTTATTTCCCAATACTCAGCTCGTTTCGGTAGAGGCGAGTATTGAAATTGATTTTTCGGAATTAATCAACACACCTGCAAGTGATGAAGTAGATTTGGCTTTTGAGCATGTACATAAAGATTCAGTTGCCAAAATATTGTTTACTTCTGGTTCAACAGGTTTGCCCAAAGGCGTAATCAACACGCAACAAATGCTTTGTGCGAATTTGCAGCAAATCACACAAGCATTTCCTTTTTTTCAAGAAGAAGCCCCTGTTTTTATTGACTGGCTACCGTGGAATCATACTTTTGGGAGTAATCACAACTTTGGTTTAATTCTTTATAACGGCGGTACGCTTTATATCGACGACGGTAAACCAACGCCAAAAGGTATAGAAATTACGGTACAAAATCTACGAGAAATTTCGCCAACGGCTTACTTCAACGTTCCAAAAGGTTTTGAAATGTTGATTCCTTATTTTGAAAAAGAGACAGATTTAAGAAGTACCTTCTTTCAAAAATTAAATATTTGTTTTTATGCAGGAGCAAGTTTGGCTCAACCTGTTTGGAACAAAATGGAAGAATTATCTATTGAAACGCTTGGTGAAAAAATACCCATTATTACGGGTTTGGGTTGTACAGAATCGGGGCCTTCTGCCCTATTTGCCAATTGGGGCGGTAGTTATTCGGGCTTGCTGGGCGTTCCCGTTGCAGGTTTGGCAGTGAAATTGGTCGCAGACGGCGATAAAATGGAAATTCGCTACAAAGCACCCAACGTGACAAAAGGCTATTGGAGAAATCTGGAAGCGACTCAAAAAGCATTTGACGAAGAAGGATTTTATAAAACGGGCGACGCTGTAAAATTTGTAGATGAAAATTGCCCTGAAAAAGGTTTGATTTTCGATGGTAGAATTGCCGAAGATTTTAAACTTTCAACGGGTACTTGGGTAAATGTGGGCGTTTTGAAAGCAAAAATTGTTTCAACTGGCTCGCCTGTGGTGCAAGATGTGGTGATTGCAGGTTTGGACAAAGAGTATATCGGTATCATTTTATTTCTGAATGCAGACGCTTGTAGAAGTTTGATTGGCGAAGAGTTAAGCAACGAAGAAGCTTTTCAACATGAAAAAATAAAAGAATTTGTTGATGAATTATTAATCAAACTCAACAAAACAGCCACAGGAAGTTCTACTCGAATCGAAAAAGCTGTGGTAGCCATTGAAGCACCGTCGATAGAAGTAGGCGAAATTACCGACAAAGGTTCACTAAACCAAAGAGCGGTTTTGAAGTATCGGGCTGAAATTGTGGAGCGTTTGTTTGAATAAAGACCTCACCCCCGACCCCTCTCCTGCTGAGAGGGGAGCTTTGAGAACTAAAAAAGCCCCCTCTTTGCAGGAGAGGGGGTTGGGGGTGAGGTTTTATTATGATAAAATTTGTTCAATAAAATAGTTTTCTAAAAACATGAACATACAAAATAAAACTTTCATCGTTACGGGCGGAGCTTCTGGCTTGGGCTTGGCTACGGCAAAAATGGTGATTGACAATGGCGGAAATGCTGTTTTGCTCGACATCAATGCCAAAGCTGGTGAAGAGGCTGAAAATACTTTAGGAAAAAATGCTCGTTTCGTTCAAGCAGATGTGGCTGACGAAGCGAGTGTACAAAATGTTATCGACACCGCTATCAGTACTTTTGGTGCTTTGCATGGTGCTATTTCTTGTGCGGGCATTGGGCCGGGCGAAAGAGTCATTGGTAAAAATGGGCCACATTCTTTAGCCAATTTTACCAGAACGATTACGATAAATCTTATTGGTACTTTCAATGTCATTCGATTGGTTTCGGCTGTTTTACAAAATAATCCGACCGAAGAAAGTGGCGAAAGAGGTATCATTATTTCAACGGCTTCGGTAGCGGCTTTTGATGGACAAATTGGTCAGGCTGGCTATTCTGCTTCAAAAGGTGGCATTGTTGCCATGACTTTACCGATTGCCCGTGAGTTAGCTCGCTTTGGTATCAGAGTAATGACAATCGCTCCGGGTACTTTTGAAACGCCATTGTTGGCAGGTTTGCCCGAAGACATTCGTATTTCTTTGGGACAACAAGTACCTTTCCCTTCCAGATTAGGAAGACCCGAAGAATTTGCATCTTTGGCAAAACATATTATTGAAAATCAAATGCTAAACGGTGAAGTCATCAGACTGGATGGTGCTATTCGGATGGCGGCGAAATAGGTTTTTAGCTGTGAGCAATGAGCCGTGAGCTTTGAGATAAAATAAATACTTATCGCTAATAAAAAGTTCATTGCTCAATGCTAATTGCTCACAACTAATAATCTTAAAGCTAATCGTTCACAACTCTTAACTAAAAATCTCAAGGCTAAAAGTTCATTGCTCAATGCTAATTGCTCACAAATAATAACCTTAAAGCTAATCGTTCACAACTCTTAACTAAAAATCTCAAGGCTCAAAGCTCATTGCTCACAGCTTAAAATAACATGAAAAAAATACTCTTCCTTCTCTTCATTGCTCATTTGGCAATGGCACAAAATATCGCCAAAATAGATTCTGGTGTAGTGAATCAGGCGAAGTATCGAATCCTTTTTCCTCAGAATTGGAAAGGGAAATTGGTTATGTATGCTCATGGCTACGAATTTATGGGGTCAAGACCTCTGCAGAGTCAGAACCCAGAGTTTTTAACTCGCATGCAACCATTTTTAGAAAGAGGTTTTGCCGTAGCTGCTTCCGACTATCAGTATCAAGGCTTTGCCTTACCGCAAGGGGTTGATGATACAGAAGCTCTTCGTCAATACTTTATTTCAAAATATGGTCAGCCAGATTCCACTTTTATGGTCGGTCATTCGATGGGCGGAGGCATTACTTTAGCTACCATTGAAAATCTTGGTAAAAATTACAATGGAGCATTACCACTTTGTCCGCTGTCGAGTCGTCCGTACTTGCAGTGTAGAAAAGAATATGACATGTACGCTACTTTCAATGGCTTGTTTCCGAATGTAGTGAGTTCTCTTTCAGAAATTTTCGACCTTTCAAAACCCTATCAAGCTCAATCTCCCAGCAGAATGATGGCAAAAGTAAGGGCCATAAAAAAAGCAATTTTGGCAAAAGACTCGGCTTTGGCGGTGGCTTTTGCCAAACGCTTTGACTTGAAATTAGACGATTTACCTTTTTCCTTATTTTTCAATGAAAATGTTTTGAGAGATGTTGCCCAAAAAGCACAAGGGAATCCTTTCGACAATACCAATACTTTATACAGTGGTTTTCCAGATAATTTATTGGTCAATCAGAAAGCAGAACGCTTGCCAGCAACGGCAAATCCTGATGTGATTTTTTCTAAATACGACCGCTCAGGAAATATTAATGTTCCAACGGTTTTGATGCACACCGTTTACGACCAACTGATTCCTGCCACTTATGGCGTTGTGAATTTTGAAAACATGGTTCATCAACAACATAAAGACCAGTACTTTACCGTAAAATACACCAATGGACAAGGACATTGTAATTTTACTCCTCAACAAACTGGAAAAGCTTTCGACGAATTGCGTACTTGGGTAAAAACAGGGAATAAAGCGAAAGCGGGGTTTGTGGAGTAGCGATTAGCTGTGAGCTATGAGCTTTGAGCTATCAGATTTCGGCTAATTAATTTTTCGTAAATAACTGATAATAAGAAAATTGAAATACTAATTTCCAATCTCTTTTTACTAATCACGACTTAAAGTAAATTAACATTTTTTCAAAAAATCAATGCTGACGGCTCATGGCTGAAAGCTAAAAACAATCTTTCAAACACAATTTCAACTATGCAACCACCCTTCAGAGCCGACCATGTTGGTAGTTTATTGAGAACGCCAGCTGTAAAAGAAAACCGTTTAAAATGGAAAAATGGCTTGATTTCAGCCGAGGAACTTCGTGAAATCGAAAATGTAGCCATTGCCGAAACAGTGAAAAAATTAGAATCAACAGGGATGAAATCTATCACCGATGGCGAGTTTCGTCGTGATTATTTTCACCTTGATTTCTTGAAAGAATTAGCAGGCGTTACAGTAACGGGCGGTATCGAAGCCAACCCAAACGCCAAAGCTGCCGAAGATGGTTTTACGCCACCCAAACTAAGTGTTACAGGCAAACTAAAACACGTAAAGGATATTCAAGTAGCAGATTTTAATTTCTTAAATTCTGTTGTTAGTCAAACGCCAAAAGTATCAATTCCTTCGCCAACGATGGTGCATTTTAGAGGTGGAAGAAAATCAATTGATATTAATTCATACCCTGATATGGATGAATTTTTTCATGATTTATCAGCCGCTTATCGGGAAGAAATCGACCATTTATACAAAGCTGGACTTCGTTATTTACAGTTAGACGATACCAATTTGGCTTACCTCTGCGACCCAAAAATGAGAGCCGCAGCCATTGAACGTGGCGAAGACCCGAACGAATTGCCAAGAACTTATGCAGCCTTGATTAATTCGGTAATTGACAATCGTCCAGCAGATTTAACGGTTGGCATTCACCTATGCCGTGGCAATTACCGCAGTACTTGGTTTGCAGAAGGAGGCTACGAACCTGTTGCCGAAATTTTATTCAACACCATCAACGTAGATTCATACTTCTTAGAATACGACGATGAGCGTTCGGGCGATTTTGCTCCACTTCGTTTTGTTCCTAAAAACAAAATGGTAGTTTTAGGTATTATTTCTTCTAAATTGAAGCAATTAGAAAACATTGATGATTTAGCAAAACGCATCGACGAAGCTGCTAAATATATGCCTTTAGAACAAATGTGTGTGAGTCCACAATGCGGATTTTCATCAACACATCACGGAAACGATTTAACGCACGACGACCAATGGCGTAAAATGGAATTGGTCGTAAATACAGCCATTAAAGTTTGGGGAGAATCATGATTAATGTAGAAAAAGTCATCGCCATAGATGTACACACACACGCAGAAGTATCTTGCTGTCAGCCACACGACGATTATCGTTCGGAGTTTGACGAAGCTTTTGCGAAGTACTTCAAATCAAATAAACGTCCGACAATTCAAGAAACTGCCGATTATTATCGAGAGCGAAACATGGCTTTTGTCATGTTTACGATAGATTCTGAGTTTGAGGTGGGTAAAAAACGTATTCCAAACATCGAAGTAGCCGAAGGAGCATTAAAAAACGACGATGTGATGATTGCCTTTGCCAGTATCGACCCGCACAAAGGGCGAATGGGTGCAAGAGAAGCCCGTGATTTAATAGAAAATTATGGCGTAAAAGGCTTTAAATTTCATCCGACAGTCCAAGGTTTTTATCCGCAAGATAAAATGGCGTATCACTTGTACGAGGTTATTGCGGAGTATCAATTGCCTATGCTTTTTCACTCAGGTCATTCCGGTTTTGGTAGTGGCGTGCGTGGTGGTGGTGGGCTTCGTTTAGAGTACTCAAATCCAATCCATTTAGATGATGTGGCGATTGATTTTCCAGACTGTCCTATCATTATTGCACATCCAAGTTGGCCTTGGCAAGACGAAGCTCTTTCGGTAGCCATGCACAAACCTAATGTGTATATTGATTTAAGTGGCTGGTCGCCGAAGTATTTTCCAAAGCAACTGATTCAATATGCCAATACGATGCTGAAAGATAGAATGCTTTTTGGAACAGATTTTCCATTGATTACGCCCGAAAGATGGATGAAAGATTTCGACGAAGCTGGTTTTAAAGAAGAAGTAAAGCCTTTGATTTTGAAAGAGAATGCGATTAAAATGTTGGGCTTACGCTGAGACACAAGAGGCAAGAGACAAGAAGCAAGAATTTTTGAGTTTGAGATTTTAGGACTGGAAAACTTTAGGACTTTAAGAGGAAAGATACAAGAGGCAAGAAGCAAGAATTTTTGAGTTTATGATTTTGGGACTTGAAGACTTTAGGACTTGAAGAGGAAAGATACAAGAGGCAAGAAACAAGAATTTTTGATTTTGAGACTTTGGGACTTGAAGAGGAAAGATACAAGAGGCAAGAAACAAGAATTTTTGATTTTGAGACTTTGGGACTTGAAGACTTTGAGAGTAAAGATACAAGAAGCAAGAAACAAGACTAAATAAGCCTGAAAGCTCAAGGCTCACATCTGAAATCCAAAAGCCGACATCCGAAAGCTCACAGCTCACAGCTCAAAGCTCACAACTTATCACCCTAACTAACTATGAAAAATGACGCTTGAAAACATAATTAATCGAAACTCCATGACGGGGCTTCAATATGCCACTATACTCATCTGTTTTGTGATGAATATGCTCGATGGCATGGATGTAATGGTGATTTCATACACCGCTCCCGCCATTGCCAAAGCTTGGGGAACAAGTCCAGAAGCTTTGGGCATTGTATTTAGTTCTGGTTTAGTCGGCATGACTTTCGGGGCAATTCTTTTAGCTCCTTATGCAGATAAAATCGGGAGAAAATCCATGATTTTACTAAGTGCCGTGCTGATGGGAAGTACCATTTTTCTTACTTCTTTTGCCACTTCCATTTCCTACTTATTGCTTTGCAGATTCATTAGCGGTTTAGGCATCGGAAGTATGTTGGCAAGTACAGCCTCGCTTACAGCCGAATACACGCCTAACAAAACCAAAGATTTTTGGGTAAGTTTAGTCATTTCGGGTTATCCTGTTGGAGCGGTTTTGTCAGGTTTAGTAGCGGCTAAAATCATCCCTTTGCATGGTTGGCAAAGCATGTTTCAAGTAGCAGGCTATGCTACTTTGGTAGCTATTCCACTGATTTACTTCTTTTTATCTGAATCATTATCTTTTTATTTAAAAGCACAGCCAGCCTTCGCTTTAGATAAAATCAATCAGATTTTAAAGAAAATGAGTATTGAATCTCTGACAGAATTACCCAACAAACCCAGCGAACAACACAGTAAATCTTTGCGTTCGTTGATGACGCCTACTTATAAAATTCCAACCATTCAATTATGGGTAGCCTTGTTTTTGGCTTTTGCAACTTTGTATTTCTTGACAAGTTGGATTCCCAAATTAGCCACTAACGCAGGACTTTCGATTGAATTAGCGATTTACTCAGGAACGGTTTTCAACGTTGGAGCATTCATCGGCATCGTTACACAAGGATATTTTTCAAGTAAATTCGGTTTGAAAAAAACCATTGGTACATTCCTGATACTTACCGCAGTATTGATGGCAGTTTTTCAATTCTTTATTGGTTCAGATGTCATTTTATTCATTTTGGGCTTATTGGGTTTTGGGATTCAAGGCGGTTTTGTGGGCTTGTATGCGGTTGCGGCAAGAATGTATCCCACAGAATTCAGAACTACGGGCGTAGGTTGGTCAATCGGGATTGGTCGTTTGGGCGGAATTATTGGCCCAGCTTTAGGCGGAATCCTAATCGGCATGGGGCTTTCGATGAGTGCCAACTTTTTGATTTACGCCATTCCAACCGTTTTTGCAGGTATTATGACTTTGTATCTTTCTTCTAAAGAGATTAGCTAAATGATGGCTGATAGCTATGAGCTTTGAGCTATCAGCCTTGAGCTTTTTTTAAAATTAATGAGGTTATTCCAAAAGTTTTCATATTCAAAATTATTCTATAAAAAACCTCACCCCCAACCCCTCTCCTGCTGAGAGCAGGGTTGTTAAGTTCTGGCATTAAAACATAGTTCTTTGAAATTTTGACCAAATATTATTTGGGCGTACTTAATAGAGTCATTGACATTTTGTCTGAGATAATTAAGGGAAACTGCA
>NZ_JAYFUM010000027.1:0-117427 GCF_034929435.1 Arcicella rigui
AGATGTGCCTTGGGCATAATAAAACCTCCTGTTTTTTGTGTTTGTCGTAATTCACAAAATAAACAAGGAGGTTTTTATTTGTCAAGTCATACCCAAAATTCGGGATGACTCATGTTGTATAGTAGAATTGGTGAAATTCTATTATCAAAAACTTTAACACTCTTAATATTCTGAGACGTAAGTATTTAAAATCTCAAGAAATTTTTCGGCTTTAATAAGATTGATTGGAGGGAAAGGCAACTCACTCAGAAATGAAAAGTGTTTATCATTTGTAACTAAGTAATCTGCCTGTGAAGCAACAAAAACATCTACAAATTTATTATCGTCAGGGTCTATATCAATCAAATTCCACTGATAGTACACGTTCTGATGATGAATGTTTTCTAAATGTAGAATTAATTCAAAAACATCATTTACAGTTTGTTTATCATATCTTTTTGAAATAATTTCATCATATTCAGCAAGTATTTCAGTACTGATTACTAATTCAAATGTTTGATTTAGTAAAGCATCAAAAATTAATGCAAATGGCGATTTGGGTGCTAACGACACTAAAAACACGTTGGTGTCAAGCACAATCCGAAGTCTATTGCTCTTCTTCATTAAGCCAATTGTTCATCGTTTCTTCACTATATCCTTTTTCTTGCCAAATTAAATCAGTTCTTTTTCGGATTCTTTGAGCAAAAAATTGTGTAAGTACTTTCTTTAATTCACCAAGTTCATCATCTGGCAACTGATAAGCAAAAGTATTTAAAAGCTCTACTTGTACATTCGTTAATGCTGGATTCATCATCTTTAAGGTTTATTTTATTACAATATTAATATTTATTCATACTTATCTGTATGATGCAGTTTGAATTTTATCAAACTGTTCGTCCATTATTTATGGAATGGAGTATCTTTTTCGCACAATCAGTAATTATTACCATTGATAGTCGGCTTTACACCATAATTCCTTTCATTTTCTGCTATACCTTTGGCATATCAAACCAATCAAAAAAATGCCCTTAACGAAGCCCAATATTCCACTTGTTGATATACGTACTTTGTCAGAACACAAAGAGGATGTTTTTCTGATTAGTCGCTTTGGGAGTTATTTAGCAAAACATCAAAATTTACATTTGGCTCACCGTCATAGTTTTTATCATTTGGTATTTTTCACCAAAGGTGCTGGTTTTCACACGATTGACTTTACAAGATTTGAAACCAAGCCTTATCAAATTTACTTTATGATTCCCGGACAAGTACATAGTTGGAGTTTTGAAGGTGAAATTGATGGCTACGTCGTGAATTTTTCACCTGCATTTTTTCAGTCATTTTTGTTGCGTCCTGATTATTTAGATTCCTTTCCTTTTTTTAACAATATCGTTCAAGACAGTGTGATTAATTTAGAAAGTCCACTGAATGAAAAAATCAAAGGACTTTTTGAAGAAATCATTCTTCACGACAGTCAAAAAGAAGTATTTCAAAATGATATTATCAGGGCCTTACTCTTGCAAATTTTTATTCTGATAGACCAAAATCACTTTGCCTCTAAGCCACAAACCATTCCACAATACAATTATGCTTTGCTAAAAAACTTTCAGAAGTTGATTGAAAAAAATTATACCAACCTAAAGCTACCAATGGAGTACGCAGATTTACTCTACATTACTCCCAACCATTTGAATGCACTTTGTAAAGAACATTTGGGGATTCAGGCGGGAGAAGTCATTAGAAATAGAATTATTCTGGAAGCAAAAAGGCTGTTAATCAATCAGCAAACAAGTATTAGCGAAATCGCTTATTTTTTAAACTTCAAGGATAATTCGTATTTCTCCAAGTTTTTTAAAAAACAAGTTGGCATTACACCAGAAGAGTTTAGAAAAAAAACACATTAATCATTTAAAATCCATGAAAGACTATCAAAATATTCAGTTTGACAACCAACGTTCACGTTTTCAAGCCATTACAGAAATGCGTTGCCCGCAGTGCCGTCAAGGTAAAATGTTTAAATACAGCAATTGGCGAATAGACAAATTTGATGATATGCACCAAAATTGCCCAGTTTGTAATTTACATTTTGAAGTAGAACCCGGCTTTTGGTACGGAGCAATGTTTGTGAGTTATGCCTTTTCAATTTTGATTTTAGGCATTTTAGGACTTATTATTTATTGGGGCTTCGGTGACCCTTCTATTATGGGCTACATTATACCGATTCCGATTGTATCCTTGTTGGCTGTTCCTTTTAATTTCAGAATGTCGAGAAGTGTGTTTTTACACTTATTTGGTTTTGTGAAATATAAGCCCGAATTGGGGAAATTGGTAGCCTAAGGATTATGGTTTTGAAGTCTTGCTTTTTATAAATTGTTTTTCACGTGGCGGTAACTTTTACGGTTACCGTTGCTTATTTTGGTCAAACGGTAACCGCAAGGGTTACCGCTACGGATTTCATCTAATAATCAAAAAATTGAAAAACTTACACTAAAATTGGTCGAACTACTTTTCCTGAAACATCTGTTAAACGATAGCGTCTTCCTTGATGTTTGAAAGTCATTTTTTCATGGTCTATACCCATTAAATGCAATAAAGTAGCTTGGAAATCATGAACATGAACAGGGTCACGGACGATATTGTAGCCAAATTCATCAGTTTCGCCATAAGTCATACCTTTTTTTACGCCAGCCCCAGCCATCCAAATCGTAAAACATCTTGGATGATGGTCTCGCCCATAATTATCTACCGTCAATTTACCTTGTGAATAATTAGTTCTTCCGAATTCGCCACCCCAAACTACCAAAGTATCATCCAACATTCCTCTTTGTTTTAAATCTTTAATCAAAGCAGCAGAAGCTTGGTCAACATCTTTTGTAATTTTCTTGATATTTTCAGGAAGTCCGCCATGATGATCCCAACCTTGATGATACAATTGAATGAATTTTACATCTTTTTCAGCCAATTTTCGAGCTAACAAACAGTTGGCAGCAAAAGTACCGGGCTTACGAGCGTCGTCGCCGTACATCTGATAAATATAATCGGGTTCTTTAGAAATATCTAAAGTTTCCGGAACAGAGGTTTGCATTCGGAACGCCATTTCGTACTGATTTACTCTTGAATTGATTTCGGCATCTTGCTCGTGTTTAAATTGTTCATGATGAAGTTTACCAAGATAATCCAACATTCTTCTTCTTGAAGTTCTGTCCATGCCGTCGGGGTCGTTCAAGTACAAAACGGGGTCTTTACCAGCTCGAAACATTACGCCTTGATGTTCAGAAGGCAAGAAACCGTTACCCCACAATTTAGCGTAAAGCGGTTGGTCGTAATTGTTGGAACGAGAAAGTAAAACGCAAAAAGTTGGTAAATTTTTATTGTCAGAACCCAAACCATAACTCACCCAAGAACCCATCGAAGGGCGACCAGCCTGCTGATTTCCCGTTTGGAAAAACGTCACCGCTGGGTCATGATTAATGGCTTCGGTGTGCATGGATTTAATAAAAGTAAGCTCGTCGGCAATCTGATGATGATGTGGCAATAAATCACTCATCCAAGCTCGTGAATGTCCGTACTGAGCAAACTCAAATTTCCCCATTGCCAAAGGAAAAGACTTTTGGTTCGATGACATTCCTGTCAATCTTTGTCCACCACGCACCGAGGCTGGTAATTCTTGCCCAAACATTTGCTTGAGCTTAGGTTTGTAGTCAAAAAGTTCTAATTGCGAAGGAGCTCCCGACTGAAACAAGTAAATCACTCTTTTTACTTTCGGCGTAAAATGCGGGCCAATCGTATTTCCAGCCAAAGCTTCCAATGGGTTCAGCATCGAACCCAAAGCAGTTGCACCCAAAGCCAAACCCGACTTGAATAAAAACTCTCGACGACTCAATTGGCGTTCAACGTCTTGAATATGTTCTTTTACATTCATGTTTTTTATTTGTGAATGAGTGATTTAAAAGTAAACCTATTATTTGTTAATGGTTCAGTAAAAGGAATAAATTAAGGGAACTATTTCATCAAAAAAAGACTATAAAATAGCTCATAGCTCATAGCTCATAGCTCATAGCTCATAGCTCATAGCTCATAGCTCATAGCTCATAGCTCATAGCTCATAGCTCATAGCTCACAGCTCTTACCTCTTAATAATCGTTCCATCAAAATTGATTAAGGTCATAGCCAAAACAGTATTGGCAGCCAACTCATTTTGATTGAGTTTTGTATCAATTGGCGACTCTCCGACACTCAATAATTCTTTTACTCTTTTAGGTTTTGTTTTTAAATCTGTCAATTCTTCTTGATACATTTCTGTCAATACCTTAATTTCCTCTGGACGAGGATACCTCGAAATCATGGCTTTGTATGCCAATTTTATTCTTTCTTCAGTACTTTCGCCACCTTCACGCATCATTCTTTCGGCTAATTTTCGAGCCGCCTCATTATATTGTGGGTCGTTCATCATTACTAAAGCCTGCAAAGGCGTAGAGGTTTTTTGGCGTTTCACTACACAGAAGTATCGCTCTGGTGCATCGAAAGTAATCGCAGACGGAGGCGGAGATGAACGCTTCCAAACAGTATAAAGTCCACGACGATACAATGAATCGCCATGCTGTTGGCGATAAGTAGTAGCATTGCGTGTTGCCAAAGCTTCCCAAATACCGCTTGGTTGATAAGGATAAACACTTGGCCCACCGATTTTATGTACCAGCAAACCACTTCCAGCCAAAACAGCATCTCTGATTTGCTCGTGAGCATAACGATAACTTGGTCCACGTGCCAGCAAGCGATTTTCTGAATCTATTTCCATTAACTCTTTGCGTTTTTTAGAAGACTGCTGATAAGTAGCCGACATCACAATCAACTTTTGCATGGCTTTTACATTCCAGCCAGATTCACGGAAAGTAACAGCGAGCCAATCTAACAAAGCAGGATGCGAAGGCATTTCGCCCTGATTTCCAAAGTCATCTGAGGTTTTACAAAGTCCGAAACCAAAATAATTTTGCCAAAAACGATTCACTACAACTCTTGCAAAAAGCGGATGACGTTCGTCTAAAAGCCACTGTGCTAAACCCAATCTATTTTGAGGCAAATCGTCATCAAAAGATAAAAGTTTGTTGATAACACCAACATTAACTTCCGTTGAAGGAGCATCATACGCTCCACGATTAAGAATAAATGTTTTACGAGGAATCTTGCGTTCGCTCATCACCATTATTTCTTTGATGTCGGTTGCTAAAAGGTTTTCTTGTTCTCTGAGCTTCAGTAAATTTCTGGAGTATGCTTTAAAGTAGGGGTCGAAATTCAAGCGATAGTAATCGAATAATTGCTGTTCTTGCGTTTCTGTCCATTCATTTCTTGGTGTTTTTAAAATGGCGGATACTTGTTCTTTATTTTTCGCCAAAGCCAATACTTCAATTTCAGCCAATTGACGAGTATAAACTTTCAATTCATCCACGGCAAAGTTTTGCATTGTCTCGTGAAATTCCTTTCCTATCATAAAAGTAAGGTCTGACCAATTGGTATGGTGTTCTCCAAACTTCATGGATTTGTGTAAATTATCAGCCAGCAAAGTAGTTTTCATTTCTTTGCCGTCCAGATAAATCTTCACGCCTGTTGCTTTGCTACTTCCATCATAAGTAAGCGTAATATTTTGCCATTGTTTATATTGTACTTTGTCCGTCGTAACGAGGTCGATACAATTGGCTGGCCAAACATAGCTGAGACTTACCTGTAAAGTACCATCTGGCAAAAGCCAACATCTATATCCTCTTTGTCCTTCAAACTCGCCATTTGCTGAACCATAAATTGGGCCGTGTTCGCCTACTTTCAAAGGATTTATCCATAAACTAATCGAAAAAGGCTGTACTCTTTCAAAATCTAAAATTCGGTGAAAATCAATGCCACAATCACCTCTAAACAAAATACCATTGCCAATTTTACCTTTAATAAACTTCGGACTTCTATCCATATCACCCGAAATCCAAGCTCCAATGGAATCCACCGCTGAATTTTTATAAGCAATGTTTTTTACTTCTGTGATTTCTTTCTTGAGATTATTGTCAAAATACTTATTGATTTTGGGTACATTTTTCTCGAAAGAAAAATTAGCAATAAGGTTGTTATTGCTCTCAGCAAATTTTGTAGGTGCTTTTTGTGCTTGTTGAATCCACTGTTCAAAATTCTTGCGATAAACAGGATACGAAGGCTGAATAGCACGCTGATAAGGAGCAATTTTCTTTTTGATAAAATCAATTTTCGCCTGCACATCAGCCGTCGGGAGCATGATGGTTGGTGCAGCTTCGCCATTATAAGGCACAATTCCCGACTCGTTGTTGTGATTAAAAAATGCCGATAATTGATAAAATTCTTTCTGAGCGATAGGGTCGTACTTATGGTCGTGGCATCTGGCACATTCTACCGTCAAGCCCAAAAAAGCTCTTCCAAAAGTATTTACTCTATCCAATACATATTCAGTGCGGTATTCTTCTTCCACCACACCGCCTTCTTGTGTTTGCGGATGATTTCTCAGAAAACAAGTAGCCAATTTTTGTTCTTGTGTAGCATTAGGAATTAAATCACCCGCCAATTGCCAAGTGACGAATTTATCATAAGAAAGATTTTTGTTGAAAGCATTGATTACCCAATCTCGCCACGGATAAGTATTTCTCATGCCATCGTCTTGATAGCCATGAGAATCTGCATAACGAGCAATATCAAGCCATTCTACACCCATTTTTTCGCCATAATGTGGTGATTTCAGTAATCTGTCCACTACTTTTTCATAGGCATTTGCTGATTTATCTTTCAAGAAATCATCTAACTCTTTCACCGTAGGCGGCAAACCCGTGATGTCCATAGATACTCTACGAAGTAAAGTCGCCTTGTCGGCTTGTGGCGAAGGTTTGATATTTTTTTCTTCTAATTTTTGTAAAATAAAATTATCAATAGGATTTTTCACCCATTGGTTTTGTTGTACTTCAGGAATTTCAGGTTTTTCAATTTTTGTAAATGCCCAATGTTCCTTGTACTCTGCCCCTTGCTTAACCCATTTGATGAGCAAAGCTTTTTCTTCGTCACTCAGGGTAAGGTTTGAAGCAGGCGTAGGCATCACCATTTCTGGGTCGTGCGAGAGAATCCGCTTGATGAGTTCGCTTTTGTCGATATTCCCAGCCACTACTGCCCTATTTCCACTTTTAAGTTTTTCGGTCGCTCCTTCAAAATTGGTTAATTGTAGTCCAGCCTCAACCTTGTTTATATCTGGGCCGTGGCATTTAAAGCATCTATCTGAAAGAATGGGTTTGATATGAAGATTGTAGTCGATTTGTTCGGGCAATGTACTCTCTAAAGCCGAAATTTCTGGAGGCGTTTCACTTTGTCCACACGATAAGAGCGAGTAAACTACGAAATATATTACCGATATTTTTAATATTCTGATTATCATAAACTTATCATTATTGATGAATGAATATGTAAATATAATCTTGAAATATTCAAATTCAACAAGGTATTATCTGCTTCATTTTTTTGAGTATTTAAAGTGTTTTTTTCCTTTTGATTAATTGGCATAAACAAAAAAAGCACTTCCGAAGAAGTGCTTTTTTATATTGCTAAGAAAAATTATTCTTAATAGAATTTAGCTCTGTTATCAACAATTTTAGCATTTTCTTTGATAGCTTCGTTGATATAGAAAGAAGTTCTTTGTGCTGCTAACATTTTAGCAGAATTCTTATAGATAGTCAAATCTGCAATTGCTGGAGCAGGAGTAGATTTGATAGTTTCCATAATAAACACACCGCCTTCACCTTTGAATGGTTTAGATCTTTTACCTACTTTCAACCCAAATGCTTTACCTAAAGCTGTTGGGTCTGCACCAGCACTTGTTAAAACACCTTGAGCTAAAGTAATGTCATTCGCTGTTTCAACCAATGCACCTGCACCATATTTTTGTGCAATTTGCTCTAAAGTACCAGAAATACCTGCTAATTTTTCAGTGATTTTCTCTGCTTTCAAATCAGCTCTAACACCTGCTGTTAATTCTTCTCTGAAATCATCAATTTTCACATTCTCAGCATCAGTACTTGCTGTCAATAAAGCTACAATATATTGGTTGTCGTTTTGGAATACTTTAGATACATCACCGATACTTCTTTCGTCGTCAAATGCCCAACGAACAATTTCACGAGCATTCTGTAAGTTATTGAAGCTTGTTGAACCTTCTAAAATTTTATCGGCACGAAGCATTAATAAAGATTTGTCTTTTTTCAAACTTGCTTCAAACTCAGCCTTCGACTGATTGTCTGCTGCAAAAGCATCTGCTTTACGCAATACTTCGTCCATCGTAGATTGACTTGGCGAAATAGTACGGTTGATAGCAGCCAATTTGTAACGAGTGTTTGTTTTAGCTTCTGTTACTTTTACTACGTGGAAACCGAAATCTGTTTCAACAATACTTGGTAAAAGACCTGTTCCTGAGAATCCAAAAACGGCGTTCTCGAAAGGTTTCACCATGCCACCATTATTTTTGAAGTAACCTAAATCTCCACCTTGTTGTGCAGTACCATCTGAACCAAATTGTTGAGCCATTGCTTCAAAGCTTGCACCACCTTTGATTTGAGCTAAAATACTTTCAGCACGTTTACGAGCAGTAGCACGTACAGAATCAGAAGCACCTTTAGGAGCATTTACCAAAATGTGGCTTGCACGAATGGTATATAATGAATCTTTTTGAATACCACCATACTTATAGATTGAATACGACATTCCGTTTTTGAATGGCCCGTAGATACCGCCAGGAGTCATATTTCCTAATTGACCTTTTACATCTTCTGGAATTTCAGCTAAAGTAGCGTAATAAGGAGTTTTGATGTCCGAATTCATCATAGCAAAAGCTGAATCATTTTTAGCAACTGCTAATTCTTTCGCCAAACGCTTTAAATCGTTGTAGAAAGAAGCTGTATCCAATTTTGAAGGAATAATTGGGAACGTCACATACTGAATAGAACGAGTGTCTTGTCCTTTGAACATCTCTTTGTGAGCGTTCAAATAGTCAGCCAATTGATTATCTGTAACTGCAATAGATGAATCAGGCATTGAATAAAAAGGAACATACAAATAACGAACGCTCGCTTTAGCTGTTTGAGCATTGTATTCTTTCTGAGCTTCAACATTCGTTGTATAAGTTGATAACTTCAAAAGGTTTTCGTACTTGCTTCTCAAACGGTCTTGGCTCAATGATTTTTCAAAATTCACCCATGCTTGTTGTTGTGAAGCAGGAAGTGTTTTGAAGTTTTTCAAAAACTGAATTACATAGTTTTTGTCGAACTGTCCAGTCTGAGGATTTGAAAATTGCTGACGAACAGAAGGGTGAATATTGTTACCTTGTACCATATCCACTAATTCTTCTGGAGAAACTGCAAGCCCAAGAGCTTCGTACTCTTTGCCATAAGCAAAGTCTAAAACGTATTGATTCCACACCTGGTCACGAATCATAGATAATTCTTGCTCACTTGGGCCACGTCCTGACTGCTGTGTGTATTGTTGTGAAATTTCTTCAACTTTTGATTGGAAATCTTGGTATTTAATTTTCTCTCCTCCGATTTCACCCACTACATCTTTAGAGCCTCCGAAGAAACTTGAACGCCCCTGAAAAAGGTCTGAACCGATAAGGAAGAGAATTAAACTGATGGCGATTGCCCCCGCCGCAATCCCCGACTTTTCTCTGATTTTGGTAATTAATGCCATTTTGAAATATTAAGTTATTGATTTTCGCTATCTATCAGCTCCAAAGCATAAAAGACAAGGTTTTTGATAAAGATGATACTGTTTGCTAATCTTCTGATAAATTCATGAGAACCCAAAAGAAACGCAAAATAATTACTTTCTTGGTTAATATCAAAATGTGAATAATTCTTAACGATGGAAGAAAAATCATAAATTATAGAAAGAACTCTGCCTCAAGTTGCTAAAAAAGCCCTTTTTAGTGTTTTTCGTTAGTCAAATTTTTCCTATAAGTATTTGATATTCATTGTACTTATATCTCAGTTGCAAGGTTGGTACAATTTATTATTCTCGTATAGTTTAATACTTGTTGAATTATAATTTTTTATAAATTTTGTTCAAATATTGTTACTTATTACTTGTTTCACAGTCTTTTATAAAATATATGTGTTGATTTTAGTGAAGAAAGCCTAAGCATTGTTTTTCATTGGTTATGAAAGATGTTGATTACATTCTGTTATTAAAGCATTTTCGGGGCGAAACTACCGATGACGAAAACGCTATGATTGTAGTATGGAAAGAACAAAATGTAGTAAATTCTCTCACCTACAAGCGACAATTCCATCTTTTTCAACATACAGAAGAAACAAAAATTTGGAAAAATATACTCTCTAAGATTACGAAAGAAGATTCACTTCAAAATTAAAAGCTACAATTTGCCTCCTTTGCTTTTGTTTCTTGTCAATAATCCTATTAACTTATTGATGTTTTTATCTTTTCAATCATAAATTATTCATTATGAAAATCCGCTTATTACTCATCTTATTTTCTATGCTTTGTATCAATAAAGCTTTTTCACAAAACATTACCAGCCCCGAAGAACAAACACAAATCAAACAAGTAATTACGGAAGAAGCCAAGTATTTTTACAACAAAAATCTTGAAAAATGGAGTACTTTCTATCGCCAAACACCTCAAACCTATTGGGCAATTGCTGAGAAAGATTTTTCTGGACAAGCAGAAACTTGGGATAAAATTCTTCAATTAGTCGGTAATCATTTTAGTCAAAACCCAAAAGCGATAAAGGCTACTTTCAAAAGAGAAAATTATACTTTCAGAAAAGTAAATCCAACTTATATCTGGGTGACATTCGACCAAACACGGAGTACAGACAACAAGAAATTTACAAGCAAAGAATTAAGAATCGTAGAATTAATAAAAGGTGAATGGAAAATTGTAAACCGCACAGGTTTTAGTATCAATTCTGAGAATTTGAAGTAAATAAAAACTGTAATACGAGTTTCCAACTCGTAGAAACCCATGAAACTAAAACTAACTTCCATCATCATTTTTGTTCAAAGCATAGAAGTACTGAAAGACTTTTATGTAGGTATTTTGGCATTGGAAATCGTTGAAGAATACGGTAACAATTGGTTACTCTTAAAAGCAGGGGATTGTCAAATCGGATTGCATAAAATAGGAGAACAATATTTAGAGGAAAATCAAGAAGCTTTCAAATTTGATAACAATACCAAAGTTGTTTTTGAAGTTGATGAAGACCTTTATGCGTTGAGAGAGCAATTAATTGCCCAAGAAGTAACATTGGACGAAGTAAAGACTTTTGATAATTACGACTATTTTCTCTGTGATGGAGAAGACCCAGAAGGAAATGTATTTCAATTAAAGCAGAAAAAATAAATCTGTAACACGAGTTTTCAACTCGAAAAAAATAAATCTATCATTTTATAACCTCAATATCTATGAAATTAGCCTTTATTCCAACCTTATGTATTTGTCTATTCCTAACATTTTGTACAAAAGCACAGTCATTAAACAAAAACCAAGTCGGAGTAGAATTCGCTGGAAACAATGTTATTTACAGCCTTTACTATCAAAACAACATTCCGATAAAGAAACATTACTTAGGACTAAAGTTTGGTATTACTCCATACTTTCCGGGTTATAGTAGTGCCGTAAATGGGGAAATAAATACAACATTAGGAAGTACAAACAGATGGTTTCTGGGGTCAGGTTATACTCGTATTAAGATTGATGAAAACCATTTTGATCATGGCGGAGTTAGAGCTGACAATGATATTCCACTTCAATTATTAATGCCTCAGATTGGCTACCAAGTTTTGACAAGAAATCAACAAAACTTTTGGAGATTCAGTATGATTGTACCTATTCAGGTAAGTGCTAAAGGGAGTACAGAATTGGTTGTACCAGTGTGGGGTTCAATTTCATTTGGCTGGATTTTTAATTAGGCTTTTACTGTTAATTTGTTACAAAAAGTAAACGGGATAAAATCCCGTTTTACAATTGTTTTTTCATTTTCCAATGAGGAATTTCTCCGAAAAGTAAATACGATTCTGCATAGATTTCGTAGCCGATGGCTTTATAAAATTCAAGGGCATTGATACGGGCATCCAGAATGATTTCTGTTAAACCTTTTTCTTTTCCTAAATCTTCCAGATATTTCATCAGAAACTTCCCTACTCCTTTTCCTTGTGCATTGTTGGCAACTGCCACGCAGCGTACTTGTCCTTGTGTAGCCGAATTCATTTGCAAACGAGCAACGCCCAATAACTCATCGGTATCGGCATCCACCGCCATTACGTGATGAGCTTGGTCTTCGTCGGGCAGTACTTCACTTCCTTTTTTTTGATGCCACGGTTCACGCAAAATCGTGAAGCGTAAATCATAATATTTTTCCCATTCTTGGGCTGTATTGGGTATTTTAGCGATAAGCATTTTTTAGCTTTAAGCTTCGAGCGATGAGCTTTGAGCTTGTTTTTAAGTTTAAGTTGTTAATCAAAACATTTCACTAAAAGCATTGAGTGATTTAAATTTTTACATTGAACTACGCAAAAGCTATTTTGTAATTAAAAAGCTTTTAAGCTTTAAGCTTCGAGCGATGAGCTTTGAGCTTGTCTTTAAGTTTAAGTTGTTAATCAAAACATTTCACTAAAAGCATTGAGTGATTTAAATTTTTACATTGAACTACGCAAAAGCTGTTTTGTAATTAAAAAGCTTTTAAGCTTTAAGCTTCGAGCGATGAGCTTTGAGCTTGTTTTTTAAGTTTAAGTTGTTAATCAAAACATTTCACTAAAAGCATTGAGTGATTTAAATTTTTACATTGAACTACGCAAAAGCTATTTTGTAATTAAAAGCTTAAAGCTCATTGCTCAAAGCTTTTAAGCTTTTAAGCTTCGAGCTTGTTTTTAAGTTTAAGTTGTTAATCAAAACATTTCACTAAAAGCATTGAGTGATTTAAATTTTTACATTGAACTACGAGCTTAAAGCTCATTGCTCAAAGCTTCTAAGCTACAATTCTGTTACCTCAGCAGCTACGCCCAACTCTTTAAAAAGTCTTTGCCAATAAGCCGAAATTGCAGGATTATTGAGTTTTCTGGAAGCAGTTGGCTCAAATGGTTTAGCAATATAGATTTTTGCCATATTGATATTGGGTAAAGTACTTTGCAGTTTGTCGGCATCTTCTCTGGCCCAACCAACCGCCGAAGCATCATCAACAGGAGGATTTTTATGAAAATCACGGCGATTGGCGGTAGTCATACTTTCAACCATATCCGAAAGAAAATATGCTTTTACTTGAAAACCTTTGCCGATAGCATTGTCAATTATAGGCAAAGCAGCCAAAATATCAGTACTATTTTTACTTGAAGAAGTATTCTGTGCCGTAAGTTGACTACTTACAATTTTCTTAAAAACAGCCTTTTCTTTATTGAGGTCGATATTAAATTCTGTTTGTTTAGCCTCTGCATCCGTCGCACTTGCTCCTTCCAAATCCTCCATTTCGGTACGAGCCATTAGTTCTGACACTTTGGCTTGACCTGTATTTTCATGAATAAAATATACTTCTATTTTATCGCCTTTTGCCTTGATATTTTCATCAATTAATTGGTTAATAATTCGAGTATATTTTTCATTGATAAATTTTTTATTGACATTCACACTCACCGATTTATCAATAAAAATCATCGAACAAGTATTCGTGATTGTGTTAGCGTTTTCGTACTTGGTAGCTGGACTTGAACAGGAAAAGAGAATTGCACAAAAAGAGAAGAAAAAATAATGAATGTTATTTTTCATTGTTATTAGGGTTAAATTTCAGCGTTTTGAATTGATAAAAGCTTGATTTGTTGATTGCTAATTAAAACATTTGCAAAATAATCAGATTTGCTTTAGAATCCATCATTCGCACAAACTTATCCTTTATCAATATGTTATTATCTTTGACGCATTATTCAGTTTTGAATTAATTCAGATAACACATGAACAAAAATCAAAAAATATTTCGCTGGGTTTTTATCATTTTTACCCTCATTATGGCAGGTTTGGCAATACAAATGGCAATGAGTACAACTGCTCCGTGGAACAAGAAAAAGCATAAAACCAACATCGAAATCGGGAGCGACACAAGATTATTTTTATTCTAAAACAAAAAGACTTTCCAAGTTAAACTCGGAAAGTCTTTTTTGTTTTAGATAACTTTTTACTTATTCAAAATTCGTTTAATATCATTGGCTTGCGTAAGATATTCGCCAAACTTCTCGTAGCTTCCAGAAAGCATTAAACCTTTGAAGGTCAACAAAGTAGTAATATAAGAATCGAGTACATCGATGATATTTTCTTGGTTTTGTCGGAAAATCGGAATCCAAGTATCTGGACTCGACTTTGCCAAACGTACTGTTGATTCAAAACCTGTACTTGCTAAATTAAAAATACTCTCTTCATCTTTCTCTTTCGCTAAAACCGTTGAAGCCAAAGCGAAAGAACAAATATGTGAAATGTGCGAAATATAAGCCGTATGAATATCGTGTGCGACAGAATCTAAATAAGTAATTCTCATTTTCAAACCTTCGATATACATTTTCTTGATTAATTCTACCAATTCAGGTTTTGAATCTTCAATATCACAAAGTACACAGTTTTTACCATCAAAAAGATGACGAATGGCAGCTTCTGGCCCAGAAAATTCTGTTCCAGCCATTGGGTGAGTCGCCACAAAATTGCCTCTGTTTGGATGATTTTTCACCGCTTCTATTACTGCTTTTTTGGTAGAACCTACTTCAATTACTACTTGGCTTTCAGTAATCTGATTCAATACTTCTGGCAATAAAGTCAACAAAGCATCTACTGGCACAGCCAAAATAATAATATCCGATTGTTTTACAGCATCTTGTAAAAGAGCCACACGGTCGATAAGCTTTAATTCTAAAGCCTTAATAATATGTTCGGTTTTGTTATCGACACCAATCACCGTATCAGCAAAACCGTTTTCCTTTAAACTCAAAGCCATTGAACCACCAATCAGCCCAAGTCCAACTACTGAAATAATCATAATTTTGTATTTGGCTTTGAGCTTTAAGCTTTGAGCAATGAGCCTTGAGCTATCGGCTTTGAGCCTTTATTTTTAAAATTCTTTTTTATAATCTTTTATTCTAAAAGCTTTCAAGTAATTTCTCTACTACTTCTTACATCTTGTATCTCAAAATCCTAAAGTCTTATATCCTTCAATCCTAAAATCTCAAGTCTTGTATCTTTTGTCTTGCTTCTCATATCTTCAATCTCAAAAGTCTCAAGTCTTATATCTTGCGTCTTGCTTCTTTAATCTAAAAGTCTTACAGTCTCAAAGCTCATCACTCAAAGCTAAAGAGCTAACAATCCTCCCAATCGCCTGCTCAAAAACTGATACTTCAGCACACAAAGAAGTACGAATATAAGCATCACCTGCCGAACCAAAAATTCCCCCCGGAGTAATGAAAACACCCGATTTTTCAAGAATCGCATCCGATAATTCAAACCCTGTTTGATAGTTTGCTGGAATTTTTGCCCAAACAAACATTCCAGATTGATTTTTATCGTACTGACAATTCAGTAAATCCATCATTTCAAAAACCTTCTGCTGACGTTCACGATAAATAGCGTTCAATTCATCAAACCAAGACGAAGGATTTTCTAAAGCCTTCACCGCCGCCATTTGCAATGGTAAAAACATTCCAGAATCCATGTTTGATTTAAAACGTAAAACAGGATTGATAAACTCGGCTTTCCCAACCAAAACGCCCAAACGCCAGCCAGCCATATTATGCGATTTCGACAATGAATTCAGTTCCAAAGCTACTTCTTTCATTCCTTCTACGGCTAAAGCACTTTCGGGGTCATCGTTCAAGATAAAACTGTAAGGATTATCATTTACAATCAAGATATTATTCGCTAAAGCAAAATCTCTTAATTCTTCAAAAAAGGCTTTGTTGGCTTTTGCACCCGTTGGCATGTGTGGATAATTTACCCACATCAATTTTACTTTAGATAAATCTTTTTCAGCCAGTTTTTTCAAATCGGGCAACCAACCATTTTCTTCTGAAAGGTCATAATCAACCACCGTAGCTCCCGTCAATAAAGAAGCCGCACGATAAGTTGGATAACCCGGATTTGGTACTAAAACTTCGTCACCTACTTCCAAATATGCCATTGAAATGTGCATTACTCCTTCTTTTGAACCAATCAAAGGCAATACTTCATCCACAGGATTTAAGCTTACACCGTAGGCATTTTGATAGAATTTCGCAAAACCCTCACGCAAAGCAGGAATACCTACATAGCTTTGATAGGCATGGTTTTTAGGGTTTTCTGCTGCTGTTGACAAAGCTGAAATAGTTTCAGCAGAAGGCGGTAAATCGGGGCTACCGATACCCAGATTCAACACATCAATACCTGAAGCACGCATCGCTGCGATTTGTTTTAGCTTGGTCGAGAAGTAATACTCCTGCACCAAATCCATTCGGGAAGCTGGTTTTACATTCATTGGTTAAAAGCCTTTTCGTACTTGGAAGAAGGCACAAAAAAAACCGACTTTTTCAAGTCGGTTTGTGTATATGTATTTTTTGATTTTCAAAAAGATTAGTCAAAACACAACCGACTGCTACTGTGCGTAGTAGTAATAATAAGTACGGTATGTGTTCGCTGAATTATTCATGGCTTCAAAGGTAATGTGATTTTTTTATTTTGGCAAGAATTTGTTTTGGGAATTGAAAAAATGGTAAAGAATTATTTGTTTTTTAAGCAAGCTGAAATAAATCTTTAAGTTTAGCATTTAACTCTTTGATTTCAATATTATCAAGTTCTCCTAATTTGCCTAATGCTAAAGATTTATCTATGGTAGCTATCTTAGATAAACGAATTAATGAATGTTTTTTAATCCCATTTACTTTTGAAGGGAAAAGCTCTATGTCTGTATCTTCTTTCCACTTTAGTTGAGTAGTAATAAAACATACAGTTATATCCTTTGAAGAATCCACTAAAATTACAGCTGGTCTTAGCTTATTTCCAGTTAAATCAGTAAAAGGAAATGGTATAAGAATTAAATCACCCTTGTTCATGATATTTCTCTTTCAAATCATCCAAAGTATAAATTTCCTCTTCCTCATCTAAAAAACTAAAGGATTTACTCTGTTGAACCAACTTTTGAATATGTTCATTTAGCAGTTGTTCCTCATGTTTTTTCATAATAAAATCAGCAAAATCAGATATTTCAGAAGCTTTATCTTCTGGAAGTTGACTAATCACCTGAACAGTTTTATCTATAATCGTTTGAAGTGTCATTCTTGTCAATTTTTATTTCAAATATACGATTTTTGCTTATTATCGTTATTCATTAAAATACAAAAACCGCTTCCAATAAAAGTTTTTCTTTTATTAAAAGCGGCTTAAAATCAATCTGTTTCGTTATTTCACGGCTTCTATTACTTCTTTATAACTTACTAATTGTATTCCTTTTTTAAGAATCGCCGTTCTTACTTTTTCACTCGTAAAAATCGTCGTTACATCTTGACGACCCTGTGCTACGTCTTCATAACCAATATGTGAAATCGCTCGGAGTTCGTCATTATCTAAACCGGGATGCTCTACAAAAACATAGGCTTTGCCATCCTCCAATTTATCCAACATTCCTATAAAACCTTCTATTCTTTGCTCGGTATTTTTATTATTAAAATCAAAACCTGTATAGGCTACTTTTAGGTCTTTCATCGAATCTACATCTACCATTGTCAGTTTGTATTCTTTGGCTACTCTTCTTGCCATATCTTTTACTTCTTGTGTAAAAGCGGTACTTCCCATGTGTCCTGAAACGTGGCTAAGTCTTGGAATGTACTTCAATGCCATTTCAATCTGAGCTCTTAGCTCTTTTTCAATGTCTTCTATTTTCCAGTCATTGTCCAACACGGCTTGCTTTGGATAATTGTTGTTATGGAAAAGCATTGGATAGAAGTATCCATCAACATTTCTTAAACTTTTGGCTTCGGTGAGTGGTCGCCATTTTACATTATCCCACTCGCTCGTAATGGCAAAATGCAGACCTACATCTACTCTTTTGTTTTCGGCTAATAATTTCACCGCCTCTGGAAACCACGGCGAAGCTACAATTACTTCTATTGAGGTTTCGATGCCTTCTTTATACGATTTTATCAAGGCTTCATTGCCCGAATGAGAGTAACCCATATCGTCACCTCTGACGATTAATTTCGGTGCGTTGGCTTTTGGCGTAAATACAATGCCTTTTGAAATCGTTCTTTTACGATTGATATTGAAAATACTTTGAAAATCTATCGAAACATTATCGCCATCAAAAGTACAAACTATTGTTTCGGTATGTGGACTTTCGATGTAACGAAGCGTTAATTCGAGCGTGTTTTCGTCTTTCCAAGTATAGCTTCCTGCTACTTTAAAAGCTGGTAGCCCTACTCTATTGGCTTTTGCCGCTGCCACTAAATATGGGCCAAATTTGGTAGTTTCAGACAATTCCCATTTTCCTGCTCCAAACGGAATTTGGTGGGTAGTTGAATCTGTTTTGAAACTTACTTTACAAATGCCGTTGCTGAAATCGAATTTTACATTTTCAAAACTTCTATCGCCCGTAACCATTCCAAAAGTTTTACCTGACATTTTTGATTCTGTACTTGAACTAACATTTTTATTTGGAATCGGCAAAGCTAAAGAAGCTGATTTTTCTTTCAATTTGGCAAGCATTGCTGGGTTGGCAGGTAATTTTTTATCGCCCAATGCTGGATAAATGTACTTCCAAAGTAAATTAAACTCTCCTTGCATATCGGGTGCTTCGGCTGTTACAATCATTACCGCATCCTTTTCTGGCAATACAATAATAAATTGACCATTTGCACCGTCGCCTCTGTAAGCATTATTTCTACTTCGCCACATCTGATAGCAATAACCTTGAAGCCAATCACTTGAGTCTTTTTTAGCTTGCGTAGCATTTGGGTCTTGCATGATTTTCATGGTACTTGCTTCTTCCACCCAAGCAGTAGGTAAAATTTGTTTGCCTTTCCACAATCCTTTTTGCAGAAACAATTGCCCAAATTTTGCCATATCTTCTGTTTTCAAACGGATTCCCCAACCACCAGTATTAATGCCTTTGGGGTCAACTTCCCAGTCGATTCCTGTAATGCCTAAAGGTTCAAATAATCTTGGTTGTAAATAATCTATTACTTTTTGTCCCGTTACTTTCTGAACTATCGCCGAAAGCATGTAAGTGGCGGCGGAATTATACAAAAATTTAGAACCTGGTTTGTTCACAATGGGAGTACGCAAAAATGCCTTTACCCAATTTTCATTTTTAGCACCAATTTCTCCAGTAGGGTCGGTCTGATGCCCCACACTCATTGTCAATAAATCTTTGATTTTCAATTCTGCCAAGTACGGACTTACTTGTGTAGGCAAATCTTCTGGAAAAAATGAAACCACTTTATCCTCTACGGTAATTTTCTTTTCCGAAACAGCAAAACCGATTGCCGTAGCTGTAAAACTTTTACTTACCGAATACATGGTATGTTTCAAATCGCTGCGGTAGGGATTCCACCAAGATTCAGCCACTACTTTTCCGTGGCGAAGTAACATGAAACTATGAAATTCATGTTTACTTTTTGAAGCGGCTTCCAGAAAATTAATAATAGCTTCCGACGAAACGCCTTCGGCTTCTGGCGTACTTCTTGGAAGCGTAACAGGCTTTTGAGCCAACAACTGCACACTTACGAAGAGAAGAGTCAATATTTTTTTCATTAGCAAATAAGGTATGTTTTGAAAAGCTGATTGTTTTGAAACAAATTAAAACGAATAATTTACTCGATAATCCTGTTCTGTATATTTACCTAAAACATTCCTAATTGTTCGTTACTTCCCAGTCTCCCTGTATAATATTCATTTACGTCTTTATAGCTTTCAGGAAGGTTTTTGCGAGTACAAGAAATATTAAAATGCGTAAAAATCTTTTCTAATTCTTCGGCGGCTTTATGCCCAGCTTTGTCGTTATCCAAATAAAAAACCACATTTACTCTTTTGAATAATTTTGCCCATTCTCTTTTAAAAATATTGGCTGTACCCAAACTTACTGCCGTTTTCCCTTCTTGAACCAAACGCATACAATCAAAAGCTCCTTCGGTAATATACACAGTTTCGCCAGTTTTGGTTTTCTTCAAAACATCGGCATTGAAGAGCGTCAAGGGTTGATTATTCAAAAAGCAATAACGGTTTGTTCCTTCGGGTGGCTTACCAATTACTCTTCCTTGCAAATACACAATTCTTCCCTCTCGATAATAAGGAATTATCAAAGCATGAGAATAAAAAATCAAATTATTTCGCTGATTGTATAAACCAGATTCTTGTAAATCTAAGGTTGAAAAACGTTGTTTCAAGTACCAAGTAACTTCTGTGTAATCTTTGATGGCGAAAAGTCTGAATTCTTTAATTGTTTTTTCAGTAAAACCTCTTTGCTTTAAATAGTCAAGTGCTTTTTGAGATAATTCATTGGATTTTTGTTGTAAACAGAAGTCTCTAAAACTTTCATAAATCTGTGAATGTATTTCTTCCGTAGGCTTTTCTTTGGCTTGTATTCTTCTAATTTCGGCTACATCAAACAGATTGCTGGTGGGTATTTTCTTTTTAGTAAAATTTTTATTTTGCTGAAAATCAGAAATATACTCTACTGCCATTTCTTGAATGGTTGACTTTATATCCATTTTTTTTATTTCTGAATACAAACTAATACCATTGCCCGTTTTGGCACAACCAAAGCAGTAAAAACTATTTGTATGTGGATACAGTACGAGCGAAGGAGTATCGTCTTCATGGAAAGGACAAACCATTCGATGTCGTTTTACATCCAAACCTAAATCTTCCGCAATTTGTAAAATAGATACTTGATTGAGTTCGTCTAATACATTCATATTTCAAAGGATGAGCCATGCAATTTAGAGATTTTAAGTTTTATCTAAAAAAGAAAACCCCGTAAGAATCAGTATTCTTACAGGGTTTTGATATAAATCATCAATAAAGTTTAGTTAAGAAACTTCATTTTCAAATCATTCAATTTAGTTTTAACAGAAGTATCAATCTGACGGTCGTTTACTTTTAAGATATAACCACCAATAATGCTTTCGTCAATTTTCTCAATTACTTCTACACTCTTACCAGTTGCATCAGTAACGATTTTCGTAAACTCTGCTTTCTGAGCTGCCGTCAAGGCTGTTGCAGTAGTAATATATGCTTTTTGAATACCTTTGTACAATTCGTATTGAGCAAGATAATCTTCAGCAATTAAAGGTAATACAGCCTCACGATTTTTTTGAGTAATGATTTCAAAAATAGCCATCGTAGAAGCATCCACTTTACCAGCAAAAATATTTTTTAAGATTGTAAGCTTGTGGTAATGTGAAACAATTGGGTTTTTCAACAGTAAATAAAACTGATGATTTTCGTGGCATACTGTACTGAAGAGTTTCATATCTTCATAAACCTTACTTTCCACGCTTTTTTCTATGGCTAAATCAAGCAAGGATTTAGCGTATCTGAATGCAACGGCTTGCTGGGACATATCAATTTTGGATTTTGGATTTTGAATTTCAGAATACAATAACCTTAATTCGTAATTCAAATCATCAATCAGATTAAGGATTTATAGATTGCACTCGGCAATACAAAACCTGCCATCTGATACTAATTTAATTTAGCGTCTGCTAATAAAGTTGAAACCAAAGCTTCTTGAGCAGAACGGTCAGCTAATTGATTACGTAAAACTTTTTCTGCAATTTCTAAAGATAAAGAAGCAGCTTCTTTTCTTAAAGCAGCTACTGCAGCCACTTTCTCTTGATTAAATGCAGCACGAGCTTTCTCAATTTCTTCAGCACCAGCTTTCTGAGCATCAGCTTTTGCTTTCGCAATTAAAGCTTCGCTTGCTTCTTTAGCTTCTTTCAATACTTTATCTCTTTCAGCACGAGCATCAGCGATTAATTTTTCGTTACCAGCTTTCAATTCAGCCATTTCTTGGCGTGTTTTTTCAGCTAATTCTAAAGCACTTTCAATAGAAGCTTCACGCTCGTGTAAAGAACTAATGATAGGCTTCCAAGCAAATTTAGCTAAAACAACAAACAATACGCCAAAAACCACTAACTGCCATACGATAAGACCTAAGTCTGGAGTAAGTAATTCCATAATAATAAATGTTTTGTGATTGATACTTATAAGAATAAAGTATCGCTCAATAAATTATAGTTTAAAATTAGTATTCTTCAAAAACTTCGTGGCCAAAACCTAATGTTTTGTGCCACGAAAGATTTTTTTTGCTGTATTAACAAGAAGCCTCGTACAAAACTACTTTTTACACGTTCTATCTTGTAACAGTTGATAGCAAAAACTATTTGTTAGCTACCAAGAAACAGATAACCGCTGCGAAAAGAGCAACCGCTTCAACGAAAGCAGCTACAACTAACATCGCACCTTGGATTTTTCCAGAAGCTTCTGGCTGACGAGCAATACCTTCCATTGCACGACCACCGATGTTACCGATACCTAAACCAGCACCGATTGCTACTAAACCAGCACCAACACCAGCTAAACCTGTACCTACTGAAACTTCCGATAAGATTGACAAAAGTGACATGATTGTTATTTGTTTTATTATAGTGAAAAAAATTATTTACAAAATGAAATGATAAGTAGTGTTATGAGGAAAGTTTTTAAAGTTTTAATAATTATTACAATTCAAAACTTTGCACTCAGCACTCTTAATGGTGGTGTTCTTCAACTGCTGAACCGATATAGCTTGATGCCAACATTGTAAAGATAAATGCTTGCAAAAATGCTACTAACAATTCGATTACGTTCATAAATACGGCGAAAATCGTAATTACTGGCGTTACTGTCCAAATTTTCAAAATGAAAATCAAACCGATGAAGCTCAACATAATGATGTGTCCTGCTGTAATGTTAGCAAAAAGACGAATCATTAAAGAAATTGGTTTTGTGAAAATACCGATGATTTCTACTGGCGTTAAGATAACCAACAACCATTTCGGTACACCTGGCATCGCAAAAATGTGTCCCCAATAAGTACTTTTACCATTAAGGTTAGTTACTAAGAAAGTAATTACTGCTAAAACCATTGTTACAGCAATATTTCCTGTTACGTTAGCTCCACCCGGTAAAAGACCTAACAAGTTGTTAATCCAGATAAAGAAGAAAAGCGTTAATAAATATGGTAAAAACTTTCTGTAATGTTTTTCGCCAATATTCGATTTCACTACTTCGTCACGAATGAAAATAATGATGGGTTCTATTAAAGACTGGAAACCTTTAGGTGCTTTGCCAGCTCTTTCTTTATAAGATTTAGCGACTGAGAAGAAAATTAAAACCATCAAAACAGCACTTAATAATAAAGAAGCTACGTTTTTAGTAATTGAAATATCAAAAACATGTGAGCCATCTTCGGCATGGATTTTACCATGTTCCAAAATCAAGCCTTCGTAAGCAACTGGATTTCCGTGTTCGTCTTCCAAATTACGAGAAGAAAATATTTTCAATCCGCTTTCTGTTTTTACGATACAAGGTAAATAAATAGATACACCATGAGCAAACTCCCACTTATGGTCATCGCCAATGTGGTGCATAATCATGTGTCCTAAATCTACTTTACCTTCCTCATGTGCTTCTCCTGATGCTTCCGGAGTATGTGCTACTGAAGTCGTTGTAGAAGAGTCTGCCTGAGCTGATTCTTCAGAATGGTGTTGTGCAAATACTGATGTGGCAAAAAAAACAAGAAATGCCAAAATATTTGAAAAATATAATTTTCTCATCACGAATTGAAGGATGAACATATTAAGAGTTAAGAAATTATCTTTGAGCCATTTTTAAATAAAAAGCTGTAAATCAAACACTTACTTTTTACTTACTTTATCTGACTAAGAAATATGTCGCAATTTACGATACAATCCGCTAATTTCAAACGATGTGTAACATAAATAGAGTACAAAAAAATTGCTAATGAATATATAGATGTCTTTAGTTCCCAGATAACCAAACATTCCGATGAAGCCAACACTTAGGATTAAGCGAACAATAATACTTCCTAAATAGTACTGCACAAAATGTTCTCTATTGTTGGCAAAGCCCAATTTCATTAGAAAATGATTGAAATAAGAAATTGCAAAGAAAAATGCTAAAATGAACCACTTGTCAGCATGGACATATTGAGCTATTCCAATAAAATTGGCGAAATAAAATATCAAACCAATGACAAATGTGAGGATAGTGATTCTAATCATATTTTTTTGCAAAATTAGAAAAACAGAAGATAAACAGAAAATTATTTATGCTTTATAAGATATATATCATTGAAAATGTGAATGATACAATAAAAAGAGGCTATGTTAAAATTACAAGTATAATTCTAACATAGCCTCAATATCTAAAAGTATTACTTACAGGTCGCTCAAATCAAAACCATCCATGAAAGCAGTTGTGAATTGTCCTGATTTAAAACGTTCGTCATCCATCAATTTAATGTGGAATGGAATAGTTGTTTTAATTCCTTCAATCACAAACTCTTGTAAAGCACGTTTCATACGTAAAAGTACTTCTTCACGGGTTTGTCCTGAAACAATTACCTTAGCAATCATTGAATCGTAGTTTGGCGGAATTGTGTAACCAGTATATACATGGCTATCAATTCTTACTCCTTTTCCACCTGGAAGATGTAAATTAGTAATTTTCCCTGGAGATGGACGGAAGCCATTTTTAGGGTCTTCTGCATTAATACGACACTCTAATGCGTATAGTTTAGGGAAATAATTTTGCCCCGAAATCGCAATTCCAGCGGCTACTTTTATTTGCTCCTTAATCAAGTCAAAATCTGTAACTTCCTCAGTAATAGGGTGTTCTACTTGGATACGAGTATTCATTTCCATAAAGTAGAAATCACCATTTTTATCAACTAAGAATTCAATCGTTCCTGCTCCTTCATAACCAATCGCAGCAGCACCTTTGATGGCAGCTTCACCCATTCTTGCTCTTAGCTCTGGAGTAAGGGCTGGCGAAGGGGTTTCTTCACACAATTTTTGATGACGACGTTGGATTGAACAGTCACGTTCTGATAAATGGCAAACTGTACCGTACTGGTCTCCTACAATTTGGATTTCAATATGACGAGGTTCTTCAACATATTTTTCCATATAAAGACCGTCGTTTCCAAATGCAGCAGCTGATTCAGTTTTAGCATCCGTCCAAAGTTTATCAAATTCTTCTTCTTTGCGGATGATTCTCATACCTCGTCCACCACCACCAGCAGTTGCCTTGATGATAACAGGATATTTGATTTCTTTGGCCAAAGCTTTTGCCTCTTCAACAGTATCAATCAAACCATCAGAACCAGGAATTACAGGAACTCCAGATTTTTTCATGGTATCTTTCGCTGTTGCCTTGTCGCCCATTGAGTTGATTTGGTCGGCAGTAGCTCCGATAAATTTGATGCCATACTCAGCACAAATTCTTGAAAATTCAGCATTTTCAGATAAGAATCCATAACCAGGGTGAATAGCATCAGCCCCAGTAACTTCAGCAGCCGAAATAATAGCTGGAATATTTAAGTAAGATTGACGGCTTGGAGGTGGCCCAATACAAACCGCTTCATCAGCAAACTTCACATGAAGGCTTTCACGGTCGGCAGTTGAGTAAACAGCCACCGTTTTCACACCCATTTCTTTACAAGTCCTAATGATGCGAAGAGCAATCTCACCTCGGTTGGCGATTAATATTTTTTTAAACATGATTCAATTTGAGAATTTGAAAATTTGAGAATGTATTCATTGAAAACCAAAAATATATTTGAAGGTTTTCAAATCAATCAATTTTCAAATTAAGCCACTTCAACTACAAATAGAGGTTGGTCGAACTCAACTGGAGTTGCATTTTCAACCAAAATTTCAACTACTTTACCTGAGATTTCAGATTCAATTTCGTTGAACAATTTCATAGCTTCAATAATACAAACAGTTTTGCCTTTTGTAACATCTTTACCTACTTCTACAAAAGAAGGAGAATCTGGACTTGCAGAACGATAGAAAGTACCAATCATTGGAGATTTAATCGTTACTCTGTTACTTGCAGCAGCAGGTGCGGCAGCTACTGGAGCAGCGGGTGCAGCAGGGGCTGAAGCTGGAGCAGCAGCTACTGGAGCTGGGGCAGCTACAACTGGTGCAGGAGCAGCTACTTGCTGAATAACAGGAGCTACACCATATCTTTTTACTGACAATTTTAACTCTGAAGTCTCAATATTTACTTCATCAAGGGTTGATTGTGCAATAAAGTCAAGAAGTTTCTGAATTTCTTTGTTTTCCATGTTAGGGAGTGTGGTTGGGTTACTTTACTCTTTCAGCGTACTCATAAGTACGAGTATCTACTTTAATTTTTTCGTCAGTTTGAATAAACAAAGGTACAATAATCGTTGCACCTGTCTCTACAGTAGCAGGTTTTTTAGGAGAGTTGGCAGTATCGCCTTTAATGCCTGGTTCAGTGTAAGTTACGGTTAATTCTACAAATGGAGGCATTTCACATGAAATTGGCAATTCTGTTTCTGCATTGATCAAGATTTCAACTTCTTGTCCTTCTTTCATCAAATCAGCAGCCTCAACCATTTCTTTGTTAAGTGTAATTTGGTCAAAAGTAATGTTATCCATAAAGGTATAACCAAACTCTTCAGCATATAAATATTGAAATACTCTACGTTCAACTCTTACTGGATAGATATTCACCCCTGAGTTAAAGGTATTATCAATTACTTTTCCTGAAGTTAAAGACTTCAATTTTGTTCTTACAAAAGCAGGACCTTTTCCTGGTTTTACATGCAAGAATTCAATAATTGAATATAAATCGTTGTTAAATTTAATTACTAAACCGTTTTTGATGTCTGCAGTAGTTGCCATTTTGTTATTTGGTTATCAAAAGTGTTAGATTGTTACTTTTGAAAGCCCTCAATTAATTTTAATAAATTTTGTTGTTTACTGATAAAATAAAGCGTCTTGCAAAATTAGTCTTTTATTTATAAATCCTAAAATAAATTATAATATTGTTTTAACCAGACTAAATATAAACTTTTCAAGAATTAATTGCCCACTTCAAATACACACTACCCCAAGTAAATCCACCTCCGAAAGCCGCTAAAATTAGATTATCGCCTTTCTTGAGTTGAGATTCATACTCCCATAAACACAGTGGAATGGTAGCAGCAGTGGTATTGCCATATTTTTGAATTGTGAGCATCACTTTTTCAGGACCAATGCCCATTCTATTAGCAGTAGCGTCGATAATTCTTTTATTTGCTTGATGAGGTACTAAAAAAGCTACGTCTTCACCTGTTAAATGATTACGTTCCATAATTTCGGCAGAAACGTCAGCCATTCTTGTTACAGCAAACTTAAATACCGCTTGTCCTTCTTGATGAATATAATGTAATCGTTGGTCAACAGTTTCGTGAGTTGGTGGATAAGCACTTCCTCCAGCTTTTTGAATCAGATGATTTGCTCCTGAGCCATCCGATTTAAGAATAAAGTCTTGAATTCCTAAACCTTCAGTATTAGCTTCTAAAAGAACAGCTCCGGCACCGTCACCAAAAAGTACGCAAGTGGTTCTATCGGTATAATCAACAATAGAAGACATTTTATCTGCCCCAACCACCACTACTTTTTTATAGCGACCAGCTTCAATGAACATCGCACCCGTAGTAAGTGCATTCAAAAAGCCCGAGCAAGCTGCAGCAATATCAAAAGAACCTACATGAGAAATCCCAACGGCTTCACAAATAATATTAGCAGTTGCAGGGAAAAAGTGATCTGGAGAAATAGTAGCACAAATAAGTAGATCTACTTCTTCGGGTTTGGTATTAGTTTTTGCTAATAGCCCTTTTACTGCTTCAATTGCCATTACAGACGTACCTTTGCCTTCACCACGTAAAATATGACGTGTTTTAATGCCTGTGCGGCTTACAATCCATTCATCCGTGGTATCAACAAATTTTGCAAGGTCTTCATTAGTCAATATATCTTCGGGGACATAACCTTGTACTCCCGTGATTGCTGCAGTGATTTTGGTCATGATTTTAAGGGAAATGAGCAAATAACAAAATGAAATTTGATGCTAAAAGAGAAACAAATTCTCTTTTAGCATTTTATATTATCATTCGATATTACTTCAAGCAAATGCTTTTTTAATTTTTTCAGTAAGCTTAGATTCAACGATTTTATGGCAAAGATGAACCATATTTTTAGTAGCTAAAGCAGACGATGAGCCATGAGCAATAACAACGTTACCATTCACACCAATAATCGGACTTCCGCCTACTGCTTCATAATTTGTTTTGTCAACAAAATCATCTTTAATACCTCTATCCGATAAGATTCCATACAAAGACTCTCCCATTTTTAGGAGAATGTTTCCTGTAAAGCCGTCTGTCACGATAACATCGGCTTTGGCTTTGAAGAAATCTTTTCCTTCGATATTACCAACGAAATTGATTTTTTTCTCTTCGCTCAGCAGTTTATAAGCTTGTTGAACAATTACCGAGCCTTTTTCAGGTTCTTCACCAATGTTCATCAAAGCTACTCTTGGCGATTCTATTCCCATTGTTGCTTTAGCATAAATAGAACCCAAAATGCCAAATTGAACTAACATTTCAGGTTTTACGTCAGCATTAGCACCGATATCAAGAATTACGGCGAGGTTGCCATCTATTTGAGGAGCAAAGCCAGCGATTGGAGGACGCTGAATTCCTTCAATAGTTTTAATAGAAAACAATGAACCAACCATCATTGCTCCTGTATTGCCCGCTGAAGCAAATACATCTATTACGCCTGTCTTTAAAAGTTTAAACCCAACTCCTATGCTGGAATTGGGTTTAGACTGTAATGCTCTTACAGGATGTTCACCCATTTCTATTGTTTCATTTGCTTCCACAATTTCAATGTTAGAACCCGAAAAATTTTGGTTATCAATAATTTGCTGAATTTCGGCAGTTTTACCTATCAAAACGATAGTTACACCAGCCGGTAATTCTTGTGCTGCCAATACTATTCCTTCAACGATAGCTTTTGGGGCGTAGTCTCCGCCCATTGCATCAATCCCTATCTTCATTCAATTATTATTTGGTTATTCACTAACAGAATGACAAAAATAACATTTTATGAAGTGTGAAACAGCGTTTTTCTATGAAAATAGTTTTGAAAATTGATTCTTTTTTGTCAATTCTTACTTTGAATATTGATATTCAGTACATTAAGCACGCAAAAATGTAGCCAAAATCAATATATTATGCTTGTGCAGCATAACCTTCTACAATCATTTTACCTTTGTAAAACAAATTTCCTTCGAACACGTGAGCACGGTGGCGTAAGTGAATTTCTCCAGTTGTTGGATCTGTAGTGATAGTTTTTGGAGTTCCAAAATCGTGTGAACGTCTTTTATCTCTACGAGTCGTTGAGTGTCTCCGTTTAGGATGTGCCATTTTCTTATTTCTTTATGTTATGATTCGTGAATTATGAAATGTGATTTGTACTTGACAGAACAAATCGATTAATTATTGTTCAATTTCTTTAAAATTGCCCAGCGTGGGTCAATTTCTGGTTCAGCATCTTCTGCTTTTTCTTCCTCCTCTTCCTCTCCATCATCAGTAGAAGTTGAATAAACTATTTCGCCCTCATCTTCCCAGATAAACTCTTCTTCATCATCAAAAGCATCGTCGTCTTCATCGAATGTTTTCAAACTTTGCTCTTCATTAATAAAGCGAGGGTGAAGTTTTTTCATCGGAATTTGTAGACCAATAAACTCATAAATATCTTGAGCTACATTGATATACTGAGTGTTTCTGTCAATTAATATCAGTTCGTCAGAAACTTCTTCGGTATGATCCGAAAACTTCAAAATTAAGCGTTGAGTAACATCAATCGGGAAATCAAAAGTATCTAAACTTCTGTCGCAGGTTAATTCAACCGACCCTACGATATGATACAATAGCTGTATCATCACCTCCGACTTATCAAGCGTTACCTGTGCCTTAAAATGTCCTTTTTCAATTAAATCCTGTTCTAAAGCGGCAAAAAAATTATCATCTCCCTCAAATTCATGCAAATACTGCTTGTTTTCAAGGCGAAATATGTCAATTCTAAAAGTATTTAATATGCTCTTTTTCACTTGGTTTCATCGAAAAGTCTGCAAAATTAGGGAGTATTTTTCACAAAGGCAAGTATTGAACAAAATATTACAGCTACTTATTGTCAAATATCTTTGTACTCACGACCTTTGCGATATGAAACAAATACTGAAAAACAACTCATTATACTTCACTTTGTACCTATTTATCTGGCTAACAATACTTATTTGGGTGCTTAGTTACGATAAATTAACCCAAATGAGTATCATCAACAGCCATTACAGTAATTGGGCTGATTCTTTTTTTATAGGAGCTACCCAAATGGGCGAAGGCTGGTTTTTTGGAGCAATCATTGTCGTTTTTCTATTTATCAGATTTTATCAAGCCTTGACGCTTACAGTTTCTTTAGCTTTAGGGTCGTTACTTTCAGTATGTTTAAAGTTCAGTTTTGATACACCTCGCCCACACCTTTTTTTTGCTGGAAAAAATATTGATTGGCATTTTGTGGACGGGCTTACGATTCATATACATAATAGTTTCCCTTCGGGACATACCATTACCGCTTTTTCGATTGCTACTTTATTGGTAATTTTTCTTCCAAATAAATACTTATCCGTACTGTTTTTATTTTTAGCTTGTTTGGCAGGTTATTCAAGATGCTACCTTTTTCAACATTTCCCTGAAGACGTTTTGGGAGGCTCATTTGTAGGAATATTCAGTAGCCTTTTAGCATTTATTTTGATAGACAAAGTAATGCGGTTGTATCCTAAGAAATGGTATAAGAAAAAATTGTTATAGCATTACTACTTACCTCTTATGATATTAAACTTACTGAGAACACTTTTGCTTTTGCCGTCTGGAATTGGAATTTTATGAGACTGCACAAAAATACAGGTAGGGTCTATCTTGTCAATAAAATCTGGGTTGACCAGATATGATTTATGAAAAGAAATAAAGTTTGAAGGTAACTTATCTGTAAGACGAATCATCGGAACAGCAACACTAATGTACTGATTGGGTAAGTTTGGATATATTCTGGCGTATTCGCTTTTGGTTAAAAATATTTTTGATTTCATCTTATCTGCCTCAACGAACAAGATTTCTTTAGTTTGTATTTTCACATAAAAAGATTTGTTTACTTCTTTTATATAGATAGAGTCTTCTTGTTTTACTTCTACCTCTGAAAAAATGCCATTACTAAAGTTTTTCAAGGCCAAATCTATCTGTACCGAAAGCTCCCGCATTCTTAGCGGTTTTTCTAAAAAAGCCGCAGGACAAGTTTTTTCCATCGCTTCATGAAGTTCAAGTGGCGTATTTCCTGTAATGTAGATGATAGGTATGCGTTTTATTGCTCTTATTTCTGAAGCCACAAGTACGCCATTATCATTTCCTTTGAGTTGGATATCAATCAGAGCAAGATTTACCTCATGCTTCCCCATGATTGCCACGGCGGTTTTTAAAGTATTGGCAATTCCAACGATATGAAAGCCATCTTTCTGAAGACTTTGCTTAATATTTTCGGCAAGAATTAAATCGTCTTCTACAATAAGTATATTTTTTTCAGTAAGCATAACAGTATAGTGTATTCATGTAAGTGTTTTTTACTACAATTCAAAAGACAGCTCAAAACAACAACCATTTTTAAAAGAGTATTTTCCTTTCGCATTTATTTGCTCACAGAGCAGATGTATTAGTTTTAGCCCAAATTTTGATTTTGTCTCTTCAAGGGAAAACCCATTACCATTATCACAAAGTTTCAAACTAATGATACCACTATTTTTAGTACAAATAATTTGTAAATGCGGATTAGTATGATTCGCAAAGGCATATTTACAAGCATTGGTGACAAGTTCATTGATAATAAGCCCCAGAGTAGTCGCTTTTTCGACATGAAGCCAGTCAACAGCAATAGTATAATCAGTTTGCATTTCTTGGATGTGATAGGTTCTTAAAACATTATTTACCAAATCAGGAATATACCTTTGGAGGTTTACTTCAATTAGTTTTTCTCCTCTGTATAAATTTCCATGAATAGAAAGCATCGCCTCTACCCTCAACAAACCTTCCTGCAAAGCTTCAACAGCCACTTGGTCGGAAAGTCCGTAAAGTTGAAGACTTAATAAATCTGAAACAGATTGAAGATTATTCTTTGTTCTATGATTTTGCTCTTTTAATAAGAGAGCATTTAAACGGCTAATTTTTTTGTATTTAATAAATAAGATACCCAGAAGTAGGCATACAATACCTGCAAGCAAAAGTAAAATAGTAATAACGATTGTAAATTGCTTGTGAGCCTCAATATTTTTCTTTTGTAACTCAATCTCTCTTCGGTGGGCAATTAATTGTTGGTTTTTTATTTCATTTTCATAGGCAATGTTTACTGTTTTCATGGCAACGTTTCGATACTCATTTAACAGTCTTAATTCTACATTTGTAGCATCCACTTGGTAGGAAAAAGCCTTTTGCCAGTTACCCAATTTTTCATAATAAGAAGCTTTGGTTTGAAGAATAGCTACTTGTTGCCGATGATAAATCTTTGTTTCAATCCTAAAATAGGTTTCAGCACTATCCAACCAAATTTTAGCTACGGGTAATTTATTACTGAGAATGTACTGTTTTGCCATTTCCAAGTAATAATCAATCAGTCGATGATTGAGTTTATTAGCTTTACATACATCTAATAGTTTTCTTTTATAATAAATACTCTTTTCTAAATCTTTGGAAGACATAATCTGACTCATCAAAAGATAAGACTCAATTAAATCAACAGGATTTTTGAGGCTTTCGGCTATTAGCATAGTCTTTTTAGCATAGGTGATTGCACTATCTGATGCCCATGGATATTTTTTAGCATACACTTTACTCCGTTCTAAGAGCATGTAATTATAACCTAAAGCCCTAAAAGCCCCCATTTTCACATTGATAGATTTTGCTTTTATCGAATAATTAAGTGCCTGTCGTCTATAATTGAGTGCCTTTTCAATATTGGTTTCAATTTCCCCCATTCTCAGAAATACTTTACCAACATCCTCATAGCGATTTAAAGCTTTTTTAATGGCTAAAGCTCTTAGAAGTAATCTTTGACCTTTAACATCATAACCTAAATCTATAAAACGCTTAGCAAGAATATAGGTTGCTTCCGCAATCTCAGCCGAATCTCGACTGGCATTGGCTTGATTAAATCTTTTTTGAGCTTCCAAGAGTCGAGGATAGGGATTTTGTCCTTTAGCAAATACAACAAAAAAGATGAGTATCAATAATGTTAGTGTATATTTTAAACGTAGCAAAGGCATAAAATCACGGGTGATTTATTTACAAATAGATTCAAGCAAAATAGATATAAATATAAGACTTAGTACAATACAAGTCCTAAAATCACGAAGATAAAAATAAGAAAAGCAGTCTCTAATAAATGTATTATAGAAACTAAAAAACCGTATTGAGAAGCAAAAAACAGGGTTTCAGCATTTTTCTGTTTTTGGGGTTTGTAAAATGCTTTTTTTTGGGGAGTTAAAATACATTTTGAAAAAAAACTGTCACATACAACATTTACCAAAGTATTATTCCTGCTCAACTAAAACCCAAAAAAACATCGCTTATTTATATTTTTTATCACTCAAAATACTCAATTGCCGTAAAATAAGTTTTCAGCAAAATAGCTTAAAAGTCAATAGCAACTTTTTACATTTGTTAATGTTCATCATGATTTTGATGACAAAAACTCTAAATTAAAAATTAACCCGTACCATGAAAAAACTTCTCCTCCTCGCCCTTTTTTTTGTTTCGCAAATCACTTTTGCTCAGAATATTCTCCGTGTCAATAACACAACTGGTGTTAAAGGTGTTGGAGTTTATGATTCTTTTGATGCTGCCCAAAAAGCTGCTGTAAACGGTGATATTATTTATTTAGACCCATCTTCAACAAGTTATGGTTCAATTACTATTACAAAAAAATTAACCATTATTGGCAACGGCTTTCATTTAGCCAATAATACAAATGCTTCATTTGATAGAAGAACGGCTATTCTGAGTTATGTATATTTCAATCAAGGTAGCCAAAACACCACACTAATAGGTTTACATATTACAAATGCAATTGATGTTAATGTAGAAAATATTACTCTTAAACGTTGTAGGCTTGATGATAGAGTAGACATTGATGCTGACAGGTTTAGCCTAATACAGTCTTTGGTAATGTATAGTGGAGTGAATGGATATAACAGTAATAAAAAAAGTGCAAACTGTATCATTAGTAATAACATTTTTCTAAATAGTAGTAGAGTAACATATCTTTCAGGAGCATCCATAATAAATAATGTTTTTGAATTAGGAGGAAGTCTGCTCTATGATTTAGAAGGTTGTATTTTCTCCAATAATATTATTGATACTGGAACATATACAACTGGTATTTTTGATAAAAGTGCCGTAGGAAATTCCATTAGCAACAATATTTGTACTTCTCCTGCGGGTTTGCCAAGTGGTTCTGGCAATGTAAATGACGTCAATATCTCTACTATCTTCAAGATAAGTAATCCTTGGGATGATATTAATACCTTAGAAGCCAATCTTCAATTAGCTGATAATTCTCCTGCTAAAACGGCTGGTGCTGGTAAAACGCCCATAGGTATATATGCAGGCGTTAATCCCTATGTTCAGTCTGGCTTACCTAATATTCCTACAGTAACTACATTTAATAGTAGTGGATTTGGCACGGTGAATACACCTTTGAAAATCACTATTAACGTTCGTTCTGGTAATTAACATAGTTTGATTGTGATTGTATTTTTTTTGAGCTAATTACACAAACAGCGAATTTATGGAAAAGTATTCATTCTCTCGGAAATTACTGAGAGCCTATATATATGTCATTGCCTTTATGTTGGGATACTTACACCCGAATCATGGCTTTGGCACAAAAAACCTTTCGAGAATTACACTTAGTAATAGTTTTACATCTACTTTTAATATCAACATAGGTCCAAATATCGTCTATGCTGAATATTTTATTGATGATGACCCGGGCTTTGGGAAAGGAATATCTATTCCAATTACCGCAGGTTCTTCTATCGAACATACCTTTTCGGTTACAATGCCCTCAACATTGAGTAATGGACTACATCTTATCACGGTCAGATACAAAGATGCTTCGGGGAATTGGAGTATTTCAAGTCCACGTTCGTTTATTAAAGATAGTATTATCAGTACTTCTACAAGCCCAAATATCAGCTTTGCAGAGTATTTCATCGACGATGACCCCGGTTTTGGGAAAGGAACAGCTATCACACTTGCAGCTAAAAGTAGTAATTTTGAACATACTTTTTCTGTATTACTTCCTGCCAATTTGAGTGATGGTATTCACGTAGTAACTGTTCGTTATAAAGATGATTTGGGAAACTGGAGTATTTCAAGTCCACGTTCATTTCTCAAAGAAAGTCTTATCGGTACTTCGCCTTTGCCTAATCTTGTTTATGCAGAATATTTTATAGATGATGAACCCGGTTTTGGAAAAGGAAGTTCAATCACAATTACTGCCAATAGTAGTATAGAACATTCCGTTACAATACCTTTACCCTCTACATTAACTGACGGGCTACACACCATAACCGTTCGATATAAAGATGCTTTAGGGAATTGGAGTATTTCAAGCCCTCGTTCATTTCTCAAAGAAAGTCTTATTGGTACTTCGTCTTTGCCTAATCTTGTCTATGCAGAATATTTTATAGATGATGACCCCGGTTTTGGGAAAGGAACTGCCGTACAAATCACGGCAAATAGTACTATCGAACATAACCTAACCATTAATATTCCTTCGACATTATCAGAAGGCTTACATCTTATTACAGTCAGATACAAAGATGCTTTAGGAAATTGGAGTATCTCAAGTGCAAGAGCATTTATTAAAGAAAGTCCAACATTAGGAATGCCTTTGCCTGAATTGGTTTATGCTGAATACTTTATTGATAATGACCCTGGAATAGGTAAAGGTAAAGCTATTAGTTTCAAGGTTGGACAAACAATTCAAAATCTGTTATTTGATATTAATCTTAATAATTTAGGACTTACAAACGGACAACATTTTCTACAATTAAGAGTAAAAGATGTGAATAATGCGTGGAGTGTGGTTGGTACTAAAACCTTTGTATTGAGTAATGAACTTGTTAGAATAGCCCTGAATAATATTGTGGCTTGTTCGACTGGTTCTATACAGATTCCGTACCTTGTTGAAGGTGTTTTCGACGCAAATAATCAATTTAAAGTAGAACTTTCTGATGAAAAAGGAGAGTTTCCTACATCTCCAAAAGTATTAGGTTTTGTAACTTCAAAAGTAAATGGACAGATTCTAATATCAATTTCTGACAAAAGTTGGCTTGATAAATATAAAATCAGAATTGTAAGTACAAATCCTGTGCGTGAAAGTGACCCTGTAAATCTAATTTCTAAACCACTTTCACCTTCCATTACCACTACAAATACAGTGATATGTCAAGGGGTATCAACTATTTTAACTGCCAATGCTTGCGAGAATGGAATAATCACTTGGACAGGAGGTTTATCAGGGAATACAATTACTATTAAACCAACAAAAACAACTTCTTACAAAGCTTTATGTACAGTAAATAGCTGTAAAAGTGATTCGAGTATAGCCGTAACAATTACAGTTACTCCCAAACCAGCAACACCAGTTGCTCAAAGTAATAATACAAATGTTTGCTTAGGAACAAGTGCAGTTCTTTCAGCCACTGGCTGTGCAGGTACAGTGACTTGGACAGGTAATTTAACAGGCAGTTCTGTAACAGTTACGCCAAGTAAAACAAGCACTTACAAAGCCCTTTGCACAGTAAATGGCTGTAAAAGTGATTCAAGTACAGTAGTGACGATTACAGTTACTCCTAAGCCAACAACCCCAGTAGCGAAATCGAACAACAGCAGTATTTGTCAAGGAACGAGTGCAACCCTGACATCGACAGGTTGCACAGGCACAGTGACTTGGACAGGTAATTTAACAGGCAGTAGTGTAACAGTAACACCAAGTAAAACGAGTACTTATAAAGCACTTTGTACAGTAAATGGATGTAAAAGTGATTCGAGTATAGCCGTAACAATTACAGTTACTCCAAAACCAGCAACACCAGTTGCGAAAGCCAACAATGCCAGTGTCTGCTTAGGAATAAGTACTACACTTTCAGCCACAGGTTGCACAGGCACAGTGAGTTGGACAGGTAATTTAACAGGAAGTAGTGTAACAGTTACACCAAGCAAGACAAGTACTTACAAAGCCCTTTGTACGGTAAATGGCTGTAAAAGCGATTCAAGTACTGCAGTGACGATTACAGTTACTCCAAAACCAACAACTCCAACAGCGAAAAGTAATAATAGTTCTGTTTGTTTAGGAACGAGTGCGGTTTTAACAGCCACAGGTTGCACAGGCACATTGACTTGGACAGGTAATTTAACAGGAAGTTCTGTAACGGTAACACCAAATAAGACAACTTCTTATAAAGCACTTTGTACAGTAAATGGTTGTAAAAGTGATTCAAGTACAGCAGTGACGATTACAGTTACACCAAAACCAGCAACACCAGTTGCGAAAAGTAACAATAGCTCTCTTTGTTTAGGAACGAGTACTACACTTTCAGCCACAGGTTGCACAGGCACAGTGAGTTGGACAGGTAATTTAACAGGCAGTTCGGTAACAGTTACGCCAAGCAAAACAGCATCCTACAAAGCACTTTGTACAGTCAACGGCTGTAAAAGCGATTCAAGTACAGCGGTGACGATTACAGTTACTCCAAAACCAACAACTCCAACAGCGAAAAGTAATAATAGCTCTGTTTGTTTGGGAACGAGTGCGATACTTTCAGCCACAGGTTGTGCAGGTACAGTGACTTGGACAGGTGGTTTAACAGGTAGTTCTGTAACGGTAACGCCAACAAAAACTACTTCTTACAAAGCTCTTTGCACAGTAAATGGTTGTAAAAGTGATTCAAGTACAGCAGTGACGATTACAGTTACACCAAAACCAGTAACCCCAGTTGCAAAAAGTAATAATAGCTCGGTTTGTTTAGGAGACGTTGCCGTACTTTCAGCCACAGGTTGTGCAGGTACAGTGACTTGGACAGGTAATTTAACAGGAAGTGCTGTAGCGGTAACACCGAGCAAAACAGCGTCTTACAAAGCCCTTTGTACAGTAAATGGTTGTAAAAGCGATTCAAGTACGGCAGTGACAATTACGGTTACTCCAAAGCCAACGACACCAATTGCGAAAAGTAATAATGCCAGTGTTTGCTTAGGAACAAGTGCGGTTTTGACAGCCACAGGCTGTGCAGGCACATTGACTTGGACAGGTAATTTAACAGGGAGTTCAGTAACAGTAACGCCAACAAAAACTACTTCTTACAAAGCCTTATGTACGATAAATGGCTGTAAAAGCGATTCAAGCACAGCAGTGACGATTACGATTAATCCAAAACCAGCGACTCCAGTAGCGAAAGCCAACAATGCCAGTGTTTGCTTAGGAACAAGTGCGGTTTTGACAGCCACAGGCTGTGCAGGCACATTGACTTGGACAGGTAATTTAACAGGAAGTTCTGTAACGGTAACGCCAAGCAAAACAACTTCTTATAAAGCTCTTTGTACAGTAAATGGCTGTAAAAGTGATTCAAGTACAGCGGTTACTATTACAGTTACTCCAAAACCAACAACTCCAGTTGCAAAAAGTAATAATAGTTCAGTTTGTTTAGGAACAAGTGCAGTTTTAACAGCAACAGGCTGTGCAGGTACAGTGAATTGGACAGGTAATTTAACAGGCAGTTCTGTAACGGTAACACCAACAAAAACCAGTACTTACAAAGCCCTTTGCACAGTAAATGGCTGTAAAAGTGATTCAAGCTCGGCAGTGACCATTACAGTTACTCCAAAACCAACAACTCCAGTTGCAAAAAGTAATAATAGTTCTCTTTGTTTAGGAACGAGTGCGGTACTTTCAGCCACAGGCTGCGCAGGCACGGTTACTTGGACGGGCAATTTAACAGGAAGTTCAGTAACGGTTACGCCAAGCAAAACATCATCTTACAAAGCTCTTTGTACAGTAAATGGTTGTAAAAGTGATTCAAGTACAACAGTTACGATTACAGTTACTCCAAAGCCAGCAACACCAGTTGCTCAAACTAATAATACAAATGTTTGCTTAGGGACAAGTACTGTTCTTTCAGCCACAGGCTGTGCAGGTACAGTGACTTGGACAGGCAATTTAACAGGAAGTTCTGTAACGGTAACACCAAACAAAACAACGTCTTACAAAGCCCTTTGTACAGTAAATGGTTGTAAAAGTGATTCAAGTACAGCAGTGACGATTTCAGTTACTCCAAAACCAACAACTCCAGTTGCAAAAAGCAATAATGCCAGTGTTTGTTTAGGAAACGTTGCGATACTTTCAGCCACAGGTTGTGCAGGCACGCTTACTTGGACGGGCAATTTAACAGGAACATCGGTAACGGTAACGCCAAGCAAAACAACTTCTTATAAAGCTCTTTGTACAGTAAATGGTTGTAAAAGTGATTCAAGTACAGCGGTTACGATTACAGTTACTCCAAAACCAGCAACACCAGTAGCCCAAAGCAATAACAGCAGTATTTGCCAAGGAACAAGTGCAGTTCTAACAGCCACAGGTTGCACTGGCACATTGACTTGGACAGGCAATTTAACAGGAAGTTCTGTAACGGTAACACCAAATAAGACAACTTCTTATAAAGCCCTTTGCTCAGTAAATGGCTGTAAAAGTGATTCAAGTACAGCAGTGACGATTACAGTTACTACAAAACCAGCAACACCAACAGCGAAAAGTAATAATAGCTCTCTTTGTTTAGGAACGAGTGCGGTACTTTCAGCCACAGGTTGTGCAGGTACAGTCACTTGGACGGGTAATTTAACAGGGAGTTCTGTAACGGTAACACCAAATAAGACAACTTCTTACAAAGCCCTTTGCACGGTAAATGGCTGTAAAAGTGATTCAAGTACGGCGGTGACGATTACTGTTAATCCCAAACCAACAACACCAACAGCGAAAAGTAATAATAGCTCTCTTTGTTTAGGAACGAGTGCGGTACTTTCAGCCACAGGCTGTACAGGTACATTGACTTGGACAGGTAATTTAACAGGGAGTAGTATAACAGTAACGCCAAGCAAAACAACTTCTTATAAAGCACTTTGTACAGTAAATGGCTGTAAAAGCGATTCAAGCACAGCAGTGACGATTACAGTTACTCCAAAACCAACAACAATAGTTGCTCAAAGTAATAATGCAAGCGTTTGTTTAGGAACAAGTGCAGTTCTTTCAGCCACAGGTTGTGCAGGCACAGTGACTTGGACAGGTAATTTAACAGGAAGTTCGGTAACAGTAACACCAAATAAGACAACTTCTTATAAAGCACTTTGTACAGTAAATGGCTGTAAAAGCGATTCAAGTACAGCAGTGATAATTACAGTTAGTCCAAAGCCAACGACACCAATTGCTCAAAGTAATAATGCCAGTGTTTGTTTAGGAACAAGTGCGATACTTTCAGCCACAGGCTGTGCAGGTACAGTGACTTGGACAAGTAATTTAACAGGAAGTTCGGTAACAGTTACGCCAACTAAGACCAGTTCATACAAAGCTCTTTGTATGGTAAATGGATGCAAAAGTGATTCTTCCCTTGCAACAACTGTTAATGTTTTAGCTAAACCGAATGCACCTACCATCACATCTAAATCGACAACTGTGAGTTCTGTGGTTAAACAATGGGAGAAAACGCTTAAAGCCAAAGCAACAGATAAAATCAGAACTATGATTGCCACTTCTGATGGAGGGTTTCTATTAGGCGGAGAAACCAGAACTACATCAGATGGAATTATAAATGATGATTTCTGGCTCATAAAGATTGATGTAAATGGAAACAAGGTTTGGGAAAAAGCTTTTGGAGGAAATGGAACCGATAATCTTGTAAGTATTCTTACAACTAATGATGGCGGATACGTTTTAGCTGGAAATTCTGATTCCAATGTAGGTAGGGATAAATCAGAACCTTCAAGAGATGGAGGGAGTTATAATGCTTATATTGCTGATTATTGGATAATTAAAATCAATGGTAATGGTAATAAAATATGGGATAAAACATTTGGAGGAGTCGGACAAGATTTTTTTTCAAGTATTATAGCTACTACTGATGGCGGATTTTTATTAGGGGGAAATTCATTTTCGAATAAGGGTGCAGATAAATCAGAAGCATCAAGAGGAGGCTCTGATTATTGGATGGTCAAAATAAATAGTAGTGGCATCAAAATTTGGGATAAAACTTTTGGCGGTAGTGATGACGATTATTTTGCAAGCGTTGTAAATACTACTGATGGTGGGTTTTTATTAGGAGGAACAACGTCATCTGGCTTAAGTGGAGATAAGTCAGAAGCTTCTAAGGGTGTTTCTGATTATTGGATTGTAAGGATAAATTCTAACGGTAATAAGGTATGGGATAAGACCTTTGGAGGAAATACTGTTGATCAACTTTACAGCGTTCTTAATACTAATGATGGAGGTTATTTGTTAGGAGGCTATTCTATTTCAGATATTAGCGGAGATAAATCAGAAACAAAAGGTCTTTATGATTATTGGATAATAAAGATTAATGCTAGTGGTACTAAGGTTTGGGATAAAACTTTTGGGGGTGACAATGTTGACCTGTTTAAAAGTATGAATGCAACAATTGATAATGGTTATCTATTAGGGGGATATTCTGGCTCAGCAATTAACGGCAATAAGTCCGATGTGCTAAAAGGATACGTTGATTATTGGATAGTAAAAATTGACAATAATGGGACTAAAATTTGGGATAAAACACTGGGAGGTGATGGAAGCGATGATTTGACAAATATTGTAATGTCCAATGATGGGAGTTTTTTACTTGGAGGATATTCTGAATCAGGAATTAGTGGTGATAAAACCGAACCCTCTGTACAAGGACAAGCTGATTACTGGATTGTAAAAATCAAAGAAAACAAAACTACTACAACTACCCTCACAGCCACAGGCTGTAATGGTACAGTCACTTGGAGTAATGGTGCTACTGGGAATTCTATTACAGTCAGTCCAAGTACTGCTACTACTTATACTGCTACTTGTATGGTGAATGGATGTATTAGTTCGGCAAGCAATCCCATTACAGTATCTGTTACAGTAACAAAACCAACCACTCCAATCATTACAGTAAGTAATGCTACTATTTGTCCAGGAACAAACGCCACCTTAACTGCTTCTGCTTGTACAGGTGGAACTTTAACTTGGACAGGTGGTTTAACGGGCAATAGTATCTCTGTTTCACCAACAGCTACAAAGACTTACAAAGTAGTTTGTTCTCAAAATGGAATTAGTAGTGATTCAAGTGCTGCGGTAACTGTTACGGTAAATCCAAAACCCATACAACCAAAAATCACAGTAAGTAATGCTACCATTTGTGCTGGCGGAAGTGCGGTGTTGAGTGCAACCGCTTGTTCAGGTGGGACTCTGACTTGGACTGGTGGCTTGACGGGTACTTCAATAACAGTTTCACCAACGGCTACAAAATCTTATAAAGCAATTTGTGCAATCAATGGCTGTAAAAGTGATTCTTCTCTTGCAACCACTGTTACTGTCTTAGCAAAACCAAATGCTCCTACCATTACATCTAAATCAACAACTGCAAGTTCAGTGGTTAAGCAGTGGGAGAAAACTTATGGAGGAAATTGGTATGATTATCTAAGCTGTATTGTTCCTACCAAAGATGGTGGTTATTTATTGGGAGGTAATTCTTCATCAAATATCATCAGTGGCGATAAATCTGAAGATATTGTAGGTGGTTGGATTGTAAAGGTTAATGCAGACGGTAATAAAATTTGGAATAAAGTTTATGAAGGCATGGAAAGTGACATGAGTTCAATCGTTACTACTTCTGATGGAGGATTTTTAATTGGTGGTACTTCTTCTGCGAATATAGGAACAGGGAGGGATTATAGGATTATCAAAATAGATGCAAATGGAAAGAATATTTGGAATAAAACTTTTGGGGGAACAAAAGATGATTACCTTGTTAAAATAATAAGAACCTCAGATGGAGGATTTTTAATTGGTGGTACTTCTCAGTCAGGAGTTAACGGATATAATGATTATCTAATAGTGAAAGTAGATGTCAATGGAAACAAACAGTGGGCTAAATTTTTTGGAGGTAGCAGCACCAGTACCAATATACTTTCTAATATTGTCCAAACCTCAGATGGTGGTTATTTATTAGCGGGAGATTCTAATTCAAATATTAGTGGTGATAAATCTGAGAATAGCAAAGGTCTTTATACTTCTGATTACTGGATTATAAAAATAGATGTAAATGGCAAAAAAATATGGGATAAGACTTTCGGAGGAAATAACTCTGAAAAGTCTCCAGATGTCATTTTAACACCAGATGGTGGTTTTTTACTGGGAGGGAGTTCTCGTTCAAGTATCAGTGGTGATAAATCTGAAAATTATAGAGGTGATATAGGATATGATGATTTTTGGATTATTAAACTTGATAGCAAAGGCACAAAAATTTGGGATAGAACTTTTGGAGGAGATAAGAATGATGAGCTTATGAAAATTATGGTTACCCCAGATGGAGGATTTTTATTAGGCGGTTCTTCTTTTTCAGGTATTAGTATAGATAAATCGGAACAGACTCAAGGTCATTGGCTTATAAAAATTAACGCTAATGGTCAAAAAGTTTGGGATAAAACTTTTGAAGGAATTGGTCTTGGTGGTAGTAAATATGACTTATTACTAACTCCAGATGGTGAATATATATTTGGTAGTTCATCAAACTCTTCTAATTATGGGGGTCAAGTAATGGATTACTGGATTATAAAAATCAAAGAAAACAAAACCACCACAACTACCCTCACAGCCACAGGCTGTAATGGTACAGTCACTTGGAGTAATGGTGCTACTGGGAATTCTATCACAGTCAGTCCAAATACTGCTACGACTTATACTGCTACTTGTACGGTTAATGGTTGTGTGAGTTCGGCAAGTAATGCCATTAAAGTTAGCCCTGATGCAATAATTCCTAATGGTGGTTCGGCTTATGATGCCGCAAGAATTGAAACTACTACCATTGAGCCTAAAATTAATGCTCACAAAGTATTTCCAAATCCTGCAATTCATGAACTTAATATTGAAACTGATTTAGAAGGCGAAAGTACTTTCCAATTGTACAATGTATTAGGTCAAAAAGTAGCAGAAACTACTTTTGTCAAGAAAACTAAAATCTTGGTCGGAGACATCGGCAGAGGAAATCATTTCTACTCAATTCAAAATCAGGGAATTATACAGGATGGAAAAGTATTATTAGAATAGAGTTTAGTATTGCAGAATGTATCAAAAAAGCGGTCGAAAAATTAATTTCAACCGCTTTTTTGATTTTAAAATTAAGAGTATTTACTCAATTCATCTTTAGTTATGTACGAATTTTAAAGCTATTTAGGAATTGGGGTTTCTGATTTCAGAAATTTTAGGAAACACCCTCTTTTTTAAAATACTTCTAAAAAAAGTATGAATCTGAAATCCGACATCCGAAAGCCAAAATCAACAATTTCCATAATCCTTCGTACAAGCCTAACTCATCATTCATAATTAAAAACTCATAATTCCTTACACCGCCACCTCTTTCTTCTCCAATCGCTTAAAGAAATCATACATTGGATTGACATCTAAACGTACAAATTTTTTCCATAACTTAATGGCTTTGGTGATTAATTGGCTTTCTATCAAAAAACCGTCGTGTCCGTACAAGGAATCTAATGCTTGAAAAGTTGCTCCGGGTATATGTTTTGCCAAAAATGCTTGTTCGTTAATTGGGAAAAGGGTGTCCGACTTGATGCCCATTACCAAGGTTTTTGCCTTGATTTGCGAAAGTGCCTGTACAAGTCCTCCACGACCACGACCAACATCTTGCGAGTCCATTACTTGTGAAAGTACATAATAAGAATAGGCATTAAATCGCTGTGCCAATTTTTCTCCTTGGTATCGCTGATAACCCATCGCTCTATGAGCTTTCCCCAGCGGTTCATCATTACGGGCTTGTGTAATTCCGTAGGTTTCATAATTTCTATACGAAATCAAAGCCGTTGCTCTGGCGGCTTTCATGCCTTCGATACCTGCCTGCGGATGGCTTTCTTTCCAAGTTGGATCTACTTCTATCGCCATTCTTTGCGACTCATTGAAGGCAATCCCCCATGGAGAGTGTTGGGCATTGGTAGCAATTAATATCAAGTTTTTGATTAAATCGGGTTGCGAAATCGCCCATTCTACGGCTTGCTGTCCGCCTAAAGAACCGCCAATACAAGTTTTTATTTTCTGTATTCCCAGATGTTCACGAAGCAAATCAAATGAATTTACAATATCACGAATGGTAATGAATGGAAATGTATGATAATAAGGCTCGCCCGTGGCTGGATTGATGGAAAGCGGCCCTGTACTTCCATAATGCGAACCCAATACATTCACACAAATAATAAAATGTCTGTCTGGATTATATAATTTTCCTCTTCCTACTAAACCTTGCCACCAGTCTTCTACATCGTGACTTCCTGTGAAAGCATGACAAATCCAGACTACATTCGAGCAGTCTTTATTTAATTCTCCCAAAGTTTGATAAGCCAGTTCAAGCTCTGGTAAAATACCTCCCGCTTCGAGTTGGAAAGGCTGATTGTATTTAAAAAGATTATTCAATGTATAAAAAATGAGCTTCAATACTCTTTTGTGTGAAACCTTTATTTACTCAACCAAAAGTGAATTATAGGATAATTGCTTTTGTAAATCCTCAAAACTTTCCTCGTATTCCCAATACATCATTCTGCCATGCGAACCTGTTACTAAAATGTATTTTTCTGAAATAGACTGAATACGTTTGATAGCAACAATTTTCACCGTTTTTTCGGCAACGTTTACTTCTTCGATAATTTCTTTGTTGTTGGCGTCGAAGCCATGAACAATCAGGTAATTGCCTGTTGTTACTCGAATAAATTTTGACATAAAGCTGACAAATTAAGGTCACGAAAACGTGACGATTAACGAATAATTAAATCGTAAACCTGACGAAAACTTAACAGCAAAAAATAACTGGGAGAGTAATCGTAATTGGTTTATATTTCCTGAGTGTCCACAAAATTTGTTTCATTTATCAGGTAGGAATTAGCACCTTGCCGTTACGAAGCGGTAGGTTGCCAGAAGTTCATAGAGCCTATTCTCTCCCTTCTTCTTTATAAATCAATTACCTGTTGAGGAGGAATTCCTCGGAGGAAAATTGACTTGATGTTGCAAAGTAAAACTCCAACGCCGTGAAAAGCAAATTTTTTATACAATCTGAATGAGATTCTTTGTTAATTTGAAGATTTGTTAATTTGAAGATTTGAAAGTTAGTGATTGAAAATGATTTGCAGAATAAATCTTAATATTCAAAATCTTGTTTTCTGTTAGCGGGCGAATTAATTCACCCACTAACAGAAAAACAAGAAAGTTTAAACAGCTTCTGAGTGGAAAATTAAAACTATTGGTTTTAGTATCCTTAGTATTACTTATTTTACTGATTCAATTGCATATTGAGAATTTAAAATTCATAACTCGCAATTTGCAATTCAGCACTCCTACTTACTCCTTACTCCCCTGTACTTTCGTTCCTTTCTTTTTCTCTAAACCGGGTTGAAATATCTCGAAGTTTTCTTTCTTTTTAGCATCAGCAACGATTTTACGAACATCGGCTAAAAGTTTTTTAGCATCGTAAAGTACTCCGTCTTTAATCGTATATTTTACTCCGCCAACACGTACAACTTCGTTGTTTTCTGTCAATCTGATTGCTCCAGTTCCGTAAAGATTCTTTAGGTTTTTCAGTGGATTTTCTTCTAAAATCACCATATCCGCCAATTTTCCTACTTCTATACTACCAATCTTATCTGCCATTCCCAAAGCCTCCGCACCTTTTAAGGTTGCCGCACGAATTACTTCTAAAGGATGAAAACCAGCTTCTCTTAACAATTCTAATTCACGGATATAAGCAAAACCATACAACTGAAAGATAAATCCTGAGTCTGAACCTGCCGTTACTCTTCCTCCTCTGTTTTTATATTCGTTGATAAACGCCATCCATAGTTTATAGTTTTCTTTCCATTGTACTTCTTGCTCTGTTCCCCATTCTTGCCAATACGAACCATGCGAAATACGTGAAGGCTGATAAAAACGCCATAATTGTGGCATGGTGTATTCTTCATGCCATTCGGCACGACGAGCCAACATTAATTCACGATTGGCTTCATAAATATTAAAAGTAGGGTCGATAGTGAAATCTAATTTCAACAATTCGTCCATTACTTCATTCCAACGTTTTGAACCGGGTTTTGCAGCCTGTTTCCACAATTTTCCTGCTTCTTCAAAACGATTTTGTTCATTGCTATAATTATAATCGGCTGGATAATCCTGAATGGTTTGATGGTCGAAAAGTGCTTCTGGCAAACCGTACCAATGTTCCATCGAGGTAAGTCCTGCTCTGGCAGAGTTTAATACATTCCAACGAGCCACATCTACTTGTGCATGATGATATGCCGAACGTAAACCTAATTCTTTGTTTCTTTTGATAGCTACTTCGATTACTTCTGGTCTTGCTCCAAAAAATTTAATGCCGTCAGCTCCCTTTTTTGCATTTTCTTCAACCCATGCTTTGGCTTGCTCGGGCGTAGAAATAGTTTCTTTTGCTCCCATGCCAAAAGCAGTATAAGCTAATATTCTTGGAGCGGTAATTTCATTTTTTAATGACTTAGCTTTTTGGTCTAAAACCCATTCTAAACCATTGCCTGCTGATGGGTCTCGGATGGTAGTGATACCATGGCTCAACCATAGTTTATATACATACTCTGCTGGAGTACCTTGCGATTTACCTCCGATGTGTCCGTGCATATCTACAAAGCCCGGCAACATATACATTCCTGTACAATCTAATTCTTTATCGCCTGCATTTAATTGAGGGCGATTTTTGGGGTCAATTGGCACACCCGGATAACCGACTACCTTAATTTCTACAATCTTGTTTTTCTCTACCACAATATCACAAGGCCCTTGCATCGGCGAACCTGTGCCATTGATAAGGTTTACCCCTCTGATAATCATGCGATTGAATTGTCCTTCTCCTTCTGCTCGTGCTGGAGCTTTTTCTATTTGTGCCAAAGACACAAAACTAAAAGTAGTCAGTAATAATAAGGCTGTTTTGAATAAATGTTTTTTCATTTGTTGATTAATTTGATTCTCAATCCAAGATACGGATTTTCTTGAAAATGTGTAAATTGGCTTATCATACAATTCATAGAAAATCTTTATCGAATGAATCACTTCATCAGAAACAACTTTTTAGCTATTTGGGTAACAATGGCTGTTATTTTTGCTTTTGCCAGAAAAGCTACTGTTTATCAGCAAGAACCCAAAAAACCAGAAACGCCACTTTTCACTTCACCCTCTGCCACGGAAAAGGTATTTACAAATTATTGGTCAGCAGGTAAAACAGAAACAAGTACTTATCAAATCCAAGAAGAAATAGCTGGGAAAATCACCCAAGCAGAAGCAACTTTGACTTTTGCTATTAAGCCTTTTGATACCGATAAGCAAGTAGAAACTCCTTCTAACCAATCATCCGAAGCGATAAATGTTTTAAAAATGAGTTTGCAAGAAAAATATGATTTTTCTGCGATAAGTACTGTTTACGCTCCGCTTGATATAAAGCTGTTTCCTCATGCTCCAAAAGTGACTCATTCGTTTCAATCGCTTTCAAATCTTCTTGTATATCAACTAAATCAACACAATCGGGCTTATCAAATAGAAGAAAAAAGTTATGCCAATAATAAAGTTTCAAAAAGCTTGGAACTGAAAAGAGTATGGTTAGAAGATGAAATTTGGAATAGAATTAGACTCTCACCCGAAACTTTGCCACAAGATGAATTTGAGATTATTCCAAGTTTAAAGTTTTGCAGTGAAACACAGCAATCGCCTACCATCCAACAGGCAAAAGGTGAAATTAAAGATTATACAGGCACAGCATTGCAAGAGAAAGATTTAAAAGTATATGCTTTAAATTATCCAGCAACACAGCGTTCGATAGAGATAGTTTTCCAGAAAAACTTCCCCTATAAAATATTAGCTTGGACAGAAAAAGTACTTTTAAACAAACAACTCACAACAAGACAAGCCGTTCTGAAAAAAGCATTATAAACAATTGATTATTAGCAACAACTATATACTCATGGCATGAGCGATAGCTTATTATTACTTTACAAAGTAGTGAAGTGAGTCATGCCATGAGTTATTTCACACATTTTATTTACTCATGGCATGACTGATAGCTTATTCTTGCTTTACAAAGTGGTGAAGTGAGTCATGCCATGAGTACACCGAAAGTCATTTACCTTCATTTTAAAATCACATCACTCATAATAGCAATGCGATAGCTCATTCACAGCTTGCGATTACCTATTTACGTCGTGCGATTAGCTATTCGAACCGTGCGACTGCCTATATATACTGTGCGATTACTTATACTCACTGTGCGATTGGTTAAATACACTGTAAGATTACCTATTCACACCGTGCGATTGCTTATATACACAATGCGATAGCTCACTTTTACTGTGCGATTGGCTATATGTACAATGCGATAGCCTATTTACAAAAATACAGAATACAAAAAATAGTATTCTACTAAGATATTTACCGTTTAATAAGTTTTTTGTAATTATTGATTGGGAAGTTTGGGAGAGGTTTGGGGATTATTTAGCTTTGAGAAGAAAAGAATAGAAATATTAGCAAGTAGAGGTCATTACACATTATAAAAAATATCTAAACACAAAATCAAATGCTTGACATGAATAACGTTCCGTTTGACGAAATTTACAATCAAACCTTCAGTGGACTAACACTATATTACAGAGACACTACACTTTCAGAAGACTTAATCTCAAAATATGAGGTTGGACAAATTTTAATGGAACGAGGTCTTGTAGATATGTCTTTCAAAGGTGGAGGACTTGAAACTAATCTACGTTATTTAATTGCTTCTTCGAATGCGACTGATTTATCTTTTTTTCCCGAATCTGAAAAATTGGGACACGCACTTTTACCTGCAAAATCTTTTTTTAAAGTACTTGATATTTATAAGATTGGAGATAAAACACAGATTTTTCTTCTACAAATCCCTTATAATACTGTTGCTTTTTTCGCAAGTGCAGACACTAATATTGAAGAAGATATTACAATAAAAGCAAGAGGAAGCTTTGATGAAAAAGCAAACTCTATTCCTATCACAGAACTTCAAACGTCAGAATGGAGAAAAAGGACAATATTCCCAATAGGTATGGACGACAAAGGAGAGTTTTTCAAACCAGAGAATAGCACAAATCAAAAAGGAACTGCTGGTACTGAAAATGAAAAAGAGGATGTATTTCATAATCCAAAGGCAGCAGCACAAGAAGAAGAAATAGAAAAAAAGTACGCTGAATTTCCAAAGAATCCAGTTTCCGAAAATGATACTCAGATTCAAAAAGCGTCCCCTTGGTGGAAGTTTTGGTAATTATGAATAAAACTATTCTTAGGTTTTTCCTACGAACTAAAATGGTAAAGAGCGTCACGCACGCTTTATGATTCAAGTTTCGTAAATTATGTCAACATTCCCAGAGTGTGATGCTCTTCTTTTTTGTAGGTCTTAGGAGAGCCTAAAATCAGTTGAAGTACTTGGTTAGCTTTCTTAAAACAAGAAAATATTGTAAATTTAAGTTTAATTAAGTAGTTGATTATATGGACATTTACAACGAAAATAGAAGGTTTATCTCAATCCTTTCAGATTATGGTTTTAAGGCTACCTTTGGAAATGAAGCGGACACTACTTTTCTAAAAAAGGCTTTACAAGCCTTAATAGACTCATCTATTCCAATAAAATTAGTCGAGTTTGTTAAAAATGATATTTCTGCCATTACAATAGACAGCCGTAGCGGGATTTATGACATTGCTTGTGTTGATGAAAATGAAAATCACTTTATCGTGGAAATGCAGTTGAGTGAATACCCTGAGTTTATCCAACGCATGAAATTTTATGTTTTACATCGCTTTAATACCTTAGTAAAGAAAGGTGAGTATAAATTTGAAAATCTACCAAGGATTTATTGTATTGGAATTTTAGCAAAAAGTATTTTTTCACAAATAACTGACTATCATAACATTGCTATACTTCGCAATTCCAAAAATGAAACTATTGACGACCAAATGTCGTTCGTAACAGTAGAACTTGACAAGTTCAAAAAGAAGCAAACAGAAGTAACAACTGATTTAGATAAACTCATTTATACAATGCAAAATTTACATAAAGTTACAGAAACATCACAGTTTCCTACTTTTTGGAATGAGGATTGGCTCAAAAAAGCTATATCTGAATTAGACATTCGTAACATGACGCCAGAACAAAAATTAGCTTATGAAATGGCTATTTCGGCTAATGCTTTGGCGGTAAAAAACGAAAGTAAAAAAATACAAGAAGCAAGAGAAGCTGAAAACTTAGCAGTGAAAACAGAAACCATTATGAATGCTCTTTCTATGGAGCTGACGCTTGAACAAAGTGCTAAATTAGCAAATGTTTCTATCGACTTTGTTTTGTCTGTCCAAAAACAACTTACTGGTGAATAGACGTTTCTAATTACTCAAAGAACATTTTTATAGAAAGGGGTAGTGTGTGAGTGATACACGCTACCCTCTCCTTTTCAAACCCTCAATTCCCCAAAATACTTTCTGGCGTTTCGTAAAAAGTAAGCGTTGCTGATTTTTTGCCTACTTCTGCCCAAGTGAAATGCTCAATCGTCATGGCTACTACGCCACAAGTGGGCATTGAATCAATTTCTGCGTGAGTTAAGTACTCTGCAAAATAACTGATGCTCGGATTGTGTCCTACCAAAATAGCTGTTTGTACATTTTCAGGAATGGCATTGATGGCATCCAAATAATGCTTTGGCGAACTTTCGTATAAAGAACGACGTACAAGTACTTTGTCTTCGTCAATTCCCAATTGTTCACATAATACTTTTGCCGTCATTTGTGTACGTTCGGCATTAGAAGTAATGACTAAATCCACTGGGTTTTCTATCTTTTTGGATAAAAATTTGCCCATACGAGCCACGTCAATCATGCCACTGGAAGTAAGTGGACGCACTATATCGGGACTAACCGACTGTGAAGCAGTAGCATGACGAACCAAATATAATCTCTTTATCATCTTTTGTGGTTTTGTTTATTTCTATCTTCCAATTACAGTTCCAAGCTCTTTCGCAATTTGCTTTTCTATGGCTTTTGCTTCCATAAACAAACTGAGTAAATGCGTTTGCTCGGCTGCATCGTTGGTTGTTGCCATTTGTTGAATTAAATTTTTCATCTGTTGGTCATTAAAAGCCTTCTTGATTCTAAGAATATTTTGATAGGCTAAATCTGCCAATTTATCGTCTTCGGTAGGAACAATAATTTCATACTTGAGCCAAATTTCCGAAGCGGCGTAGCGTTCGGTAGCTAAATTGATGGCTTCTTGCTGAATGGCGTTATCGCTATGACTAATAAAGTAATTTGTATCTAAAACGATGCCTTCTAAGAATTTCGCACGACAAAGTGATAAAATACGCTGATAAATAGGGGTTTCAAAATTGATTCCTTCAATCTCCGACAAAATATATTGCATCAATGTAACGCCTGGTGCTACAACTGGGTCAACATCTTTAAAGCCATGATTCACCAATAATCTTACACATTCTCTTTCCTGTAAAGTAATTCCTGAAGGAACGCTTTTGGTGCTTTCTACTGGATTCGGCGTTTTTGGCGGAGGAGTATCCATAGGAAAACCCGAAAACTCCTCTTCTTCTGAAAAGCTTGGTAAATCATCAAAATTGATATTTTCTTTGGGTTTACTTAGGGTTACGCCCGAAGGTAAATCATTTTGTAATCGCTGACGATTTGACTCTCTCTGTGTGTCTTTTTCTTTTTGTTTTCCTCTTTCAAGCGTAATTTTATTACTTTCCGAAATCAGTACTCTTTCATCAATTTGCATCAAATTGGCGGTTTTCTGAAAAAATACAGACCTTTTGATTGAATCTGGAATTTTAGAAATACTTGCCACCATGTCTTTGATTAATTCTGCTCTTTTGAAAGGGTCATTTCCTGCTTCTTTCAGAAAAAGTTCAGCTTTGAAAGTTATAAAATCGCTTGCGGTTTTTTGAATATAATCGACAAAGGCTTCTGAACCAATTTTCTGAACATAACTGTCGGGGTCTTCGCCTTCTGGAAAAACTACGAGTTTTACATTGAGTCCTTCTTCCAAAATCATGTCCATTCCTCGCAAGGACGCTTTAATTCCCGCAGGGTCGCCATCGTACAAAACGGTGATATTTTGTGTAAATCGGGCAATTAAACGAATCTGCTCAATCGTCAATGAAGTACCCGACGAAGCCACTACATTTTCGATACCTGCTTGATGCAATGAAATGACATCGGTATAACCTTCTACCAAGTAACAAACGTCTTTGGTTCTGATGGCATTTTTGGCTTGAAAAATCCCGTAAAGTACATTTGATTTATGATAAACTTCGGTTTCAGGCGAGTTTAAATACTTGGCTTGTGATTTGTCATTTTTCAGAATTCTTGCTCCAAAGGCAATTACTTTCCCTGCTACATTATGAATCGGAAAAGTAACTCGGTTTCTAAAGCGGTCGAAAGTTTTTTGGTTTTGATAAGTACTTTCGTTTTCATTAGTTTTTAGAATCGTGAGTCCAGCTTTTACCAAAATATCCAAATTATAGCCATTTTTCTGGGCTTCTTTCGTAAAAGCATCCCAACTATCTAAGCTATATCCCAATTCAAAAGTACGAATGGTTTTATCATTAAAACCTCTTTCTTTGAAGTAAGGATACGCAATAGATTGCCCTTCGTCATGTTGAAAAAGGTTATTTTGATAGTAATTTTTGGCATAATTCAGAGCGATTAAAAGACTTTCTCGTTCATTTTGTGCCAATTGTTGTTCATCAGTAAGTTGCGTTTCTTGGATTTCGATGCCGTACTTCTTGGCAAGGTGGCGAAGTGCTTCACCATAACCCAAGCCTTCAATATCCATAATAAAACGGATAGAGTCGCCTGCTTTTCCACAACCGAAACATTTATAAATACCTTTGGCAGGTGATACAGAAAAAGAAGGAGATTTTTCGCCATGAAAAGGACAACAAGCCCAAAGGTTTGCTCCTTTTTTCTTTAAGGAAACATAGTCGCCGATTACGTCGGCAATATCAGCACTTTGTCGGATTCTCTCTATGGTTGATGGGTCTATTCGCATACGCCAAAATTACATCTTTTTAAAATGTTGTTATCATTTTCGTTTCAAAATGACAACAAATTAAAGATAAGAAGATATGATAAAATTTAAGAAATTTTAAGGGTAAAAGCCAGTTTAATTGTCGTACTTTTGACAATTAAAACCGTACTTTTGCGTTTGATTATTTTGATAATCAAACATTAGATTCAGGATTTACAATGAGACGATTTATACTTTTCTTCATACTTTCAAGTTTTGTTTCTTTTGGTGTTTCAGCCCAAAAAGCTGATAGCCTGAAGTTTATCACGATTCGTCCAACGGCTTCGGTCTTGAATTATGATTGGTTTGAAAAAAGTATTGTTGGAGAAATCGGGCTACAACTGAAAATACAAGCAAGCCCCAAAACAAATATTACTTTTGGCACAGGTTTATTTAAAAGCCTAAGTACTTCTCAGAAAAACGCTGTTGAGGCCGCTTCTTTATCTAACGTGTTTGATAAACAATTTAATGTTGGAAATGCCAACCTTCTCCCTAATTATCCACAAAAAAGATACAATGGTGGCTTTTTTAATGTAGATGTGGGCGTGCCTTTCAAGCTAAAAGACAGCACCAATTGGGTACTTGAACCATTTTTGGGTATTGAAGGAAAATTCTGGAATCGTACTTCCGAATACGGAACAGAGGGAAATCCGCTTACTGTTCAAGAAAAATATAAATTCCTTTCTCCTACTTTTGGAGCAAAAGTTAATTACACTACAAAATCTAAAGTAAAATTAACGCTAAGAATTTCAGCAAGTTATCCTGTTTTATCAAAAATAAAATTAGACGAGAAGAATCTAAATATGCCAAATGCTGAATTAGATTTGAAGAAACAATTATCGCCGTCTATCGAAATCGGAGCAAGAATTAAAAAGTTGACTATCAAACTCCGTTATGAAAGAATCAACATTGGTGCATCTGATTCTTTGCGTGGTTTCTCAACACCATCTTCAAAAGCTAATGTTTCAGGAGTTTCAATTGGTTATGATTTTTAGGTATTCAGCTATAAGCTTTGAGCTATGAGCTATAAGCAACGAGCTTTGAGCTTTTTAATTTAAAACCATATTGACAAAAAAAGCTCATAACTCAAAGCTGATGACTCACAGCTGACAGCTTACAGCTCATTCCGCTTAATCGCCTCATAATCCGTTTTCAAGCGTCCCATTTCTCTGGCAATAAAAGTTTGTAATTGAGTATTGAAAGATTTTTTATCTTCTTCGTTCAACGAAGCATAAAAATCCTTTAATTCTTGATTGATAGCTGCACGCTCTTCGGCTGAAGCGGCGTTGATTGAACGTACATGATATTGTTTGAAATTGAAATCCATGTTAATAATTTGAAAATTTGAAGATATGTTAATTTGAAAATTAACAAGACAATTCTGTCACGAAAAGAATGATACTTTCATTTTTGAACAACAAAGTTAGAGTTTTCAATAGAAATAAATTAAATTCTACCATTGATTTTAACACTTCTAAGCCATCACTTCAAAAGAAAAAAGCGAAGGCTTCTCTTCAAAGCTGAATGCTGAAAAATTTTGTTGTAAATTGCAGGCTAATTAAAAATTTCCCATCAGCATTTGGGCTTCTTGAAATGAAAACTAAAACATTACGTAAGAATAAAGTAAATATCGTAACGCTGGGTTGCAGTAAAAACTTGGTGGATTCAGAAGTAATTTACACGCAATTGAAAGGTAATGGCATGAATGTTACACATGAATCTAAAAAGGACGATGCCAACGTTGTGATTGTAAATACTTGTGGATTTATTGATAATGCCAAACAAGAATCTATTGATACAATTTTGAGATACGTGGATGCCAAAGAATCTGGCATTATTGATAAATTGTACGTTACGGGCTGTTTGTCGCATCGTTATAAAGATGAATTAGAGGCTGAAATTCCAGCCGTTGATGCTTTTTTTGGCACAAACGAATTGCCTCGTTTGCTAAAAACGCTAAAAGCAGACTACAAACACGAACTCATCGGCGAGCGTTTACTCACTACGCCAACACATTATGCTTATTTGAAAATTGCGGAGGGTTGCGACCGTCCTTGTTCTTTCTGTGCTATTCCTTTGATGCGTGGCGGACACGTTTCTCGTTCTATTGAAGATTTGGTCGTTGAAGCAAAATCATTAGTAAAACGTGGTACAAAAGAATTGATATTGATTGCCCAAGATTTAACGTATTACGGATTAGATATTTATAAAAAGCGTAATCTTTCTGAATTGTTAGAGCAATTTGCCGACATCGAAGGACTTGATTGGATTCGTTTGCAATACGCTTATCCAGCAGGTTTCCCGATGGATGTTTTAGACACAATGGCAAAATATCCAAACATTTGTAAGTATTTGGATATGCCTTTACAAAGTGGTTCTACAGAAGTATTGAAAAGAATGCGTCGTGGTATTACTCGTGAAAAAACTGAAGATTTAATCAACGCCATTCGTGACAGAGTACCAGAAATTGCTTTGAGAACAACTTTGATTTCTGGGCATCCAGGAGAAACCGAAGCAGATTTTGAAGAAACTTATCAGTTTGTTGAAAAAATGCGTTTCGACCGTCTGGGTGTTTTCACTTATTCGCATGAAGACGATACGCATTCACACACTTTTGAAGACGATGTACCTGCGGAAGTAAAACAAGAGCGTGCCGACGAAATTATGGCTTTGCAACAAGATATTTCGATGGAATTGAACCAGAACAGAATCGGGAATACTTACAAAGTACTATTCGACAGAAAAGAAGGTGGGTATTTTATTGGAAGAACACAATTCGACTCGCCTGAAGTGGATAACGAAGTTTTAGTTCCAGCTACGCAATACGTGCGTTTGGGCGATTTTGCCAACGTAAAAGTAAATCGTGCAGAGGAGTTTGATTTGTACGGGGAAGTGGTGGTGTAATTTTTTAATTTGAAAATTTGAGGATTTGAAGATTTGAAAATTGTAAGCGAGAAAGGATTATAAAAATCATAATTCATACTTTACAACATTTTCAAATCTTCAAATCCTTATTAGATTTTCAAATCCTCAAATTTTCAAATCAATTTATATTATCCTACCAAGTTACGGTAGTCTTCTCTTGATTTCAAAATGATTTGGTGAGCTACTTCTGCACCGTAAACTTCATCAATATCAACCGCTACTTTTTCTTCGCCTGGGATATTTTTGTACGTTAAGAAATAGTGAACCAAACGGTCGATAATTGGTTTTGGACACTGAGAAATGTCTGTCCAGCCACCATATAATGAATCGCCTTTCAAAACAGCAATGATTTTATCATCTGCTTCTCCTTTATCAATCATTCTAATTCCACCGATTGGAATAGCCTGACAAATAATATCTCCATGTGTGATAGTACGTTCAGAAAGAACTAAAATATCCAATGGGTCTCCATCGCCTGATTCAATCGCTTTTCCTGATTGCTCACGAGCAAACTGAGCAGTATTTTCACCACAGTAAGTTTGAGGTAAGAAGCCGTACAAGGCAGGAACGATGTTAGAGAATTTTTGAGGACGGTCGATTTTCAAATAACCAGTCTCTTTGTCGATTTCATACTTTACAGTATCTGTTGATACTATCTCGATGAAAGCAGTAACTACTTTCGGCATGTTCTCTCCAATCTGGATGCCATGCCATGGATGGGCTTTATAAAAGTTTCTTTGCATACTAATTGGTTGGTAGTGGATGGATAGTGGTGTGTGAGGAATACCCGTTTTAATCTCTTTCGCAACCGGTTTTTTGACTCTTGATTTTTTTTTCATACCACGCTCGAATCGACACTTACTACTATTTTGAAATTTTGTAATATTTGTTCTTGTAAAACTTCAACAGGCTGGTTTAAATAGTTTGAAGCATGGGCAAATATAGTCGAAATAAAGCAATTTTTGTCGTCTGTTTCTAAAAATAACTGCTGAATTGGCATAGTTGAGATGATTTTACTGGCATTCGATTCAGAATTTAATATAGCCGTTCCGAAAGAAAGATAAAATTGATGTTTAATTAATTCTTCGGCAATTTGGGCATTATTATTAAAGCCATGAACTATCATTGGAATACTGGTTTTCAACTTTTTTTTCAAGGCAATCAAGTCCGAAAAAGCCTTTACGCAATGAATAATCACAGGTTTTTGCAAGCTTTCTGCCAAACGAATTTGTCTGATAAATACTTCTTCTTGAAATCTTAAATCTAAAGTTATCAATCTATCCAAGCCACATTCGCCAATGGCTAAAACGTTTGGCTGGCGAGCCAATTTTTCTAATTGAGCAAAATCCTCATCAATCCTTTCAGGTTTGATATACCACGGATGCAAACCCACCGAAAATTTTCCCACAGCCATATCCATCCAACCCGAAGCCGTTTGAGCATTAATAATACTCAAAGTATCTTTTTCTGTGGAAGGATGATGTGTGTGAATGTTGAGATAGATGGACATTAGAAATTCAGCTTTGCGTTTCAAATAAGTATGAGTGATTCTACAAATTACAACTCATTCTCAAAACAAATATACTCCTTTCAAGATTTATAAAGTACTCAAATGTCCTATCAAAATAAGTGATCAATATCTTGTGGTTTAAACGTGACCTTCGTTTGAGAGACAACGAAGCCTTGAAAGAAGCATTGGCGGATAATAAACCGCTTTTGATGCTCTATTGCTTTGAACCCTCGCTGATGCAAGATGCCCATTATTCTGCTCGCCATTGGCAGTTTGTTTGGGAGGCTTTACAGGATTTAAACCAACAATTACAAAGTATTCATCCGCAACTTTCTATTAAAATTATTTATGGAGAAGTAACCTCCTCTTTGGAAACTTTACACAAAAAAGAAACGATTCATAAAATCTTTTCACATCAAGAAACAGGGCTTAAAATTACTTATGACCGAGACAAAGCCGTAAGTACTTTCTGTAAACAAGAGCAAATTACTTGGCTGGAATTTCAGAACAATGGGGTAGTGAGAGGCAAACGCAATCGTGAAAACTGGGGAAAAGAGTGGCATCAGTACATGAGTAAGCCATTGGCAGAAGCTGATTTCAATAATATTGAATCGAATTTGAAATTACCAGAAAATTTGCCCATTCAAGTAATCAACAATCCTGCGATACTTTTCAAAGACTATACTTTCAATAAAGCACAACAGCCCGGAGGAGAAAGTTTTGCTCATCGTTATCTTCATTCTTTTCTGAACGAAAGAGTAAAGAATTATGCAAAATCGCTCTCAAAACCTTTGGCTTCTCGCAAAGGTTGTAGTCGGCTTTCGCCATATATTGCTTGGGGATGTATCAGTGTTCGGCAAATTTATCAAGCTCAAATAAAAGCTTCAAAAGAAAATCCAACACTCAAGTGGCAGTTGGATAATTTTGGTTCAAGACTGCGTTGGCATTGTCATTTTATCCAAAAGTTTGAAATGGAAGACCGAATGGAATTTGAAAATCTCAACCGTGGCTACGATTCCCTTCTGATTAGTGAAAATGATGATTTTTTTCAAGCTTGGGCAGAAGGTAAAACGGGTTTTCCGTTGGTAGATGCTTGTATGCGTTGTTTGATTGAAACAGGTTATCTTAATTTTCGGATGCGTGCTATGTTGGTTTCGGTACTTACTCATCAACTTTTTCAACATTGGAAAGAAGGAGCTTTGCATTTGGCAAGATTGTTTTTAGATTTCGAGCCGGGCATTCATTATCCACAAATCCAGATGCAAGCGGGTGTTACGGGCATTAATACGGTCAGGATGTACAATCCTATCAAACAGTCGCAAGAACATGACCCCGAAGGTATTTTTATCAAACAATGGCTTCCAGAATTAAAGAATTGTCCTTTGTCGTACCTCCACGAACCTTGGAAAATGACCAACTTGGAACAAGATTTTTACGGTTTTCATCTCAACGTGGATTATCCTTTGCCACTTATCAATTTTGAAGAAAATACCAAAATTGCGAAAGAACGTATCTGGGGACACTGCAAAACAGATGAAGTAAAAGCCTCAAAAAAGCAAATTTTAGAAAAACATACCATTCCGAAGAAGGAAGCCGTACAACGAAGAAAGAAAAAATAAACCTTTTCTGTAACTTTGTGGAAAGATTTGCGAAAGCCAATCACATACATAACCAATCGGTGAGTTTTGCCGAATTCAGAAAATACAGAAAATGATTTATCCTATAGTTGCCTACGGTGATTCCGTTCTCAGAAAAGTTGCCGTTGATATAGAAAAAGGCTCAATTGATGTTAAGAAATTATCAGAAGATATGTTTGAAACCATGTACAATGCTTCTGGTGTAGGTTTGGCTGCTCCGCAAATTGGCTTGGCTATCAGAATGTTTGTAGTGGACGGTCGCCCGTTTAACGAAGGGGAAGATTTAGACGAACGAGACAAAGACCCATCTTTAGTAGATTTCAAAAAAGTATTTATCAATGCTGAAATTTTAGAAGAAGACGGCGACGAGTGGGCTTTTGAAGAAGGCTGTTTGTCGATTCCAAATATCCGTGAAGATGTTTATCGTCCAGAATTTGTAAAAATTAAGTACTTGGATGTTGACTGGAACGAGCATATCGAAGAGTACGAAGGTTTGGCAGCTCGCATTATCCAACACGAATATGACCATATCGACGGAATTCTTTTCACCGACCATTTAAGTCCTGTGAAAAAGAGAATGCTGAAAAACAAATTGGCTAACATTAGCAAAGGAAATATCAAAGTAGATTACAAAATGAAATTTCCGAAGTAATTGTTTTTCCATAAAAATTAAAAAGGGTATCGAACTATTTCGATACCCTTTTTAATTTTTATACTTTTCGGAAGCTAAGTAAAGTTTTGATAATCAATGTGTAAAGTCAAAACGCTACACTCGTCAATCATCACTCTTACTCATCTATCTATTCACTGATGTCTAACCAATAACTTTTTCGTTACTAACGAACGTCCGTCGGCTGATAATTGATAGAGATAAATACCGTTTCCCCATTCTTTTGTCGAAATTCTTAATTTTCCTTGTTCTTTGTCTAATACTTCTTCTTTTACTTCACTTCCCAAAACGTTATAAAAAGTAATTTTCACTTCGTTTACCTGCGAGGTCATCACGTAATCAATCGTGGCATAATCATCCGCAGGATTGGGATATATATTAGAAACAATTAATTTTTCGTTATTAAAAAGTCTATCTTCTGTACTGATTGCTTCTTCTGCTTTGTTAGATTCAGTACTTGTTAGACTGGCTGTTTCAGTTTTAGCTAAATGGGCATTACTTTTTGGAGCTTGCACCATTAATGAATTAGTAAAATACTGGCGAATAGCAGTAGAACGTTGATAGTTTATATTTCTATCAAGCGAAAGATGTGATGGCTGAAAGTATGAAAACGGCTTCTTTTTGAAAGAAGTCGAGTTGATAATCTGATTCATCGTTTTTTGCTTGGGTTTTACTTCCAAGCGGCTTTTATAGCGGCTATCTGTTGTTTGTGCAAACACGAATGTCACCGACATTGTGAAGGCAATCAACAAAATAGCTCGTATGTGTGATAGTATAGGTTTCATTTCATTTATTAGTTATTTAGTCCAAACAAGATTAAGATATTCAGAAAAAACTTTTGTGCAATTACAATTATATAGACTGTTTATTCTTGAAAAAGGTTGCTTGGAAATCTTAATATTTTCAATATTTGAACAAAAATATATCAAAAAAATTCTATTTTCAAAGTTTGGTTTTAGATTTCTTGATTATTTTATCTAACGGTACAGGATTTACTGCTTTTATGTCTTTTTTTACCGACAAAGAATCTTTTTTTACTGCCTTTGTACTTGCTGGTATTGTGCGTGCTACTCTTGCTAAAATAGATTCTTTGGTGGGTTTATCTACCGCTTTCCATCTAAAACCGTCCAATTCTTTATCATCTTCTTTTACTTCTTTGGGTGGAATAAATTTTCCTTCGGGCTTTGCTAAAAAGGCAATTTTTGAAATTTTGTTTTTGGCAAAACTCATAGTCATTTTACCACATTGCACACGGTTCATACCTGTTAGCGTATTTTTTTCATCCACTGCAAAATAGATACTTTCGCCATTGCCTTCTACATTTACTTTTTCAATTTTCGAGTCCTTCGTAAAAGTTACCAACATTTTTCTTCCTTTCATTTGGTTGTAGTTGGTAAGGGTATCTATCGAAATCACAAAAGATTTACCTTTCATATTCATCGTACTGATTTTATTGTTTTTCAATAAAATATGAATAGAATCGGCTTCGGATTGATTCTTCAAATTCCACAAAATGGGCTTCTGATAGAAGTAAATAGTAGAATCTGAAACATTATAACTGAGTGAATCGCATTTGCCTGCAAAGTCACTTTTGTAAATCAGTACTTTCTTGTAAGCGTAAAGTTTCTTGGTTTTAGTTTCTTTGTTATCCAAAGAAACTAAAGTATCGGCTGTTAAAAAAAGCGTATCATTCTCAAAAACATTCTTCAATAAAGCGTGTCCAAATACTCTGGTAACACCCGTTTTTTTAGCATATCGTCCTCTATCTCCTGTTAAAATAGCTTTATCTTTTTTCGAGATAAAGTGAATATTTCCAATCGCTACACCAATTTCTGTCGGCGGGTCATAAATCATCGTGTCGGCAGTCATTGTATAATCTTCCGTTTTTACGGTCGAACGTCCTTTCAAATTAGAAATTTTCGTTACCGTATTATACTGACTTCCGGGATTGGCATAAGTAGTATCTTTTTTATTAACAACCAGCGTTGGAGCTATAAAAAAAGCTTCTTTCGACAAAGTACTATACCGCAAAGAATCAGCCGATAGGCTTCCTTCTTTATCAAAAACTTTTACATTTTTCTTGAAATCAAAAAGTTTTGTTACCGTACTGTAATAACCTTCTTTACTGGTAAGTGTACTCTTTTTATCGACAATTTTTCCACCAGTATTGTAATAAGCAATGTTGGTATTTAGGTCATAGTCCAAAGCACTTGTAGAAAGTACGATTGTTCGGTCATCTAATTTTACGTGACCATTAATTTTTGCTTTTCTTTCATTTCCGAAATAATAAGCAGTATCACCCGTAATTGTAACCGTGTCGGCTTGAATAATTTTTACTTTTCCGTAAGCTTCCAAAATATTGGTTGTTTCGTTCAAAACTGCCAAATTACAATACAAAAGCGTAGTGCCTTGTCGTAAACCAACGTTTCCAATCAGCTTTTTCATTTGCATAAATGGCTGATTTATACCAATTAAACTGTCGGCTTTGATAATTTCTACTTGATTTGAATTCGTAGTTTGGGCTTTTACCGAAAAAGAGGTGAAATTCAATAAAATCAACGTCAAGAAAATATACGATAAAATACTTGAAACGGACTTATTGCTTTCAAATGACTTCATCTTCTCTTGAATTGCTTTTAATTGATGTATTTTTGTGGAATATTTCATAAATCTTGTGCTTGCAAAATTAGCCAAATAAAATCATGCTCAACGAGTTTTTAACGTTTATTAACAAACAAAATCTTATTCAACCGTCTCAAAAAGTGCTTTTGGCTGTAAGTGGTGGTATGGATTCTGTCGTGATGTGCGACCTTTTCAGCAAAGCAAAAATTGATTTTGCCATTGCTCACTGCAATTTTGGTCTTCGTGGAGAAGAATCAAATGAAGACGAAATGTTTGTAAAAAAACTCTCTATCAAATACAAAGTTCCATTCTTTGTGACGACTTTCCAAACGGCTGATTTTGCCGAAAATGAAAAAATTTCGACACAAATGGCAGCTCGAATCCTTCGTTATGAATGGTTTGAAAAAATAAGAGTACAACACAATTTCGATTATATCGCTACGGCTCATCACCAAAACGATGTTTTAGAAACCGTTTTATTAAACCTTACCAAAGGTACTGGTATTGCTGGTTTGCATGGAATCAGAGTAAAAAACGGACACATTATTCGCCCAATTTTATTCGCTGAAAAAGAAAGTATTTTTGATTATGTAGTTGAAAATCAAATTATTTGGAGAGAAGACTCATCAAATGAATCCAATAAATATCAACGCAATCTGATTCGTAACGAAGTAGTGCCTTTGTTGAAACAAATCAACCCAAATCTTGAAAATACCATTCAACAAACCGTAGAAAGAATTACGGCAGTAGAAGATATTTTTGAACAAGAAATGGAAATGCTAAGAAAACAAATTACTTGGTCGGATTCTCAGGCGATTTATGTCAATTACAAAGCCATTCAAACGCTTTCGCAACCAGTGATTAAACTGGCGGAATTGTTGAAACCTTATCATTTTAGTTATCAGCAAAGTCAAGATATTTTTGAGGCTTTCGATAAAGAATCTGGTAAAACTTTCCTTACGCCGACCCATACTTTAGTAAAAGACCGAACAGAATTGGTGATTACGCCTAAAAATTTACAGGCTTTTACGAGCAAAACCATTGAAAAAAATAATGTGGTGGTAGAGTTTGGTGAAAGAATGTTGAATATCGGAGCAATTACAGAAATCGAAGAAGGATTTACAGTACCCACAGCCAAAAAAGTAGCTTGCTTAGATGCCGATAAAGTTCGTTTTCCGCTTCAATTAAGAAAATGGAAAGAAGGCGACTGGTTCTGTCCGCTTGGGATGAACAAGAAAAAACTTATCAGCGATTTTCTTATTGACCAAAAAGTACCTTTAAATCTAAAGAAAGAAGTTTATTTACTAACGTCAAACGGTTCGGTAGTTTGGGTAGTCGGTTTTAGAATTGATGACCGATTTAAAGTAACCGAAAAGACAAGTAAAATTTGCTTGATGGAAGTGAAGTAAATTGAGTTTAGAATTTTGAGTGCGGAGTGAGGAATAATTCTCCACTTTGTCATACATTTGATAAAGTGGAGAATTCCGAAAGCGATAAGCCAAGCATCAATCTGCAATAAATGCAATTATTTCCTTTGCAGTATTAAGTCCGTTAGTCATAATTCTTACGGATGGAATTCCGTGATAATAAAGACTTATATGCAAATCTCCATAAGCTTCGTTGAGCAAAGCTAAAAGCTTTTTATTATATTTTACAATTCGAGTTCTGTACTCTTCAATACTTCGAGGCTTAGTGAATTTATTTCCTTCTTTTCGTAATAAATACTCATCCAAAGCTAATAAAACTCCAACATAAGCAATCCCTGCTGCCGATTGAACATACTTTACATCGGCATATTCACCGTCTTTTTTCCCAGCTTTTTCTTTTAAAGTTTGCTTTGCATTTTCGATATACCTGTTGGCTTCTTGATAGGGCGTTGGCATCTTGCCTAAACTATTATTGGCTGTCATGGTTGTAATGATATAGATTTATTTATTTATGCTTTTAAAATTAAGCTTTTTCTTCAATACTTTCAACATAAGTAAAAGAAAATCAGCTTCATTGTATTTCTCAGAAACATACTTTATTAACTTGAAAGGAATTTTAAAACAAAAATTCTCATTTCAATGTAATTCTTTTTAAACTCATGCGACTAAACTTTCAAAAGCCTCAACTGTGTCATTTAATTCTTTAGAAAATCAATTTGTTGAACAAATCAAAATTCACCAAAGTATCGTGCATAAAGTGTGCGGTATGTATCGTCGTGACCCAGACGACCGCAAGGATTTGTTTCAAGAAATTGTGATTCAGTTGTGGAAGGCTTTTCCAAAATTCAGAAATGAAGCGAAAATATCAACATGGATTTACCAAATCTCACTAAATGTTGCCATTTCTGATTTTAGAAAAGAAAGTAGAAAACCTATCAGAGTAGAACTTTCGGATACGCTTTTGGATATTTCTGAACAGCATTACGACGATTCGATGGATGAAAAAGTAAAGGTTTTGTACAAGGCTATCGACCAACTTTCTGAAATTGAGAAGGCAATTATCATGCTCTATTTTGAAGAAAAACCCAATGAAGAAATCGCTGAAATTATCGGTATTACGCAAAATAATGTAAGAGTAAAAATGACTCGTATCAGAGAAAAACTAAGAACCTTGATGATAAAAGAACAGTAATTTCGAGATAAAAGTAAAATATTGTTAAACAAAAAATGGAATTAGACGAACTGAAAAATATTTGGCAAAAGACTTCACAAGAAAGTATTTCTTCGCAAATCGTTCAAAAAGAGGAACTCTCTTTGATGATTAAAGGGAAATCTAAAGATGCTTTGTCTAAATTAAAACGCAATATGGTAATTGAATCCATCTTGAGTTTGCTCTGTTTTCCATTTTTTATTTACATTATTTTGCTGCCAGATATTGCTGTTTTTCATAAGTACGTTTGTGGTATTTTGTTTGTGGTGACAGTCATCATTTTAGGTTTCTTTTGGGTTGAATATCGTATTATTCAAAATTTTGATGCTAATGTGGATTTGATTACTTCTCTTAAAAGTACCGTTCAGCAATTATCAAAATTCATCCGTATTTACCTGATTTTCAATTGTATCTTGCTGCTACCAATGATGTTTTATGGTTCAATTGTGGGGCTTGAAACCTCGGGACTTGAAATCTCCTCCAACTTTTTACTTATCAATGGACTTGTTACGATTTTGATTTCTCCGCTGGGTTATTGGTGGGTAAAATTTTATTTGAAAAAAGTATATCAACAACATTTAGAAAAACTCAAAAACTGCCTTGCAGAATTAGAAGAAAGCATTGACTAAAACTATTTTTCCACAAAAATTTCCTTTAACCAACATGACAAACTCCATTAAATTTTTCGCTATTGCTCTTATTTTTAGCTCTTTGTATTTCACTAAAGTTTATGCTCAAAAGGAAGAAAAATCACTTTTGTATGAAATTTCTGGCAATGGACTTTCAAAGCCTTCTTATATTTTCGGTACAATACACGTGATTTGCAAAGATGAATTTTTTATGCCACAAGTGGTAAAGGACAAATTTGCCACTACCGAACAAGTGTATTTGGAATTGGATATGGACGACCCGACGATGATGACAGAAATGCAAAAATCAATGATGATGACCGACGGCAAAACGCTGAAAACTATCATGTCGGAAGCTGATTATCAAAAGGTTGCTACTTTTTTCAAAGATTCTCTAAAAACAAATATTGCTATGATGAATGGCTTTAAACCTTTCGTTTTAAGCTCGATGACGATTCCTGTCATGCTGGGCTGTCCGATGCAGGGCTATGAAGAAGCTTTTGTGAAATTGGCGAAAGAGCAAAACAAAGAAGTAAAAGGTTTGGAAACAGTAAAAGAACAATTTGATGCTATCGACAATATGGGCATGGAAAAACAAGCTCAATTGATGTTGGTAAAAATGGTAGATAATTGGACAAAAGGTAAAACGGAAATGAAAACGATGATTAAAGATTATCGTAACCAAGACATCGAAGCTATATTAAAAGATATGGAGCATGCTTCAACAGCCGACGCTAATTTTGAAAAAGATTTATTGGAAAATAGAAACCGTAATTGGATTCCAAGAATTGATGCTATCATCAAAAGTAAGGCTACTTTTTTTGGCGTTGGAGCTGGACATTTGGGCGGAAAAACAGGAGTATTAGCTTTGTTGAAACAGCAAGGATATAAAGTAAAAGCCATCAAATAAAAATTTCATTAGAAATGAAACATTGGAAAAACCTCGGCAACAATTCTTATGCTTTTTTCGACTCAGAAAAGGAAATAGGAAAATTTACTTTTTTCAATACGCTCAATAGCAAAGCAATTGCTACTCAAAATGAGCAAGAATTTCATTTTAAAAGAACAGGTTTTTGGAAAAGTACAGTTGAGATTTCAGATAAATTAGGGCAAAAGATGGCTGAAATTTATCCTGAAAAATGGTACTCCAATACCTACATTTTGGTTTATAAAAACAAAAACTATCAACTGGTTATCAGAAACAATCCTTTGGCTGAATGGGTCATACTGGATAATAAAAAAGAGATTTTAGCCTACCAACTAAGTACCCAAAACGGAAAAGCGACGGTAAAAATCACTTCTGCGTCGGCAGAAATAGAAGTACTTTTTGACTATATTTTATGGTACTTGTTTCGACCGATTGCCCTTGAAAATACTGGCGAAGACCTAAGTTTTATGCTCCCTTTGTTGGTTCAGTAAAAGCCAAATTTTAAAACAAAAACCTGTGGAAAATATCAAAATCCACAGGTTTTTGTACTTTTGGAGGAAACCCACAAAATTATGTTACAACTCTCTGAAATTTGGATTTATCCCGTAAAATCACTTGGAGGAATTTCCCTCCAAGAAGCAATAGTTACTGAAAGAGGATTAGAAAATGACCGCCGTTGGCTTTTAGTAGATAATGAAGGCAATTTCTTGACACAAAGGCAATATCCACAATTAGCTATTTTCCAACCTGAAATTGACGACGATTTTTTAACCATTAAATATCTGAGAAATCCTGAAAAAACTTTAAAAGTAGGCATCAATGCCAAAAATGCTGATAAGAAGCTCATAGTGAAAGTTTGGGACGATAGTATCGAGGCTCAGGAAGTAAGCGAAGAGGCAAATACTTGGTTCTCTGAATTGTTGGAGATGCCCGTAAAATTGGTGGTAATGCCCGAAGAAAGTCGTAGAGAAGTAGATAAAAAATATGCTTTAACGGGTGAAGAAATCACTTCTTTTGCTGATGCTTACCCCTTTTTGGTCATTGGTCAGTCTTCATTAAATGATTTGAATACTCGTTTAGAAAAACCTGTTTCGATGAATCGCTTTCGCCCTAATTTGGTTTTTACGGGCGGCGAAGCCTACGAAGAAGAACAATGGTTTGAAGTACAAATTGGTAAAGCTACTTTTTGGGGCGTAAAACCCTGTGCAAGGTGTATTCTAACAACTGTCGACCAAAAAACTGGTGAAAAAACAGGAAAAGAACCGCTTTACACGCTTTCTACTTATAGAAAAGCTGGCAAAAGGGTTTTATTTGGACAAAATTTATTGGTTTCTGTTTTAGATAAAATTCAAGTTGGCGATGAAATTACGGTAAAAAGCACTAAAAAATTGCCTCAATTTGAGATTGAAAATGCCTAAAATGGAATATTTCAGCAATTCTTTGCGTTGTTTTTAACAAAGACTCTGATTAGTGTACGAAGGAAAATTGTTGATATAGGATTTCAAAAGTCGGATTTCGGATTTATTAAATGTTTTCTTTTGACGTATTTTATTAAAAATAAAGTCATTTTATCCATTTCCGAAATCAGAAATCCTAAATAATTTAGAAAATTCGTACACGACCAACTCATCATCCATAATTCCTAACTATTACTTATGACAGACTCATCGTTAAAACAATCTCCTTACGAAGCCCTCAAATACCCACAGTTTGTTGCCTTTATTTTTGCCAATAGTTTTGTTACAATGGCATTGTTGATGCAAGAAGTAATTATTGGATATTCAATTTACAAAATCACTCACGACCCACTGGCACTTGGTTTAATTGGCTTGGCGGAAGCTTTACCCTATATTTCTTTGGCACTTTTCGGTGGACACTTTGCTGATAGAAGAAATAAGAAAACTATTATGCAAGTAAGCTTGGCGTTTATTACAGTTGGTTCTATTGTACTCATCTGGGCGACTAATCCCGGCAATCATCTTAGCCAAACTCAAGTACTTACCATTGTTTATGGAGTAATTATGCTAATTGGTTTTTCAAGAGGTTTTTACAGTCCTGCTTCAAGCTCTTTAAATCCATTTTTGATTCCTAAAGAAGTATTTGCCAATGCTGCTACTTGGCAGAGTTCATTGTGGCAAGCGGGGGCAATTTTAGGCCCGGGTTTTGCAGGTTTCTTGTACGCTTATTTAGGACTTACACATTCGCTTTGGTGCGTAGTAGGTTTATTCTGTGTGGTAATGATGCTGATTTCTACCATCACTGCCCCACCAATTCCTGCACAAAATGAACAAAAAGTAAATATTTTTTACTCTCTTCGTGAAGGAATCGTTTATGTTTTCAAAACAAAAGTGATTTTATATGCTATCTCATTAGATTTGTTTTCAGTACTTTTTGGTGGTGTAATTGCCTTGCTTCCAGTATATTCAGAAGACATTTTGCACGTTGGAGCAGAAGGACTGGGCATTCTTCGTGCTGCCCCTTCTATCGGAGCAGTACTTTCTATGATTGTAATGGTTTATTATCCTCCGCTCAACCAAGCTTGGCGAAATCTTTTATTGGCAATTGCTGGCTTTGGTATAGCTACTTTGGTTTTTGCTATTTCTACCAATATTTGGCTTTCAGTGGTTGCACTGTTTTTTACGGGTGTGTTTGATAGTGTGAGTGTAATTATTCGTCAAACAATTTTACGTTACTTTACTCCCGACGAAATGCGAGGAAGAGTATCTTCTGTAAACGGTATTTTTGTAAGTTCTTCTAATGAATTAGGTGCTTTTGAATCAGGCTTAATGGCAAAATTACTTGGAACAGTTCCTTCAGTAATTTTCGGCGGAGCAATGACGATGATTATCGTGACGATTGTATGGTTTAGGTCTAAAGAGTTGTTTAAGATGAAGATTTGATTTTTGGGACTTGAGGACTTGAGGACTTGAGGACTTGAGGACTTGAGGACTTGAGGACTTGAGGACTTGAGGACTAAAAAAATTGTTACTATCCCCTATAAGTTCCCTTGTTCTCATTTTTTGTCCTAAAGTCATAAAGTCCTAAGTCCTAAAGTCACAACCAAAATAAGTAGAAAAAAGCCTTTAACTGCTTGATAGGGTAATTGAATGAACATTGTTCTTCGATTACCCTTTTTTTTGATTTTAATCTTCAAAACCATGCAAAAAAAGAATTTCATAAGGTGGGCTTTGCTCCTACTGATTGTTCCGCAAATTCATGCTCAAAAACTGCCTAAGAAAAAAGATTTACTTCATGCTTTGACTATCGCAAATGACTATTTTATGACAAAATGGTCGGATGTATCTGCTCCCATTGTTCGTCCTGATAAAACTCGCCCAAGTAATATTTGGACTCGTGGAGTATATTATGAAGGACTCATGGCACTGTATCAGGTTGACCCACAGAAACGCTATTACGACTACGCTGTGGCATGGGGAGAAGCCCACAAATGGGGTTTAAGGAACGGTATCAAAACCCGTAATGCTGATGACCAATGCTGTGGACAAACCTATTTGGATTTGTACTTAATCGACCCAAAACCAGAAAGAATTCGTGACATCAAAGCGTCTATTGATAGTATGTTGGTAACTACTAAAAAAGATGATTGGTCGTGGGTAGATGCACTACAAATGGCTATGCCAGTATTTGCTCGTTTGGGAGTAATGTACAAAGACGATAGATATTTCGAGAAAATGTACCAAATGTATATGCACACCAAAACCATTCATGGCGACAAAGGTTTGTATAATCCAGTTGAAAAACTTTGGTGGAGAGATAAAGATTTCGACCCTCCCTATATCACAAGTACAGGTAAAAATTGCTATTGGTCACGTGGGGACGGCTGGGTTGTTGCGGCTTTGGTGCGAGTATTAGAAATTTTACCTAAAAATGCCCCACATCGTGAAGAGTACGAAAAAACCTATTTAGAAATGATGCAAGCTTTGCCTCCGCTTCAACGTCAGGATGGTTTTTGGAATGTCAGCTTAATGGATGAAAATGATTTTGGAGGAAAGGAATTAACAGGTACTGCTTTGTTTACTTATGGAATGGCTTGGGGAATCAACCACGGATTACTTAGTAAGAAACAATACTTACCAATCATCGCCAAAGCAACCAACGCCATGCTGAAAGACTGTGTACAGCCCAACGGTTTTTTGGGTTATGTACAAGGCACAGGAAAAGAGCCTAAAGACGGTCAACCATTAAGTGCCGACAAACAACCCGACTTTGAAGATTTCGGATTAGGCTGTTTCTTGTTGTCGGGAGCAGAAGTGTTGAAAATGAAGTAGGTGGTGTATCATATTGTTATCTCTATCAAAACGGTTTGGGGTTAAATCCAAACCGTTTTGATTTTTGCTTTAACCTTTGGTTTTTACTTTATGCCTCTTCAATCTTACTTTATGGTCACTATATTTAACAGTATCTTGAATTGATTTTACTTGATACTTATTTAGTCTTACTTTATGGCTATTTCATTTTACAGTATTCAAAACTGATTTTACTTGATGCTTATTCAATCTTACTTTATGACCTTTTTGTTTTACAGTATCCCATTCTAAAGTAACTTGACAGTATTAGGGATAAAAACGGAATTACTACTACCTTTTCTACTATTCATAATTTCCTGATAGACAAAAAGCGAAGGTAAAAAATTGTATTTTTGTATAAAATAGCTTAACAAACATGATACAAAAATATCCCGTAGGCATTCAAGACTTTGAAAAGCTTCGTAGCGAAAACTTCCTTTATGTTGACAAGACTGAGTTTATTTACAAAATGGCAGACATAGGAGGCTATTATTTTTTGTCTCGTCCACGCAGATTTGGTAAATCGCTTTTTATCAGCACTTTGGAATGTCTGTTTTTAGCTAAAAAAGAACTTTTCAAAGGTTTATACATCGAAGACAAATGGAATTGGGAACAAAGCAATCCTATTATCAGAATGTCGTTTAGTAATATTGGGCATAAATATTTGGGACTGAAAGACGCAATTGACAAACGATTAGATGAAATTGCTGAAGAGTATAATCTTAGCTTAGTAGCTCCGAGTATCGACCAAAAATTTAAAGAGTTAATCCAAAAACTCTCAGCCAAACGTGGTAAAGTAGTAGTACTCATAGACGAATACGACAAACCCATTATTGATTATTTAGGCGAAAACCCCGATAAGGCTATCGAGAATCGGGATATAATGAAGGTTTTTTATTCTATCCTAAAAGATGCTGACCCACACTTGAAATTAGTGTTTATCACAGGAGTTTCTAAGTTTTCAAGAGTAAGTATTTTTTCGGATTTGAATAATTTAGATGATATAACGATTGATTCTCGTTTTGCTGGATGCTGTGGAATCACCGAAGAAGAATTGGCTGATAATTTTGTAGAAGAACTAAAAACTTTGGATAAACAAGAAATTAAACGTTGGTATAATGGCTATACTTGGGATTCATCAACCAGCGTGTATAACCCTTTTTCATTATTAAACTTTTTTAGAAAAAAGACATTTCAAAACTACTGGTTTGAAACAGGTACGCCAACTTTCTTAATCAAACTGGCAGAAAAAACGCAGTTATACGATTTCAGTGAAGTAGAAATTGGTGCAAATGCCTTGGCAGCTTATGATATACAGAAATTAGAACTGATTCCTCTGATGTTTCAAACTGGCTATTTGACGATTAAATCATATAGTCCGATGAGTGATGTGTACATCTTGGGTTATCCCAACAACGAAGTCAAGAAGTCTTATATTGAAGTATTAATGGCAGCATATAGTCAGAGTGATTTGGGCTATGGAGTGGTTTATGTTGATAAAATCAGGCAATTATTAGAAAAGGGTGAAATTGAACGTTTGGAGGGAATCCTAAACACTATTTTCAAATCATTACCGTATGAATTATGGCAAAAAGAAAATGAGCATTTTTATCATGCTATTATTCATTTGACTTTCTCGCTATTGGGTGTTTATATTCAATCAGAAGTACAAACTTCGGATGGACGAATGGATGCTTTGATACGCTTGAAAGATTTTGTGTATTGTATAGAATTCAAATTGGATGAATCGGCAGAAAAAGCGATTCAACAAATCAAAGACAAAGGTTACTTAGTCCCTTTTTCAGCAGAAAACAAAAAGTTAGTAGCCATAGGTATCAATTTTTCAAGGGAGAAAAAGAAGGTGGAGGAAGTGAAGTGGGAAGTGATAAAAGCCTAAGCCCTTCAATTATCGAAGGAAAAACCTATAACCAATTGGGAATGTAATCTATATCCCAAACGCCATGAATATAAATAGATTCAGGAAATCGACTGCCGCCAATACCGTAAATAACGATATATTTCTTTGATGCAGTAAAGCTTTTTGTTAGAAAGAAATTATCAAAGGGATATTTTTTTTCAATTATACCATAACTGTTTATTCCTTTTTTCACTGTCAAACCAAAATGAATTGACATAAGCTCTAAATCTTCTAATGAATATCTTTCATGGAATGTTATTAACGCATCAATGGATGGGGCATTGAACAAGTAAATTCTTAGGTTGTCGATTTCAATAAATGAATTTTTGTAAAAATTAAAATCCGCTGTTGTAAGCCAGTTATCGTATGTTTGCTGAACATTAAAATGATTTACTCCATCGAAAAAGACATATTTGTCAATTTTTTTGCATAAAAAATCTTTGTCTAATCTTGATTTATTCGACTCCATTTTAGCCATTTTAAATTTTATTTAGTTAATAATTTTCAAATAGTTATTAATTCCATAAATGAATACTATCCCTCACAAAACAAAACTACTTCCCAACGGAAAGCCCATTTCCATTTGATAGAAAAGCGAGTGAAGCCTGCTTTTTGAATGATATTTTCTAAATCTGTTTTTCGGAAGGCACGCCACACTGATAGCTTAGCGTCATTTTTTACTAAGTATGATTTTAAGAATAATTTGGTAATCCAAGCGATGGAATGATAGGCAAACCAGTGTCGGTGAATGTCGTTAATCACAATCGCTACACGACTTTGCTGTTTGAGTTGCTTGAGTAATTTCACTAAACTTTCATCATCAAAATGATGACAAAAGAGCGTCATAGTAACAATATCAAAAGAATGTTCTTGAAATGCTTCAGCAAAAATATTTTGATGCAAATACGTTATTTCTGGAAATTGAGCTGTTCTTTTTTGGGCAAACTCAATCATAAAATCGTTGGCATCAATGCCGATTAGTGTTGTTTTTAACTGCTTTTTTCTTGCCCATTTAGCAATTACCATCAACATATCACCTCCGCCACAGCCCAAATCTGCTATTTTATAAGTACTTTGTATAGGCTTTGAAGCCTTTAACACAGTTTCTAATCCACTGATAGTTACCTGATTTCCGCCCAAGTATTGATTGATGATTGCCAATTCTTCCAAATTCTGACGGAGGGCATCATTATCTAAATCTAAGTCATCAATCAGTTCTTTTTCTGTACTTCTAAATGATAAATCTGGCATATCTTTGTTGTTGAATATTCATTACTTTACTCATGCCATGACTTTGAGTCATGGCATGAGTAAAGTAATGAGTAATTATAAAGTAAAAATAGGTTAATTTCCTTAAAACATGAACTTAGATTTAACAGATAAAAACGCCATCGTGTGCGGTAGTACGCAAGGACTTGGGCGAGCTTCGGCTATTGAATTAGCTTTACTTGGAGCAAACGTAACTTTGGTTGCTCGAAACGAAGCCACACTCAAGGAAACTCTCAAAAGCTTAGATAGTTCAAAAGGGCAGCAACATACTTATTTTGTCGCTGATTTTTCTAAACCAGAAGAAGTAAAAGCAGGCATTGAAAAACATCTTGAGTCAAATCCAAATGTTCATATTTTGGTGAATAACACTGGTGGCCCAGCAGGCGGAGCGATTTTGGAGGCTAAGATTGAAGAATTTACACAGGCATTTTCTAATCATTTAATTTGTAATCATATTTTGGTTCAAGCTTGCGTACCAAGTATGAAAGTAGCAGGTTTTGGTAGAATTATTAATGTGATTTCTACTTCGGTAAAACAACCAATCAATGGCTTGGGTGTATCGAATACTACTCGTGGAGCAGTGGCTTCTTGGTCAAAAACTTTGGCAAATGAGTTAGGACAATTCGGTATTACGGTCAATAATGTTTTGCCGGGTTATACCAAAACAGCACGTTTAGACTTTGTAGTAAATGCCAGAGCAAATGCCGTAGGTTTGGCTAAAGAGGAAATGGAGAAAGTATTTCAATCGGATATTCCAGCAGGAAGATTTGGCGAAGCAGAAGAATTTGGAGCAGCAGTAGCCTTTTTGTGTAGTCCTGCCGCCGCTTACATCAACGGAGTAAACTTACCCGTGGATGGCGGAAGATTGTCTTGTATGTAAAGAAAAGCAAAAGGGTATTTTATATTTAGGATTTCTGATTTCGGAAATTGGATAAAATGATTTTTTTAAATAAAATACCTTAAAAGAAGTCGTTTAATAAAGCCGAAATCCGACATCTGAAATCCGAAAACAATAACTTTCTTATCCTTTGTTCACTATTAAGTTTAGATTGATTCCTTCTCTTTTGTTTTCAGGTGTCGTTCTCTCATAAACAAAAAGAGTGGAAAGGCAAAAGCGAAAGCAATGAAAAAAGTTAGGAATATATACAACCATACTCTTTTCATTTGTAAGCGAATACCTTCAAAAATCATGAATGAAGTGCCTGCAATAGCACCAGTCCAAAAATCAAGCGTGAGACTTTTAGCATAGAAATTATCAATCCAAGTACTGCTAATAAATTCAAGCACATCAAAACTACCTTGATGTGCTATCACACCCAACATAACATAATAATAAGTATAAGCTCCTCCAACAATGCTTAGGAGAAGATAGCAATAATGTTTTTGATGGAGGAGTGATTTCATGGGATTGATTTTGCTGTAAAAGCTTTACACAAGTTGAAGGTACTGATTTTCAATGGTTACATTGAAGTGTATATCTGCTTTTAAAGCTTTAAAAACTTTAAATACAGTATCAATAGTAGCACTATTAGAACTGTTTTCGAGTTTTGAAATTTGAGATTTCTGTACGCCAACAAGTTGCCCTAGTTGTTCTTGAGTTAAGTTTCGTTCTAATCGAGCGGCTTTAATCATTTTACCAAGCATTTCCATACGAAGTTCATATTCGTATGCTTCTCTTTCTAAAGTTCCTAATTTACCGATATACTTATCTTTCATTTCCTCAAGGGAATATGACTTTATTTCTGTACGTTTCATTTTTTCAGTTGAATAAACTTTCAAAATACTTTGTTCTAATTCTTATAGCTCTTTCAATCTCATTTTTAGGTACTTTATCTACTTTTTTTATGAAACCATGCGTGGCGAAAACTAAAGTATTTTTGCCGTCTGTCTTATCCCAGAAGGCAAGTAAACGAATTTGAAGTCCGGCATAGTTAGTACGAAATTCCCAAATATCGTGTTGAAGTTTTTTGAAAAGTTTTGGGTCGTTGGTTTGTTCGGCAATCTCAACATTATACAGAATTTTCTTTATGATTTTACTATCAAGTCCAGCTATAAACTTGTCAGCTTCTTCTAAAAATCTTGTTTGAAAATACCGCATCTTTTGTTGTAGATAAAATTTGTTTCCAAATATAGCAACTTTTAACTCTAATTGAAATCGTATTCTAAAAAATTAATGTTGCGAATTTTGCTTTGAAAGTAAAGTTTCTGACTTTATATCTTCACGATTGTTCAGAATTAGATTTATGATACTCTATCAAACAAGATGAGGATTACAACAAAAAAATATTGAGAGACTTTTTTTAGAAAGGCTTTAAAACAATACGGCAAGCATGATTTAGTTTCATGCCTGCCCTATCAAAATTAACTTATAAACTCTTTAAAACATAAACGCCACCTTTTACTGTTTGGAACTCGTATGCGTTGAAGTTTTTAGCTTTTTTCAGGCTTTGTTTTCCTGTTAATTGCAATGTATTGGGCGTTTTGATGATACAATTTCCTCCCAACGATGAACGAATGGTTAATTGTGTTACTTGTTTGTTTTTCCAAGTAATGTCGATTTCAAAACCGCCACGGGCTTTCATTCCTTTGATTTCACCCTCTTGCCAGTCGTCTGGAATAGCAGGTAAAATGTTTATCAAACCATCATGACTTTGAAGTATCATTTCTGAAATACCCGAAGTACCGCCAAAGTTGCCATCTATTTGAAAGGGTGGATGAGCACAGAATAAATTAGGATAAGTACCGCCTCCTTTTGTATAGTTTGTCCCTTCCATCCCTGTTAGTTTCAATAATTCACGAACTAATTTATAAGCATGGTTTCCATCGTGTAATCTGGCCCAGAAATTGATTTTCCATGACTTACTCCAGCCTGTTCCGTCGTCGCCTCTAATTTCCAAGGTTTTCTTGGCGGCGTTTGAAAATTCTGGTGTACGTAAAGGTGAAATCTGGCGACTTGGGTGCAAAGCAAACAAGTGCGAAACGTGTCTGTGTTGTGGGTCTTCGTCTTCCCAGTCTTTGTACCATTCTTGTAAATTTCCTTTTTTACCAATGTGCAAAGGATATAGTTTCGCTTTTTTGGCGATTAATTCTTTTCTGAAAGCTTCATCAATGCCCAATTTTTCAGAGGCTTCGATGGTATTGGTGAACAAATCCCAAATAATCGCCATGTCCATTGTAGTTGCCACAGAAACTGAACCCTTCAAACCTTTTTCGGTAATAAAAATATTTTCGGGCGAAGTAGAAGGTGCTGTTACTAAGTATCCATTTTTGTCTTCAACCAACCAATCTTCACAGAAAATAGCGGCTTCTTTCATTAATGGATAAGCTGTGTTGGCTAAGTAATTTTTATCCCCTGTAAAAGCGTAATGTTCCCAGAGGTGTTGGCTCAACCAAGCTCCGCCCATTGCCCAGTTTGCCCAAGAAGGTGAGCCTTTACCTTTGTCTCCCACAGGATTTGAAAGCCCCCAAATATCAGAGTTATGGTGAACCGTCCAGCCACGAGCATTATAAAAATGTTTAGTAGTTTCTTTACCCGTTTTAGCCATGTAGCCAATCCATTTCAATAATGGCGTATGCAATTCTGAAAGATTACACATTTCTACCATCCAATAATTCATTTCTGTATTGATGTTGGTGGTGAAATTACTACTCCAAGGCGGACGAACAGAGTTGTTCCAAATTCCTTGCAAGTTGGCAGGGATGCCGTCTGGACGAGAACAAGAAATCAATAAATAACGACCAAACTGAAAATATAGACTTTCTAAAGCTGAATCTTTTGCCCCATTTACATATTGAATTAGACGCTCGTCTGTAGGTAAATCTACACTTGGATTTCCGTTCAAAGAAAAGCTTACTCTTTTGAAATAACGTTGATAATCAGCGATATGAGCTTGTTTTAAAACATCAATATTTTGCTTCAATGAAGCCTGTAAATACTTTTCAGCAATGGCTTTTTCGTCCTTTCCTTCCGAATCAGGACATTTATCAAAACCATTGAAACTACTTCCTACCGAGATAATCAAAACAGCATCGCTTGCACCCGAGATAGAAATTCCAGATGTATCAGTACTTACTTTTCCATCGGTTGATTTTACTTTAATTCGCCAGTCGAAGCGAACGCCCCCACAGCCTGTTGGATCTTCATAAATCACAGGTGTCGGATTATAGTCAACATAATTTGGGTCGGCGTGGGCAGGCGTTTTTCCACGAACTACCAATTGGTCTGTACCTAAAACCGACTTTTTGATAGGGTGTTGAGCTTTGGTAGAGGCTGTGAAATTCAAAGCACCTTTTGTACTTGCTTTCAAATGAATAACCATTACTTGTGCAGGAGCAGACACAAAAAACTCACGTGTAAATTCTGTATTGCCTACTTTAAAACGAGTAGCGGCTGTGGCATTATTGATATTCAAATCTCTGTAATAATCGCTTACTTCTCCTTTTAAATCTTGTTTCAACAATAAATCACCCAAAGGCTGATAAGCCTCAGAATACAAGCCTTGTAGCTTTTGAGTTAGCTGTTCGGCTTTTGCATAATCTTCATTAAAAAGTGCTTCTCGTACTTGTTGAAGATATCTTGAAGCATCAGGATTGGGATGATTATTCACAGGTTTTCCCGACCAAAGGGTTTGTTCATTCAACTGAATCAATTCATTGGCAGGTCTTCCGAAAATCATTGCTCCGATGCGTCCATTACCGATTGGCAAGGCTTCATTCCAATTTCGGGCTGGCTGTTTATACCAAAGTGTTAGGTTCTTTTGGGCAAACGAACCCAACGTAACACCCAGCATCAAAATAGCTAAAAAGGTTTTTTTCATGTATTTATTGTTTTGAAAGATATTTGTTTTATTTAATTAGTGAATTGTGAATGAGTGATTTAGTGATTTTTTTGTGAAATCAAATGTTAAAAAACTCCTCATTCTTCACTCAAAACTCATCACTTAAAAGATTTTTCTCAGTCCTTCCCAGCGTACTTTCCATTGACCGTTTTTAGGAATACCTGGATTAGTCGTTTTACAACCATCATAGCCTGCACACATCATGGCTACTGCCGCTAATAATCCTCCGTTGCCTGGCAAGTACAAACGCAAACGAGCGTCTTGGAAATTATGACCGTTAGGCAAATAGGTATTCGTTTTAATGTCCATCATCAAAGCATCAATTGCTTTTTCTGGCTGATTCAGTCGAGTGGCTGTCATGGCAACCATTGGGAAATCCCAACCCCAAGTATCGTCCCAATGCCAAACTTTCCAGATTTTATCAAAAGTATTTTGCATGATTTTTTTATCAAGCATTTTACTTTCTGGCAACATTCCCAAAGTACAAAGTACACTCGGATGGTCTGTTAAGTACACAGGATTGGTATAGGAATCCGTAGCATTTTCGGTAGCCAAGTACAGATTATCTTGAACAGGCAGCGGCGACAGTTTCGCCAAAACTTCATCCCATTTTGTATTTCTTTTCAAACCCAAACGTTCACGCCAAATTTGTGCTGTTGATAATCCCCATTGCCAATAAGCCAATTCATAAGTCGGATTAAAAGTATCTTCGGGCTTGAATCGCTCTTGAGCAGGAATTACTCCTTTTCCTAAAATATATCGCCCTTTTTCTGGGTCGAAGTAAGCGTAGGAAGCCATAAATTCGGCAGTTTTGAAAACCAAATCTTGATACTTTACTAAAGTTGTTTTACTGGGATTTTTACGAAAAGCCAATTCAGCAAAAGTGATAAAATGGGGTTGTTGCCAAAGTAAATACGCCCCCACCGACGAAGGTGCTTCTTTGCCTTCGGGGTCGGTCATTTTTTGCCAACGAATCCCTTCAAAACCTTGTCTTTCAGCAATTTTTCTAGCTTCTGGCTCTACTTTTTTGTACCAAGCCATACTCTTTTCGAGCAATTCCGTTCTGTTCCACAAAGCAAAATGAACACCGTGCCACCAGTGCATTTCTAAATGTGGCTTGCCAAACCAAGAATTATAAGTAAGTCCAGTTTCTTGTGGAGGCTCGTTATTGGCACATTGAATTTTGGTCAAATACTGCGAAAGGATAATTCTTCGCTCCAATTCATTGGCTCGTGGGTCGCTACTTCCAGCAAAATCAACCGCAGCACCAGTACTCCAAAAAGTTTTCCAAGCCACTTTTGTACTCAATAAAGTACTATTAAAGTTGGGAATACTTTCTTGATTGGTTTTTTCAGAAAAGAGTACACTAAATTCAAGCGTATTAGATTTTGTGTCGGGACTGAGTACAAAATAATGTGCTTCGCTTTTACTTACTTTATTTTTTTGATTACTTAAAATACTTACAAAATATTGATTATCATTAAGTTGATGTTTGAATCCAATAGCGTTTCCTTTTGAATAAATAATAGAAGATTGATGTTTGTCGGCGTCGGCATTCGTCCAATTGTTTCCTTCATCCGTAAACTGATTTGTAGGGTAAGGAAAACGCAAACGGTACTTCAATTGTCCCGTTTTCAATAATTCAGATTGTACTTTTACCGCAATCAAATCTTTTTGTGAATGAGCTACCGTAATTACTTTTACGGGAACATTTTCTACCGAAAACTGACTGATAATTTCACCTGTGTAAGCATTTAAGGTTTGATGAATATTACTTAAATCTTGTGGATTTACTTTTGTACCATCTTTTTTGAACAACTCAAAACCAAGATTTCCTAATTGTAAACGATGCGGGTTTTGACGAAGAAAATTATTAGCTGCCTTTGCTCTTTCTGTATTTGAGGCTTGAACGGCATAAGGTACTTTTCTACCATGCGAACTGATTTCTTTTAAAGTTTCTTCAATTTTATAATTTTCAGTATTCGGAAAACGATGCCAGCCCCAAACCGACTGCGTGCCGAGCGATATACCTTTGGCATAAAAATTTGGAAAAGTTTGCAAGCCCGTAACATCGACAGTAAAAGCAAAAGCTCCATTTCCGACCGACAACGAAGCTAAAGTATCAACTTGATTTACTACAACCGTGTGGCGTTCGACCAAGGCTTTTCGATTGATTTTTTGTTGTGAAAAAGTATTTTTAGCAAGGCAAAGAATGAGAAAACAGCCAATAAATATGAGGTTTTTCATAGGAAATAAAAGGTTGGAGTTGAGCGAGTACTTATTAAAACAAAAGCCAAAAAACGATAAAATTTACCCTAAACAAAAAATCCTCCCCAAAACACAGATTGAATGTTACTATCAACATCAATCTGTACTTTGGGGAGGAGTATATTATTAAATTAATTATGCAAAATTACTTTTGGCTCTGATTTATCCGATAAGCAAATTCACAATTCACCACTCACACTTAACCCATTCTATACACGCAAGATAAATCTTTTACCACAGGCGAATTATCTGGATTCGTATCCATAATATCAGCCATAAATGCCCACCATTTTTTCATGATTTCGGTTTGTGGCAACTCGTCAAGGGTATGATTATCCACTCTTTTCTGAACAGCAAATAAAATTCCAGATGACTCATCTAAATAAATAGCATATTCGGTGATGCCAGAGTTTACCAATAATTCAGATAATTCTGGCCAAATTTCATCATGGCGTTTTTTGTACTCTTGCTCAAATCCTTTTTTGAGCTTCATCGTAAAAGCGATTTCTTGCATAAGCGTTAATGAGATTTTTAAATCTGTGAAAAATCCGTTGGTGTCAAGAAATGGATTTCGGCTTTAGTCATGGCATGGTCATATTCTGGAAGTACTTTAATACGATTCCATTCTGAATCTGCTCCGAAAGCTTTCCAATGCTCATCTCTCGACGCTTTGTTATCAAAAGTAGTCATGTACACCAAATTGGGTTGTTTCGCACCAATGATCGTTTGTGCATAAAACACAGGGTTGAAGCCCAATCGTACAAAAATACCAATTTCGCCACCTTCGTTGAACATGTGAATTTTACTCAATCCTTTTGTTTCACTATGGCTTTCGTACAAACGATACTCATACACTCTTTCAGATTTTGGAGCTGAAGTGGTAGGCACTTTCAGTTTTGTCCAATCTTTAAAAGCAACCGAAAGCGAGCTTTCGTAACGTTCATAAGCTGGTGTAGCGAAGTTGGCATCTAAGTAAGCTTTTGCGGCTTGTTGATACACAACATCAGAAGCCAATTTGCTTGAAATTTTACTGAATTGGTCTAAAGATTTATAAGGAATCAGTACATACAATTTAATTCCATCTTTTTGTTCAGCTTCGTTAAATACGCCTACTGAATTGATTCCCAAACGGTTAAAAGCAGGAATGGCAGCGTCTTTGAAATAATCTTCTACTACTTTTTTCTGCTCTACACTTTTGAAATTATATACTCTAATTTCATAGTATTCAGGCTGTTGCTTGGCAAAAGCAAGAAGCGAAAAAGTGGCGATAAACAAATAAATAGCAAAAATTGAGATACGTTTTAACATGATTGTTGTATTTAAAATGGTTGAAAAAAAGCAAAATTAGCTGTATGCTTCAGGCAATATGCTGATAAATTATTTTGATTTACTCAAGAGAAAAGTAATCAGATTTTAATTTTACAATTCTATACTTAATTGGATATTGCTGATAGCCTAAAGCTAATTTTGTTCAATCATTTCAAAACTTCTACGGGCGTTAAGCTTACTTTTTCTAATAAACCAGACGCTCTTGGCGACCAACCTTTTGTGGTGAAATAGCCGTCTTTTCCTAAGTTTTGTTTCAGTCTTGCTGATACGTTGATGTTATAAAACTTCTGCCAAACAGTGCCTTCTTTTTCTAAAGCGATTACTCTGTTTGCCATTGAATTAGTCACTTTTATGGCTAATTTATTTTGGTTTTTTAATAAAGTATTGGGTACAAAAACTTTATAAGTTGGCCCCAATAAAGTAGCCAAGTATTTCCCGTTCAGTGTCACCGATGCACTTTCGGCTACTTTACCTAAATCTAACCAATAGCCCTGTGCATTAGTTTTGGGTTTTACGAAATTCAATTGATACAAAGCCGTTCCAGAAAAATCTTGATAAGCATTGCCTGCATTTGTCCACGAACCTAATGTTTGGGTTTCAATGGCTTTTGGTAAAGTTGGGCCGCCGTCGATAAACGAAATTTTCCAAGTACCTTTTAGCTCTTCTGCTTCTTTGCTCGCTTTCCAATAAGGATAGCTTTTGCCTTTTTCTACTGTTTTAAAGGTTTCAATAATGCAAGATTCCCCCACAGATAATTGCAAAAACACTTCATTGTTTTTCACTTTTGCCATGCCCAAAACTTCCGTCATTGGATTGTACAAAGCCGCAGAATTTGCCTCTGCTTCCAATTTTACCAAGCCTTCAAAAGCCTGCTCAGATTTATTATTCACGAAATAATAATTTCCTTTTGCAGAAGTTTTTCTAACGAATTGTAAGCCTTTGTCAGTCATAGTTTCACGATAGATTTTAGCGTAAATCATCAATTCGTCTAAATCTTCTCCTAATAAAAATGAACCTTCGCCAATCTTAGCTTGATTCAATTGGGCATTTACTTTTACAAAATTTAACTGAGCCAAAAGTGCCTTAAATTTCGCTCTTCGTTCATCCAAATTCCCTAAACCCGGTACATCAGTAGGTAATTTGTGATGTACAATAATCGTTGCCCCAGCCTTTGCCAATTGCACTAATTTTTCTAAAGTTTCTAAAGGTACTTGCTCACTTTCTGCCAACAGTACTGTTTTGTAGGCAACGCCACCCGTAATAATTTGCTGATTTTGTGTTTTTAGGTTGGCAATTTGTTTATCAGAAATAAAATCGAAGCCATAGCCACGGTCAATCATTTTCTGAGCACTTGCTTTAAAATCTGTTCCGTTAAATTCTGGCGTTACGCCGTCGAAATGTTCTAATAAACCTTTGGGGGAAGGTTCTGTAAGTCGGTCAGTAATCGGGAAGTACAACAAAACATCGTTATTAGGTTTGCTATCTTGTAAAAAAGCCTGCGTGCGAGCCACGTAATGATTTAAAGTAGCAAAGTCTTTCCAGAAAGGGTTTTGTGGCGTAAAGTGTACAGCTGCATAAAATAACCAACCCGGAAACGCTTCGTTTTTAGGCGAGTAATTGGTGCCGTGGTAAAAAATATGATTCACACCACCGACCATAAATAAATCTAAGGCTTTTTTCACATCGCTCAATGTAGAAAGGAAATGTTCGTTTTCCCAAGTAGCAGATTCCGAAGAAGTTAATTTTTTACCCAAGACATTGGAAGCCGAAGAAGCAAATTTGATTCTCAATAAATCTGTTCCTTCAATTTCTGGAATATCCACCAAACCGTATAAATCTAAAGTATTTGCAGGCGAACCATGAGCCTGATTTCTCACAATTTTACCACGACCATGAGCCCATTTTGCCCATTCTCCTGTATATTTTTCCAGAATCAAATCCCCAATTGTAGTTCTATAATCGAATAATACTCTGTGGTTTAAATCTGTATTTTCTTTGCTAAAAAGATTTGGCAAGTAATTTCTTAAATCATAACCTCTTCTTTGCTGAAATTCTTTGAATAAATCATCCGTCCAGTCCGACTGCCCACGAGCGTCATCTACTTCGTAAGAATCATTGAAGAAAGCACGCATACTCGAAACATCCGTATTAGCGAAAGCTTTGTCAAATTCTTTCAAATAATGTTGAATTGCTTTTTCGGAAAAATGGTCTATTACATCACCTTCGCCACCCGGCCCAGCACGTTCTACCATTTTGCCATGCCAACCTTGAAAAATGGCGTAAAGCGTCCAATTACCTTTGGGTGCTTCCCAATTCAATTGTCCCATCGCACTTACTTTGTCTGTCAGATTCATTACTTCTCCTTTGTCAGAATACGCCATGAGCGTTTGTAAAGGCAAAGGTTTTTCATATTTAATTTGATCGATTGCTAATTCTTGGAGATTGTCATTTTTTGAAATTGGATACTTTAAAGCAGAAATTTCAGTCTTTTTTGGTAAAACATATCGTAACAACGGACTTTGTTGAAAAGTAATCAATTCCAAAAGTTTTTCACCTTCTTTCAATTGATACGTTTTGAAATTGACATTCTTGCAAGCATCCTCAGGCGTGACCCAGCGTCCGCCAAAAGGCCAACCAGAAGCATTGGCAAGGTCGATACCCAAGCCTAAACGAGTACCTTCATTCAAAGTATACTTGAACATTTCTACCCATTTTGGCGAAAGAAAATCTATAAAATTCGCTTCTTGACCTTTCACACCATAGATTGGCGTAATTTCTAAACCTCCCAAACCTGCTTTTTGGTAGGTTTCCATATTGTAAGTTAAATCTTTGGGATTTACGGCATTTCCTTCCCACCACCAACGTGACCACGGTTTGGTTTGCTGAGTAATGGGTTTCCATTTTGCTTGTCCGAAGCTCAGAGAAGAAGTAATTGATAAAAGAAAGAATACTTGAAAGGCTTTTTGATAGCAATTTTTCATCAGATAAAAGGTATTTTATTTGGTGCAAAATAAAGTCAAACCCTACCTGTGGCGTCCTGTGATGTCATGCTTTTTGGAATATCTTCTGAAAAATTATAATTTTTCAGAAGATATTCGAGGAGAGATTTAAAATCTCTTTGGCGTTAAAACAAAAGAGCTTTTTACGAGAATAGACCTTACTTCTAATTAAAATTGATACTTTTTTAATAAAAATAGACATATCTTTAGGCTTTTATTTCCTCCCACTTCACCTCCTCCACCTTCTTTTTCTCCCTTGAAAAATTGATACCTATGGCTACTAACTTTTTGTTTTCTGCTGAAAAAGGGACTAAGTAACCTTTGTCTTTGATTTGTTGAATCGCTTTTTCTGCCGATTCATCCAATTTGAATTCTATGGAATACACAAAATCCTTCAAGCGTATCAAAGCATCCATTCGTCCATCCGAAGTTTGTACTTCTGATTGAATATAAACACCCAATAGCGAGAAAGTCAAATGAATAATAGCATGATAAAAATGCTCATTTTCTTTTTGCCATAATTCATACGGCAATGATTTGAAAATAGTGTTTAGGATTCCCTCCAAACGTTCAATTTCACCCTTTTCTAATAATTGCCTGATTTTATCAACATAAACTACTCCATAGCCCAAATCACTCTGACTATATGCCGCCATTAATACTTCAATGTAAGACTTCTTGACTTCGTTGTTGGGATAACCCAAGACATATACATCACTCATCGGACTATATGATTTAATCGTCAAATAGCCAGTTTGAAACATCAGAGGAATCAGTTCCAATTTCTGTATATCATAAGCTACCAAGGCATTTGCACCAATTTCTATTTCACTGAAATCGTATAACTGCGTTTTTTCTGCCAGTTTGATGAGAAAAGTAGGCGTACCTGTTTCAAACCAGTAGTTTTTGAATTCTGAACCTTGTACAAAGAAACTCAATAATGAAAAGGGATTGTAAACACTGGTTTTGGCATCCCACGAATAACCATTATACCATTTCTTAATTGCTTCTTTATCTGTTTCGAGTAATTCCTGCTTGAAGTGTGCTTCTAATTCGTTTTGAGTAATGCCACAACACCCTGCAAAGAATTTATTAGTTGTGAGGTCTTGTAAATTATTCAAATCCGAAAAAATACTTACTCTCGAAAACTTAGAAACTCCTGTGATAAACACCAGTTTCAAGTGTGGGTCAGCATCTTTTAGGATAGAATAAAAAACCTTCATAATATCCCGATTCTCGATAGCCTTATCGGGATTTTCGCCCAAATAATCAATAATGGGTTTGTCGTATTCGTCTATGAGTACTACTACTTTGCCACGTGTGGCTGAGAGTTTTTGAATCAGTTCTTTAAATTTTCCACTAATAATTTCTTCTGAAAGTTGAATGTCGTATTTGTTGGCAATGCTGTCTAATTCGTCACTGATGGCTTTATTTAGCCCTTTTTCTTTATGCCCAATATTACTAAAAGACATTCTGATAATAGGATTGGTTTGTTCCCAGTTCCATTTGTCTTCGATGTATAAACCTTTGAAAAGTTCTTTTTTAGCTAAAAACAGACATTCCAAAGTGCTGATAAAAAGCGATTTACCAAATCTGCGTGGGCGTGACAAAAAGTAAAACTTCCCTTCATTTATCAATTTATAAACAAAAGCAGTTTTGTCAACGTACAAATAACCATTTGTACGTATCTCGCCAAAATCTTGAATGCCTACCGGATATTTTTGTATCATGTTTATTAAGCTATTTTATACAAAAATACATTTTTTTACCTTCGCTTTTTGTCTATCAGGAAATTATGAATAGTAGAAAAGATAGTAGTAATTCCGTTTTTATCCCTAATACTGTCAAGCTACTTTAGGATGGGACAGCATTCCTTATTTCAAAAAATCATACGGAATATCATAATTATCATTTGGCAAAATTGGTAAAAGCTCCTTAGGCACTAATGGACTATTTACCTCAACTTCTATTCCTTTTCTCCATGCAAGTTTTGCATAGCCTGTTGCAAGAAATGAGAAATACTGTCCTATAACTTCATTATCACTCCGTTTTTTATGAATTTTAGGGCTTACTAATTTCTCTAAAACTTCTTCCATTTTAGGTTTATTAGATTCATACAAGGCTTTATAAAATTCATAATCATCAACGAATCCAACTCGTTTAGTATCCGTTTTATGTAATACTTTAGTTTCTATAATGTTCAAGTTTCGTTCTATCCCTTCTGTATTGTTTTCCATAAAGAATTGAACTGTATTACACCATATAGAAACTCTACCTTTAGCTACATCAAAATCCATATCTGGCATTTTCCCATAAGCTCTATACCTTAGTTTAGCGTATCGTTGTATTAACCCCTCATTATCACTCAGGATAGGCGAACACATTTTTAATAAGCCAAAGTCAAAAAATCTGCTGTTATATTGAAGGATTTCAACCTCATCAAGTAAACCACATATATAAAAGTTGTTTTTTGATTCTTTAAATAGCTTTTGACGAATATTATCAACACCTAAGGCATTATTATAATAGCACAAGGTTCGAATAATCGTATCAGTGACTTCTACACCTTCATTAGTGATTTCTATACCTTCATTAGTAACAGAAAACCAATGCGATTTAAGCCCCTCTAAATTGTCTAAGAATTGTTTAAATGTTAATAGCATAATATAAAACTTTATCTATTTTTTAAAATCTCAACTTGAAAACAAATTTTATCTACTCCTAAAACCTTTCTCTTTCCTCTCTTCAAAAAACTTTCAGCCCAATTATTAGTTGATACAATTTAGCTATTAATATACAATTCCCTGATACTGTTTTCGGGTTTTGCTCAATCATTCTCAAAAACTATTGCCGATTTTCGCAATCTTAAATTTCATGAAAATACTCCTTTGGTTTCGCAACGATTTACGTGTTCACGACCATGAAGCTTTGTTTAAAGCGTCTCAAAAAACGGCTCAAGTATTTCCGCTTTACGTACTCGACCCCAGAATGTTTCAAGAAATGCCGATGGGCTTTCCCAAAGCTGGCAATTTGCGTACTCAATTCCTTGTTGAATCGCTTGAAAATCTTCGTAAAAATCTCCAAAGTATTGGCTCAAACTTAATTATCAGAATTGGGCATCCCGAAGAAATCATTCCACAATTAGCGAAAGAGTTGTCGATTGATGAAGTATTTATTTCTGAAGAAGTAACTTCTGAAGAAACGGACACAGATACTTCGGTAGAAGTTGCTTTGAAAAAAGAAGGCATCAAAATGAAGTTTTTCTGGCAAGCTACGCTCTATCATTTGGATGATTTGCCCATGGAAATTGAAAATTTGCCCAATATTTTCACCCAATTTAGAAACCAAGTCGAAAGAGCAATCAAAGTAAGAAGTACGTTTCCGATTCCTAAAAATCTTAATTTTTCAAACACGATTGACATTGGTGAATTACCAAAGCTTGATTTTCCCAAAACAAATCAGCAATTGTACAAAGGTGGTGAAGATGAAGCTCTAAAAAGGTTGGAGGAATATTTTTGGCAAAAAGACTTGCTAAAAGTGTATAAAGAAACTCGCAATGGAATGTTGGGTTTGGATTATTCTTCTAAATTCTCGCTTTGGCTGGCAAATGGCTGTATTTCGCCAAGATATATTTATGAACAAGTAAAAAAATACGAAGCCGAACGCACTCAAAATGATTCTACTTATTGGTTGATTTTTGAATTACTTTGGCGTGATTATTTCCGTTTTGTGGCTTTGAAGTATGGCAATAAAATCTTTTTTGAAAAGGGTATTCAAGGCAAAGCGGTTGTTTGGAAACAGCACAAAAGTATTTTTGAAAAATGGCGTTTAGGCGAAACGGGCATTCCTTTGATTGATGCCAATATGAAAGAATTGTTGGAAACGGGTTTTATGTCGAACCGTGGGCGACAAAATGTAGCGAGTTTTTTGGTAAAAGATTTACAAATAGATTGGCGTTGGGGGGCGGCTTGGTTTGAAAGCCAATTGATAGATTACGACGTTTGCTCTAACTGGGGAAATTGGCTCTACGTGGCGGGCATTGGCAACGACCCACGAGAAAACCGTTATTTTAATATTCTAAAACAAGCCCATAACTACGACCCTAAAGGCGAGTACGTAAAGTTTTGGTTGCCTGTCTTGGCCGATATTCCTGCTGAAAAAGTACATTCAGTAGCATTATTGACACAGGAAGAACAAAGAAAATACCAAGTAACGATTGGAGTAGATTACCCAAAAGCGATAGTTGATGTGAGGAAATGGAATATCAAAAAATAGTGATTAAGTAACTGTTTTATAAAGTCTAAAATCATACTCCTTCAACCTTCAATAAAATTCAAGGTTGAAGGAGTATGATTTTTGTTTAGAAATGAATAATTTAGAGAAGTGATGCCTCCACTAATTTCCTCAGTTCTACATATTTTTCTTGTCGTCCGTCAGATTTTAGGTAAAAGGTCATTAAAAAAGCACAGTACTTTTTGTTATTATTAACCCAAGGAAAACTCCCGAACAATCCCGGACTACTAATTGCTCCATTTGCCATAATCCACTCGCCAAAACCGTAACCCAAGCCGCCAGCCTCCGCAGGTGAATGTATGACTTTTACTTCCGTAGTAATTCTATTCATTTGCATTTCAGCAATACTTTTTTCTGAAAGAATTTGCTTCCCCTGAAATTGACCTTTGTTTAGAATCATCGTCAAAAAATTCATATAATCGTTGGGCGTACTATTTGCTCCGCCAGCGGGTAACGCTACTTTGGTTTTGCCAAAATCAGTATTTTTCATGCCTATTGGAATGGCAATGCGTTCTGCAAACAAGGTTTCAAAAGATTTTCCAGTTATTTTTTCAATTACAGCACCAGCAATCTGCAAACCTGTATTACTGTAACGAAATACTTTCCCAGCTTGTCCTTCGATTGGATATTGAGCAATCTTTTCAATGGCTTCGTCCATGCTGTTGATGGCTCTCATTTCTTTTAAATTTTCTCTCAAATCTGGCGATAAAATACCTGTTGTATGCGATAGACACGCTTGTATTGTGATTGCCCCTTTCCCATTTTTAGAAAGTACAGGCAGAAATCTCCCGACGCTATCTGTAAGTTTTAGTTTGCCTTCATCCACAAAAGTCATTACCAATGCAGCACTTAGCCATTTGCTACAACTGGCAATTGCTTGCTTCGAATTAGCAGTATAATCACTAAAATCTGCGGTTTTACCTTGTCGGGAAGCTATCAGTTTACCAAGCATTTTTTGCCTGTTATTCATCTGATTTACTGAATGGCTATACACTATTTTTCCATCTTGATACACCATCAGCATGGCTCGCCCACCCATTTCATCAACATTGTTTTCAAGCCATTGATTGAGTTTAGCGTATTGTTCTTGAGCAAAAGTATTTCCTGGTAAACCAAAGAGCAAGTACAGTAATAAAAGGTTCTTTTTCATGTTTTCGGGGGAGAAGTTGGGTTTCCTAAACACTAAGAATTTTGCATTCTCTCTTTCATTTTTTCTTGCAATTCATCTTTCAGTTCTTCATATTGTTTGAATTGCTCTTTGCTAAATACTTGCTTGAGTTCGGCTTCTTTGTCGTTTTGATTGGCTTTTAATTGACGAAACTTAGCCAATTTCCCATCGCTACTTTTCATAACTGGTTCGTTTTTCAAGGCATATTTTAGATTAATATCCTTTACTTTTTGAATTTGATTTGCATCCAGATGAAGCTTTTCTTTCATCCATTCTGTCTGAAAATTGGCTCTTTCTTCTGCTGAACTTCCTTTTAATTTTCCAGTACCTTGTGCAAATGTTGATTGAGAAATCAGTAAAAATAACAGGGCAAAAACTGCTAATACGACTTTGAGATTTGGGTAATTTTTCATGATTTTACTTGGATGAATTGTGAATACTTGATTTAGATTTATCATTTACTTTATTTGAATTTTATCGTTTTGAAATAGTCTATAAAACCTTGTAATACTAATTTGAAAGGATTATAACTTAAAAATCCTGTGGTTAATCCGTACTTTACTTTTTCGGTTTCTGGTTGATAAGTACCAAAAAGTCTGTCCCAAACAATGAGTACTCCCCCAAAATTTTTATCAATATAAATTGGATTACTGCCATGATGCACTCGGTGCGAAGAAGGTGTATCTATGACCTTTTCTACCGCCCCCAATTTCCCTACGACTTCGGTGTGTAAAAAGAATTGATACACAAGATTTAAAGAATATGAGAGTACGATAAAATCGGCTGGTAATCCTAAAATGGCGGCTGGCACAAAAAACAGTGGACTAACAATAGCCGAAAACCAATTGAGCCTATAAGCAGCGGTGAGATTCATCCGCATGGCAGAATGATGTACTTGATGAAATGACCAAAGTGGTTTCCAAAGATGTGATGCCCGATGAAACCAATAATAAATAAAATCTGTGACAAAAAAAGTAAGCAGAAAAATAAGCAGCGTGTGTGGCAACGTCACGAAAGAATGTTGTGCAAAGAAGCCTAAAGTACTTAGCTGATAACCTGCAAACAAATATTTTGAAAACTGAAAACCCATGAATATCGTCATATTGGCAAGGGTTTCCTTTAGTTCATAAGCCGCTTTTTGTTTTTTCCAACTCCAAATAATCTCTGCACTTATCAACAGAAAAATAAAGAGAAGTATGTAAATACGAAAAGGTTCTATTAGATGTTTCATCTTCTTAGGATTAAATACGATGTGAATTTGGCTAAGAAAAAGAATACATTTCAGCAAAAAACAGGTAAAACTGAAAAACTAAGGGGTGAAGTGTTTTAGTTATTCATCCAACTTTTAAAAACTGGTACTCTTACTTTACTGATTAAAATATGTTCTGGTGTTTCAGGGCTAATTTTTACAGCAAGGCGACCATTGAAATAAAATTCTATTTCAAGAATAGCCTTACGATTGATAATAAACTGACGATTAGCTCTAAAAAACAGCTCAGGGTCTATTTGCTGTTCTAATTGTTCCATAGTAAAGTCCATCACATACTGTTTGTTGTCTAAAGTATGAGCATACACTATTTCATTACTGGTGTAAAACCAAGCGATTTTAGCGGTTTCCAAAGGCACTAACTTATCTCGATAATGTACAAGAAAAGATTTTTTATACGATTTCAGTTCAATATTTACATACTCTAACAACTGAGCTAACTTTAGCCCCTTCAATTCCTGTTCTGCTGGTTTTGTTAGGTTTTCAAACTTATCTAAAGCTTTTGCAATTTCCTGTTCGTCAAATGGTTTTAGGATATAATCAATGCCATTGTTTTTAAATGCTTGAATGGCGTAATCGTTATAAGCAGTCACAAAAATAACTGGACGATGGATGTTTACTTTTTTAAAGATGTCGAACGATAAACCATCCGCCAACCTAATGTCCATAAAAACTATATCATAAGATGTTTGATTGTTCTCGAACCAATTCACCGCTTCGCTCACACTTTGAAGTATGACAACAATATTGATGTTTTCATTCAGACCTTTCAAGACATACTCCAAGTTTCTTGCCGTAGCAGCTTCGTCCTCAACCATCACCAAACGTAATTCTTTCATATTCTGAGGGGTAATTTAACGGAAAAAGTATCCTTTGTTTTTTCAATTTCAATATCAGTATTGAAGAGTAAGCTAAACCTTTCGTTTAGGTTTACCAAGCCAATACCTGTACTTGATTCTGGCGTTTCGATTTCTTGTAGATTATTACTAACAATAAGTTTATGCTCTTTTGTATAAATTCGTACCAACAAAGGCTTTTCGAGGGTGGCTATATTGTGTTTGGCTGCATTTTCCAATAATGGCTGTAACGACAAATGCGGAATCAAGGCACTATAAATAGTTTCATCTAAGTCTATAGATAGATTAAAGGCATTTTCAAAACGCATTTTAATAAGTTGTTCATAAGATTTTAGCGAGTTGATTTCTTCTTCTAAAGTAACCAAACTTGTTCCAGCACGCACTAAGGCATGACGAAATACTTTGGAAAGGTGAAAAATATAAAATTGTGCTAATTTGGGATTTTCCCTAACGATACCTGACAAACTACTGAGTGAATTGAATAATAAATGTGGATTGAGTTGTTCTTTCAATAATTCCAACTGAGCTTCCAAATATAGGCTTTTCAGTTGCTCGTGTTCTTTGTCTTTGCGTTTACTTTCTCGGAGTAATAAAATTATTTTAATAATAATCGCAACAAGTAAAGTACTTAGCCCAAAACGAGCCACATAACCTGCCCATACCATACCTTGCAAACGATGGTCATTAAACAAATGTGATTGTAGCCACGAACCCAATAGCAAAGTAAAAAATACCAACATTGCATTGAAGAAACAGTATCGTCCATATTTTTTTTGCTCTCGATACTGTGCAAAACTTCGGTAAGGATTAAGGTTGAGGTAAAAAAGTAAGGCACAAAATACCAAATTGTAGAGTAACTGAAAGCTATACTCTGCAAGGTCAAATTGCCAATAACGGGCTAAAATGCCCTTTTCACGCAAAGCCAAGAGGCGAGTCGCATTTACCATCAAGACTGTCAATAGCGAGCTATACCAACAAATTTCTTTTTCATTTTTATCCATGTTTTCAAATTACTAAAAAAATATTTTTAAAAGTTTATCAATTGGTTAAAGCTGAAAAAATTGGGGTTGAACTATTTTTGTTTAGGGCTTCGGCTAATTATTTTAAATGTAAAAGCTATTAAGAAAAGTGATTATCAAAATAGAATAAATACTGAAAAGGTTTTTTGACCGTTCAAAATCAAAAAACAAATATTCAGCATAGAAGTAATGCAGGCGTTGAAAAATTCTCTACTTTTGAAAGGTATTACACAGAGAAATACTCAATTTAGCTTTGTGTTTACTTAAATTTCACATTAATAAATTAAAACTATGTCAAAAGGACTTCTTATTGGATTAGGTGTTGCCGCATTATTGTTATTCTGGGGAATTAGTGTCAGAAATGGCATGGCGACTGAAAATCAAGAGGTTGAAGCATCTTGGGCGAAAGTACAAAGTGCTTATCAACGTCGTGCAGATTTGATTCCAAATTTAGTAAAAACGGTACAAGGAGTAGCCAACTTTGAAAAAAGTACTTTAACGGATGTTATCAACGCTCGTGCAAGTGCCACTCAGATTAAATTAGACGCAAAAGATTTAACGCCTGAGAATATGCAGAAATATCAGGAGGCTCAAAGTCAGTTAAGTGGTTCTTTATCACGTTTGATGGTGGTTGCAGAAAGCTATCCACAATTGAAAGCCACCGAGAGTTTCTCTGAATTACAGTCGCAATTAGAAGGCACAGAAAACCGTATCAAAGAAGAACGTGACCGTTTCAATGATACAGTGAAAGGTTATAACAACAAAATTGTTACTTTCCCAAATAGCTTAATTGCTGGCTTCTCAGGATTCACAACCAAAGGCTATTTCGAAGCCGACGCTGGTGCATCAAAAGCTCCAACGGTTGATTTTGGAAAATAGTTTTTCGATGAAATCGCACAAGGCGAAAAGCAGAAAACAAGATAAATTTTCGCTTTTCGCCTTTTTTATTGAGTGAGTTAGTGATTGAGTGAATTAGTGATTTTTTTGAGTTGTGAGTTATCAATTAGTGAATTGTGAATTTATTAAACCACAATTGAAAAAATCACTCAATCACAATTCACTAACTCACTTATTAAAAAAATCACTAACTCACAACTCACTCAATCACTAATTCACAATTCACTCAATCACAATTAATATGCCTCAGCACTTTTTTAATGAAGCACAAAAAGCACAGATTGTAAAGGCAATTCAGGCAGCAGAATTGAATAGTTCTGGAGAAATTCGACTGCATATTGAAAAGAATTGTACCAAGCCCAATGTGTTGGATAGAGCCAAAGAAGTATTCCAAGAAATCGGTATGACCAACACGGCTCAACAAAACGGTGTGCTTTTTTACTTAGCTATTGAAGACCGTAAATTTGCGGTTATTGGCGATAAAGGAATTGATAAAGTAGTACCCGAAGATTTTTGGGAATCGACCAAAGAATTATTGAAAAGCCATTTTTCACAAGGACTTTTCACCGAAGGCTTTATCAAAGCGATACATTTGGCAGGCGAACAGTTGAAACAATACTTCCCTTACCAAACAGATGATACAAACGAATTGCCAGACGAAATTTCGTTTGGTTAAATAAGTCCAAACCTTTTCTGTGAAGGAAGGGATTTTTTTTATGAAGATGTTTAAGAAATTTTCCATTTACGTAATTGGGCTACTCTTTAGCTTTTCGCTATTGTCGTTCCAATTCACCTTGAATGCTCAGGCTATTCCTGAAAAACCTAATCCGCAAAGATTAGTAAACGATTATGTCAGTATTTTATCAAGTACAGAAAGAGAATCTTTAGAACAAAAACTAAGAGGCTATGCCGATTCTACTTCTACACAACTAACCATTGTGATTGTAAAAAATACTGGGGAATCTGACCCTTATGATTTTGCGATGAAAATTGCCAAAGATTGGGGCGTTGGTCAGAAAGATAAAAACAATGGTTTGGTACTTTTATGGGCAACGGATACTCGTAAAATCAGAATTGTGACTGGGCGAGGCATTGAGGCAAGTATTACCGATGCCATTGCTAAAAGAATTATCAACCGCATACTTGCTCCTAATTTCAAAGCAGGTTTGTGGTACAAAGGCTTAGACGAAGCCACCAGTGAAATGATGAAAAGAGCTTCGGGCGAATATAAAGCCGAAGAAAGTGATGATGATGGCGGCGGTTTAGGCTTTTTCTTTATCATTTTGGTAGTGGTTGCTATTGTGCTTTTCATTATTTCTAAAATCAACAAACGTGGCGGTGGCGGCGGTGGTTTTAGAGGCGGTGGCTGGGACGGCCCAATTATTTTCTCAAGTGGTGGTTTTGGCGGACATTCTGGCGGTGATAGCGGTGGTGGTGGTTTCGACTTCGGAGGCTTCGGCGGTGGCGATTTTGGCGGCGGTGGTGCTGGCGGAGATTATTAAAAATAGAACTCAACAACAAAGGCTTCGCTTAGGCGAGGCCTTTGCTATTTCTGGATTGCTTCAAGAAATTTGATGAATGTTTCGTAATTTTGAAAATTATTAACCTTGCGACCTTAGCAAGGCTAATTTAAGAATTAGAGTAATGTATATCAATCTTTTAAATCGTAGTGGCAGACCGCTCATGATTCATCACTCATAATTCATTACTCGTACTTATTACCTAAAAATAGAAATTCGTGATTGATATTATTGCTCAAGAACTCAATGAAGCTCAATTAGTGCTTCAAAATTTTATCTCAAATCCAGACAATCTTGCGGATATTCAAGCCGCTGCCGAAATCATGGCGGAGGCGATTCGTTCGGGCAATAAAGTGATTTCATGCGGAAATGGTGGCTCGCACTGCGACGCCATGCACTTTGCCGAAGAATTATCTGGGCGTTATCGTGGCGACCGCCGTTCTTTGGCAGCTATTGCGATTTCGGATGTTTCGCATATTTCTTGTGTAAGTAACGATTATGGTTTCGACTATATCTTCTCTCGTTTCATCGAAGGTTTGGGTAGCAAAGGCGATGTGTTATTGGGTATTTCTACCAGTGGAAATTCTGCCAACGTCATCAATGCCGTTGAAGCGGCGAAGGCTAAAGGCATGAAAGTAGTAATCCTGACAGGAAAAGATGGTGGAAAATTAGCTGGACAAGGCGATGTAGTGATAACCGTTCCACATTTCGGCTTCGCAGACCGTATTCAAGAAGTACATATCAAGGTAATTCATATTTTGATTTTGTTGATTGAGAAGATGGTTGTTTAATTTTAAGACTTTAGGATTTTAAGACTTAAAGACTGGAGGATTTTAGGACTTGAGGACTCTGAGACTGGAAGACTTTGAGATTTTATGACTAAAGGATATTAGACTTTAGAACTAAATAAAACGTTAAAGTCTAAAAATATTGATACTTTATCCTAAAAACTTTTAATAATCGTAAATTATTAAGGTTTCCAGTATCAAAGCTAAAGTCTTAAAATCTTAAAGTCCTCAAGCCTTCCAGTCCTTAAATCCTAAAGTCTTAAAGTCCTTTAGTCAATAAAAATCTCCAAAAACTATGAAAAAAATCTTCATCATCATTCTTTCAGTCCTCACGCTTTTTGCTGGAATTTTGTTTGCTATTCCTTTCTTTTTTAAGGATAGTATTCAAGCAAAAGTAAATCAAGAAATACAGAAAAAGGTAAAGGCAAAAGTATATTACAGCAGTTTTGATTTATCGCTTTTCAAGCATTTTCCCGAACTTACAATTGGACTTTCTGATTTTGGTATAGTGGGCTTATCGCCATTTTCAAGCGATACGCTGATTCAAGCCAAAGAGTTTTCATTGGCAGCAGATATAAAATCTATCTTTTCTGGCGATAAAGTTGCCATTAGTGCTGTCACTATCGAAAGCCCGAAAATCTCTATCAAAATATTACCTGATGGCTCTGCCAATTATGATATTTACAAAAAAGATACTTTAGAAGTACAAAAAGAAGAGAGTAAAAGTAGTAGCAATTTTAATGTCGCTATTCAGTCTTGGAAATTGACTGACGGACAAATTCGCTACGATGATAGAATTACGAATACTTTAGCCATTCTTCAAAATATCACGCATGAAGGTTCGGGAAATATCGGAGCTGAAATCTACGATTTAGTAACCAATACTCAAATCGAAAAAGCTTCTATCAGTTACGGAGGTACGGAATATTTGCACGAAAAAACATTATCGGCAGATATGAAAATCAATATCGACCAAAGTAAAAACAAGTATTCATTTACAAAAAACACCTTAAAACTCAACGATTTCACCCTCAATTTTGATGGTTCGGTAACTTTGCCTGATACTTCAAGCATCGACCTTGATGTTCAGTATAATTCACCAGAAAATACGTTCAAAAATCTTCTTTCTTTAGTTCCCAACATTTATACTGATAAATTCAAAGACCTTGACGCTGACGGAAATGTACAATTTGATGGTTTTGTAAAAGGAACGATGAGTTCAAGTTCTTTTCCTACTTATGCCTTCAATTTATTGGTTGAAAATGCCATGTTTCAATACCCCGATTTACCTACAGCAGTAACAGGTATCAACCTTGATTTGAAAGCAAGTAATACTACAAACGACCTCAACAATTCTGTATTGAATATCAAGAAATTCACGATGAATTTGGGTAAAAATCCCATCAATGCTCGTGCTTTAGTTGAAGGTTTAGGCAAATCAAAAGTAGATGCTGATGTGGTAGCAAAGGTTGATTTACAACAAATTGGGCAAATTTTCCCGATGAAAGGCTTGACTATGCGTGGACTTTATAGCATGGATTTAAAAGCAAAAGGTACTTATGATACACTAACAAAAGCTTTTCCACAAGTAAATGCTACGATGAGTTTAGCGAATGGTTTTATTCAGTCAGACCAATTTCCTGAACCCATCAAAGACCTTAATGTAAAAGCCAATTTAGTGAATACCAATGCAGCTTTGGCTTCGACTCGTTTGTCGATAACAGAGCTAAAAATGATTTTAGATGGCGAACCTTTTACGGCAAATGGCGTTATCGAAAACTTTGAAAATTACAATTGGGACATTAAAGCAAAAGGTAAAATTGATTTAACAAAAATCACTAAGATTTATCCTTTAGCAGATATGACCTTGAAAGGAATTGTCAATGCAGACCTTGAAACCAAAGGGAAAATGTCGGACGTAAAAGCAAAACGTTATGGCAGTTTACCGACTTCTGGAAAAGCAACTTTGCAGGATTTTGAGTTTGTTTCAAAAGAGTACCCACAAGGCGTAAAAGTAAGTACTGCCGACATGAGCTTTACTCCTACTGCCATCAACGTAAGCAATGCTAAGGGTTTTTTAGGTACAAGCGATTATGTAGCGAATGGCGTATTTACAAATTACATTCCTTATGCCTTAAACAATGAAACATTGAAAGGAAAAATGAATGTAAAGTCACAGAAATTCAATGTAAACGAATGGATGACCGACAGCCCCAAAACTGGGAGTCAGGGCGGCGTAGAACAGCCTTTACAAGTAGTAGAAGTACCCAAAAACATAGATTTGGTAATGAATACCGAAATCGACGAAGCCAAGTATAGCTTGATGAAAATGCAAGACATCAAAGGTGCTTTGTTAATCAACAACGGAGCAATTAAGATGCAAAATGCAACGTTCCAATCGCTCGGAGGGAAATTCTTGGTAAATGGCACTTATAATACGGCAAATTTAGCCCATCCACTTTTCGACTTCTCGATGAATCTCGACAATGTAGAAATGGCTCAGGCTTATCAGCATTTAAACATTGTAAAATACTTAATGCCAGTAGCTCAGTACTTGGTGGGTGGCGTAAATTCAAACTTGAAAATAAATGGAGAATTAGGGCAAGATATGATGCCAAAAATCAACACTGTTAGTGGCGACGGTTTGTTGAAAGTTTTACAAGCGACGATTTCTGAAACCAATCCTTTGGTTCAAAAATTAGTAGAAACTACCAAAATTGCGAATCTTAAAAACACCAAGTTGAATAATTTATTGATGCAATTTGCCATTACTGACGGTACTTTCAGTGTAAAACCTTTTGATATTAAGTTTGAGGATTATAAAATCACCGTTGGTGGTCGCCACGGCTTGACGGGTTCAATGGATTACAATGTACTGTTGGATGTGCCTTCTGGCAAAATCGGCGAGGCTTTTGGCAGTGTATTTCAGAAATGGACAGGTAAAAATTTACAAGGAAGCGATAGAGTAAAATTTGATTTAACTTTAGGTGGAAATTTGAAAAATCCAGTCTTTGGTTTCAAAGGAAGCAGTACCGCCAATTCTTTAAAAGATGTAGCCAAAGCTACTTTGCAGACACAAATTGACGAAAATAAAAATAAAATATTAGACCAACTCAATATCAAAAAAGATGGCTTTCCAACACAAACTTTAGATAAAGAAGCGATGGAAGCAAAGGCGAAAGCTACGGCGGATAGTATCAAAAAGATTGCAGCCGACAAAGCCAAAAAATTATTAGACGACCAGAAAAAAAGTGTTATTAACGGACTTTTCAACAAACTGAAGCCCGCTAAAAAAGATACTTTGAAACAATAAAATATTCAATTTTATTCAATAAAAAATCCCGTAAAGTGAAACCTTACGGGATTTTTTTGTTGAATTGATATTAGAGAAAATAAAATCACTCAATCACAATTCACTAATTCTACAATAGATTACGCTCCAACGATTTGTTTGAACTCATCTACATTGATAGCTTTGCTTTCAGTTTTTACGTTAGCAACGATTACATCTGAAACTTTAGCAGCATATACTTCATTGAACATTTTCATAAAGTTATCTTGCTTGTTTTTGTCAGTTAAATAACCGTTAGCGATACGCTCAATCATTTCGTCCATGCTGTTATCAGCAGAAGCATACATTCCGAACTGACCACGAATCATTTCTTTAGTTCTTTCCAATACTTCTGGATATTCAACTTTGATTTCGTTTTTAGTAGCAATTTCGTTTTTGATTAAATTCAAACGAATATCTTTTTTCACGTTCTCGAAATCAGCATCAATTTGCTCTGGCGTGAATTTTCCTTCGTTTACTTGGATTAACCATTTACGTAAGAAATCTTCTGGCAATTCGATAGCAATATTTTCTAATAAAGCTTTTTCAGCGTCGATTCTTAATAAGAAATCAGCTTCACGCTTGTAGTTAGCTTTAATGATTTCTAAAATTTCGCTACGGAATTCTTCTTCAGAACTTACTTTTCCTTCGCCTAAAACTTTATCAAAAAATGCTTGATTCAATTCAGCGATAGCGTTGCGGGTAATATCTTCGATAGTGAAAGTAACTTCACCAGTTAAACCGTCTTTGTTACCTGTTGCCAATTCAATTGATTTTTCATCAACAAAAGTAGCTTGAAGGTCGAAAGTTAAAGTAGCGTCTTTAGCTGCACCAATAAAAGTAGCTTTTGCTTCTTCTTTGATAGCTTTGAAAGGAATTGCAGATTTTGAAGTCCATTCACCTTGAGCGAATGTTCCGAAAATCATATCGCCTTCTTCAACTGTATCAGGATGGATTTGGTCTCCAGAATTTTTTCTTAAATTCTCAATAGTTTCTTCTACTTCTTTCTCAGTAGCTTCGATTTCGTAAGTTTGGATTGTAGGCACTTTTTCAAAGTCAACTGAAAATTCACCAGCTAAACCAAGTTCATACGAGAAGCTAAATTCTTTCTGAGTATCCCAATCAATTGGATTTTCCAATTCATTTACTGGCATTGGGTCTCCTACTAAATTCAGATTATTTTCTTTGATGTATTCTGGAACAGCCTTGCCTAATACAGAATTGATTTCGTCGATTAAAACTGACTTCCCAAACATTTTTTGTACCATTTGCATAGGTACCATTCCTGGGCGGAAACCTTTAATGTTGGCACGTTTGCGGTAGTCTTTTAAGTTTTTATCAACTTGTGGCTTATAATCAGCTTCAGAAATAGATACGACCAAACGGGCGTTTACGGGGGTACTTTTTTCGAGAGAAATGTTCATCTTTTATGAATTCGTATTTTGGAATGCGGATTTCGGATTAAAAGTTGATAAATTTCAGTTTGTCTGACTTTCGTAAATCCGCATTCCGAAATCAACAATCCGAAATCAAAAAAGCCCTCAAAACCGTATCGGTTGAGAGGGCTTTGAATGAGTACGGGCGGAGGGACTCGAACCCCCATGCCTCACGGCGCCAGATCCTAAGTCTGGTATGTCTACCAATTCCACCACGCCCGCTTGCGTTTTGGAGGTGCAAAATTAGGAAGGCTTTTATTTATTTACAAGTTTTTGAAAATAAATTTTTAACATTTTTTGAAAAAATATTTCCACAAAATACAAACCCAGCATTAAACATTTGACAGTCAATCGCTTGGCATTAAATCGTAGTTCCGCCATCGGCTGTATAAATTCCGCCTGTACAATAGCCAGAAGCATCCGAAGCCAAAAAAAGAGCCAAACCTGCAATTTCATCTACTGTTCCCATGCGAGCAATGGGTAAATTTTTTACAAAACGATTTAAAATTTGTTCATTTTGCCATAAAGCTTCTGAAAATTTAGTTTTAATCAAGCCCGGACAAATTGAGTTTACTCTGATGCCATCTACGCCCCACTCCTTTGCCGTTACTTTTGTAAGCATATTCAAAGCCGCTTTTGACACCGAGTATAAGCCCAAACCGGGGTCGGGCGTAATGCCTGCGATAGAACTAATGTTAATAATCGAACCTCCGCCATTGGCTTTCATGGTAGCGTGTACGAGCTTACTGAGTTCAAAAGGAGCTTTTACATTTACGTTCATGATTTTATCAAAAGCCCATTCTTCGGCATTGAGTACTGGGCCATAAATAGGATTTGATGCGGCATTATTTACCAAAATATCAATCTTGCCGTAGCGTTCAAGCGTTTTTTCAATCAGTACTTTACAGCCCGCCAAATCACCTGCATTGGCGGCGATACCTGTACATTCACCGCCTTGTGCCTTAATGTCTTCGGCAACTTTGTCTAAGTCTTCTTGCTTTCGAGAATTTATTACGACCTTTGCACCAGCAAAGGCATATAAACGAGCGATAGCTTCGCCAATTCCTTTGGATCCTCCAGTAATGACTGCTACTTTTCCTTCGAGGCTAAAAATTTGATGAGTACTCATATTTTTAAGTTTTGAGATTGTTGATTATGAAAAATGATAGTTTTTATTGGAAAAATACCTAATTTATCAAATGTAATTTCTTTATCAGGATAAATCAAACAAATCATTAGCTCTTTAAAACTTATGGAAGAAAAAGATAAATCTTTGCCGCCTTTCATCAAATCTTGGAAACAACTCTACTGGGTAGTTGTCGGGAATCTGGTGTTGATGATTATCCTATTTTATCTCTTTAGCGAATACTTTAATTAAGTGAAAATTGTGGACTTAATTTGCCGTTTTAGATTGAACGAAATTGTCGATAGATAATATGAAATCCTCACAAAATAATTGGTAAGAAGGATTCTAAAAATTATTGATTTCGGATTTCAGGTATCGGACTTCGGATTTATAAAATGCTTTTTTAGAAATATTTTTATAAAAACGAAGGTGTTTTCTAAAATTTCCGAAATCAGAAATCCCAAATCCTCAATAGAACCTTTCGTACATTACTAACTCACAATTCACCAATTTACTCAACATGGGAAACACTGATTGGCTGGTACTGATTTTAACCCTAGGAACAATTATTGGCTTTGGACTTTGGAAAGGTCGATTTCAGGAACAGAATATTGAAGGATATTTATTGGCCGACCGCCAAATGCCTTGGTATCACGTTACACTTTCGGTAATGGCAACGCAGGCAAGTGCTATTACTTTTTTATCTGCACCCGGACAAGCCTATATCGACGGAATGCGTTTTGTACAATTTTACTTTGGTTTGCCTTTGGCGATGATTGTACTTTCCATCACTTTTATTCCTATTTTCAAAAAATTAAAAGTTTTTACAGCTTATGAATTTCTGGAAGGTCGCTTCGACCTAAAAACCAGAGTAATGGCTTCTTTTCTTTTCTTGATTCCACGAGCATTATCTACTGGCGTAACCATTGCCGCTCCTTCTATTATTCTTTCTACTATTTTGGGTTGGAATCTGTATTGGACAAATATTGTCACAGGAATTATCGTAACGATTTACTGTATGTACGGCGGTTCAAAAACGATTTCTTATACGCAAATGCAACAAATGTTGGTGGTGATGATTGGAATGTTTTTGGCAGGTTACATGGTCGTTCACTTATTGCCGACAGAAATGGGTTTTGTAGATACATTAAAAGTAGCGGGCAAAATGGACAAACTGAATGTAATAGACTGGAAATTTGATTTAAACAATCGCTATAACGTTTGGTCGGGTTTGATTGGGGGCTTTTTCTTGCAATTATCATACTTCGGTACAGACCAATCACAAGTAAGTCGTTATTTATCAGGCGAATCTGTTGGCGAAAGTCGTTTAGGTTTATTGATGAATGGGATTTTTAAAATTCCAATGCAATTTTTGATTTTACTCGTGGGTTCATTGGTTTTTGTGTTCTATCAATTCCATGAAGCACCGCTTTTTTTCAATAAAACTGAATTAGGAAAAGTAGAACAAACAGCAGCTTATAAGGCATTAGTCAAGAAAAATACTGAGGTTTTTACTGAAAAGAAAAAAGCCGTAGAAGAACTTTATGCCGTTCTTAAAACAGAGGAGAATGCCAGTACTTTAAAGACAAAAGCACTCAATGCTCAAAAGCTTGAAACGTTAAAAGCAAAAGCTTTGGCAGCCGATAAAAAAGCAAATGAACTGAGAAGTGAAGTAAAGGATTTGATGCTGAAAACCAATCCTGATGCCAATACCAACGACACAAATTATATTTTTCTTTCTTTCGTCACCAAGTACTTGCCACAAGGTATGGTCGGTTTGTTAATTGCCGTGATATTATTGGCTTCGATGGGTGCGATGGCTTCGGCATTTAGTTCGCTTACTTCTTGTACGATTGTGGACATTTATCAAAGAATGATTCATAAAGAAGATACTGAAAAACATTATGTAAACGCATCAAAATTAGTGACTTTGGGCTGGGGAATTGTTTGTATTATTGTGGCACAATTTACGGCAAATATTGGCAGTTTGATTGAAGCCGTAAACATTTTAGGTTCATGGTTTTACGGGACTATTTTAGGTGTATTTTTGGTAGCTTTTTACTTCAAATTTATCAAAGGCGACGCTGTTTTCTGGGCGGCTTTATTGGCAGAAGTATTTGTAATTTACGCTTGGTGGATAGATTTAACGGCTTTCCTTTGGCTAAATGTAATTGGCTGTGTACTGGTAATTGTGTTTGCTTCTGCGATTAGTTTGTTTAAATTGAATGAGAATTAGATAGTAATAAAGGTTTACTCAAAAGAATTAGGTATGTTATCAAAAAACGAATTAGGTATTTTACTCGCAGATATGGAGTCTGACCGAATAGAAAGAACAGTATCAATAAATAATACAGATAAATTTTGCGAGGCAATTTGTGCTTTTTCTAATGATTTTCCTAATAATAAGCAAAATGGGTATCTGATTATCGGAGTAGATGACAAAACAGGAATACCTGTTGGGAGTCTCATAACCGATAATGTATTAAAAAATTTAGCTGCGATTAGAGATGATGGAAATGTATTGCCTAAACCTGCATTAATTGTTCAACGCTATGAAGTAGATGGACAAGCGATTGCCGTCGTAGAGGTTTTACCAAGTTTATTTCCCCCAGTAAGATATAAAGGTAGAGTATGGATAAGAAACGGACCAAGAAAAGCGATTGCAACTGAAGCAGAAGAAAGAATATTATCTGAAAGAAGAACCTCAAGTGCAAAAACTTTTGATGCTTTACCATGCGCTGGTAGTAAATTAGAAGACTTAAATCTTGATTTATTTAAATTCACCTATTTGCCAAATGCCATAGATTCTGAAACATTAGCTAAAAATCATCGGGAAATTAAAAGTCAATTAGCATCACTCCGCTTATATGATTTACCCTATGACAGCCCAACCAACGGTGGAATAATTTTATTGTGTGACAATGCTAAGTATTACTTTATGGGTGCTTATGTTCAGTATGTAAAATTTTCTGGAATAGGAATGGATTCAGAAATTTTGAATGAGAAAGAATTTGTTGGTGATTTGATTTCAGTCATGCGACAATTAGATGATTTTGTAAAAAACAACATAGAGTTCAAATCGGTTTATATTTCTGCTTTAAAAGAAGAAGTTCAAAGAATGTATCCATTTAAGGCTATTAGAGAATTACTAAATAATGCTATTATGCATCGAAATTATGAATCAAATGCTCCTGTAAAGTTTTATGAATTTACTGATAGAATAGAAATCACAAATCCAGGTGGGTTATATGGTGCTGCTACCCCAGATAATTTTCCTTCGCAAAATGATTATCGAAATCCAATTTTAGCAGAAGCACTAAAAGTTTTAGGCTATGTGAATAAATTTAATAGAGGTGTAGATACTGCTAAGTCTGAATTAAAGCAAAATGGTAATCCTGAACCAATTTTTACTTATAACTTGCCATTACACTTTAGCGTGGTAATTTATAAAAAAGAGTTACGATGAAAACAATAATATTTTTCAATAATAAAGGTGGTGTAGGAAAAACTACAACAGTTTATCATATTGCTTGGATGATGTCAGAATTGGGGCTTAAAGTATTAGCAGTAGACCTTGACCCACAGTGTAATTTATCTTCAATGTTTTTGCCAAATGAACGCATGGAAGAACTGATACTTGAAGAAAATGGAAATACAATTTTAGATTCAATTGCTCCAATAAGTGAAGGAGAACCTTACAAGCCTGTTTATATTGAAAGCATAAATCACAATATTTCATTATTAGTGGGCAATTTAGCTTTATCCTCTTTTGAAGATAAATTAAGTGATGCTTGGTCTAAATGTTTAGGAGGAGATTCATTTGCGTTCAAAGTGACTTCTGTGTTTAAAACAATGATTAATGATGCATCTGAAAGAATTCAAGCAGATTTTGTCTTGATTGATGTTGGTCCAAACTTAGGTGCGATGAATCGTTCAATACTAATAACCACTGACAATATTGTTATACCAGTAGCACCAGATTTGTTTTCACTCCAAGGAATTAAAAACTTGGGAGATACATTAAAAGAATGGCGGTGGCAATGGGACAAAAGAAAACAAGAATATCGTAAAGCAGATATATCTTCAATACCCAATGGACGTATGCAACCAATAGGGTATATTGTAATGCAATATTCTGCCAAAGATAGTCGTCCAGTAAAATCCTATCTAAAGTGGGCAGATAAAATTCCTTTGGTTTATGAACAATATGTTAATGGTACTAATAATTCTCAACAAGATGATGTTGATAGACTGGCATTATTAAAGCATTATCATAGTTTAGCTCCAATGTCAATGGAAGCCCATAAACCTATATTTTTATTAAAACCAGTTGACGGAGCTATTGGTGCTCATTTACAGTCAGTAAGTAGATGTTATGTAGATTTTAAACAACTTACTCAAAAGATAATCTCAAAAAGCCTGTAAAGTAACCACTCAAAAACTTAAAAGCATATTAGCAAAACTATTTAACCAGACCGAGGTTAAACCATGAAAAAAATATTACTCTTACTCGTACTTGCTACCAGTATTTTTACTGCTTGCAAAACTTCTCAAAGTACTTCTAAGCAATCTTCTGAGAATGTTGTTAATATTACTTTTTTGCATTTGAATGATGTCTATGAAATTTCGCCTTTGGAAGGTGGAAAAGTAGGCGGTATGGCTCGTGTGGCTACGGTCAGAAAGGAATTATTGCAGGAAAATCGGAATACTGTTACGTTACTTTCAGGTGATTTTTTGAATCCTTCTTTGATTGCTACTTTCAAATATGAAGGTAAAAGTATCAAAGGTCGCCAAATGGTGGAAGCGATGAATGCCGTGGGTTTTGATTGGGTTGGTTTGGGCAACCACGAATTTGATATTGATGAAGCCGATTTACAAAGAAGAATCGACGAATCGAAATTTATGTGGTTGGCAAGTAATGCTTTGCAAAATAACAAAGGAACGCTTTCGCCTTTTGCGAAAAATGTTGATGGGAAAAGCCTTCCATTTCCAACTATGGCTGTTCTTACCTTTAGAAATACTTCTGGTAATGCCGTAAAAGTTGGTATGTTTTCGGTGGTTTTGCCTTCTAACCAAAAAGATTTTGTGCATTATGATGATTTCTTTGAAGCCTCAAAAAAGGCTTATGAAAGCTTGAAACCTCAGTGCGATTTTGTGGTTGCCATTACGCATCTCAACAAAGTAGATGATGCTAAATTGGCGAAAATGTTGCCAGAAGTAAAGCTTTTGATGGGCGGACACGACCACGACAATATGCTTTTCAAAGAAGGAAACGTAGTAATTGCCAAAGCCGATGCCAATGCCAAAACTGCTTATATTCACCGTTTGACTTTTGATACAAAAACGAAAGCTCTGACGATGAAGAGTGAATTACGTGCCATCAACGAGCAGATTAAAGATGATGCCGAAGTAGCCGTAGTGGTGAAAAAATGGGAAGATATTCTGGATGCGGCAATGATTAAGGCTGGTTTGAATAAAAATGATGTGGTGACTACGGTAAAAATCCCTTTGGATGGTAGAGAAAGTACCATGCGAAATAGCCATACAAACTTGGGCGATTTAATCGCTAAAGCGATGACTGCCGCCGCTACTCAACCCGTGGATTGCTCGATTTTCAATAGCGGTTCTGTAAGAATTGACGATCAATTGGTAGGTGCAATTACGCAATTGGATATTATGCGTGTCTTGCCTTTTGGCGGTAAAATTGTGGAAGTAAAATTACAAGGAAGTTTGCTGGCTAAAATTTTAGACACAGGTTTACAAAACAAAGGCAATGGCGGTTATTTGCAGTGGGATAAAATCAGTCAGGATGCTGGAACGAAACAATGGTTGATTGATGGCAAAGCTTTGGACGTAAATAAAGAGTATCAAGTAATGATGCCGAAGTTTTTGATAGAAGGAAAAGAAACCAATTTTGGCTATTTGACCGCTCAAAACCTCGAAGTAAAAAACATCATTGAACCAGATGATAAAGATACCAACGACATCCGTAATGATATTAGAAAAGTATTAATTGCCTATTTGAAAAAGTAACACGGCTTTCCAAGCCGTCTGTCAGATGAACGGACGGCTTGGAAAGCCCGTGTTACTTCACCGTTAATATCTTAAATTCTGTTCTTCTATTTTCTTGATGTTGGTCTTCGCTACATTCAACGCCATCTTCGCATTCGTTAATAGGTTCTGTTTCGCCATAACCTTTATAGACCAAACGGGCTGGGTCAACGCCTTTGTTCAATAAATATTTCACAACCGACTTGGCTCTTTGTTCGGATAAAGTAAGGTTGTAGGAAGCACTGGCACGTGAATCAGTATGCGAACGAATTTCTATTTTGATTGCTGGATATTTTTTCAAAACTGGAATTACTGTTCTTTCCAATTCAAGCGTAGCGTCTTTACGAAGTACGTATTTATCAAAATCATAATAAATATTATTGAGTTTCACCACATCGCCTTGTCGGAACATTCCTTGTTCTGATTGATACTTGGCAGGCGTTTTATCTACATTCGGAATTGCTTCTTTGTTGGTTGCGTAATTATCTTTTTCAGCAATTAGGCTATGAGGCGTTTCGGGTTTTACTTCAAATTCATAACCGCCATCTTTGCCCGTTACTACTACTTGTTTGGTTTTATCTTTTTCGTTTTCAAGAACTACTTTTACACCCGAAATAGGTTTTTTGTTTACTTCCGACCTAATGACTCCCGTGAGTACCGAAGTATTTGATTTGGTAAGTTCAATCTGCAAAGTTGTACTGTTGTCGGTTAAGCTACTGGTTGAATAATTCATTGATTTTACTTGATAGCCTTCTTTGAATACTTTAAACTCATATTCTGACTGTGACTGTAAGCAAATCGAAACTAAACCCATTGTGTTGGTTACTTTCAGTTCTTGGTTTTCGCCATTGAGGACAGTTCTTACATCGGCACTTTCTATAACAGCCTTTGTAAGGGCATCTGTAACGATAAGATTGAGCGGATGGCACTCTTTATGAAAACTATAAATATTATCGTCGTGTACGCCTTTTTTACGATTTGAAGAAAAGTAACCCGACTGACGCTGACCGTCGGTAATTAAACCAAAATCATCTTTTTCTGAATTGAGCGGAGCTCCAACATTCACAACAGAACCTTCCAGATTTCCGTCTTTGAGTTTAGCAAAGAAAATATCAAGTCCACCCAAACCTTCATGTCCGTCGGAAGCGAAGTAAAGATTTCCGTTTTCATCTACAAAAGGAAACATTTCATTTCCTTCGGTATTGATTTCTCTGCCAAGATTGACAGGTACACCCCAAGCTCCATTGTTGTAGGTCACTACATAAACATCTGTTCCGCCAAAGCCTCCCGGCATATCCGAAACAAAGTACATTTTGGTATTATCGGGCGTTAGGGCTGGATGTCCACAAGAATATTCATTTGAATTAAAAGGCAATTCTTTTACATCGCCCCAATTTTGTTTGGTCAAAGAGGCAGAATACAATTTTAAACGGTTTGTACCATCTTTTGAAACCCTTGCACGTCCTTTGTTGTAGTTGTTTCGAGTAAAAACAACTTTTTTCCCATCGTTAAAAAACGTAAGTGGACCTTCGTGATACTTGGTATTCAGGGTTCTGCTAAACTCTTCAATTTTACTTTGAGGAGCTTCTTGTGGGGCTACTTCGGCATTACTTGCCGACATCCCTCCCAAAGATGAAGCTACTTGCAAACCCGTTTTAGGATTAAGCAAAGAAGTATCTGGAGCAAAATATAAATTCAAAAAAGGGGTTTGATTCCATGCAAATACTCTTTTGATGCCTCCGCCTTCGTCACGAGCAGAACAAAAAACCAATCCGCCTTTGTAATAAGCTGGACTAAAATCTGCTTGGCGAGAATTGATAGAAAGGTACTCTACTTTGTAAGAAGATGAATCTCGGTAGAAATGATTCATGTCCATATAAGAAACCGTAAAGCGTTTTCCTCTTAAATCTTCCTTCTGTTTGTCGCCATAAATGGCAAAGTATTTTTGGGATTCACGGTACTTTTGGTTGGCAGCTAATGCCTGTGCGTAATATAGATAGTATTCGCTTTCTACTTCGGGAAAATCTCTGAGCAATTTGCCAAATACCCTTTCGGCATTTCGAGTATCCTGAATTTTTCGGTACGAAAAACCAAGGTTTTTTAGCAATTGTTGGCTGTTGTAGCTTTCGTTTTTATCTCTGGTATCATGTAAAAACTCCTCATAAAGTTTTACGGCATCGAGATAAGCCATTTGTTCAAATTCACGATTTGCCGCTTTCAACTTGCTCTGTGCCAAAGCTTGCCCAGAAAAAAAGGCAATAAAGACACCTACAAGAATTATCGTATAAGAAAGTTTGTTCATAATCGCTATTCTGAGACGGAGTTGTTAGGGCTTTTACTTAGAATAGATGATAGACTAAAGGTGTTTTTTTGCATCCCTCAGAGTGTACATCTATTCAGTTGTTATGCAACGATAACTAATAAGTAATGCAAAAAAACAAATAAGATACCAAAAGTCATAACTTATTCTGAATCATTTGAACGATAAAAGAAAAAGGCTCGGAAATTATCCGAACCTTTTATTTTTAAATACAATTTTTGGGCAATTATGGGATTTTTACCGCTTGGCGAGCCAAAAGTTTCCAATCGCCTTTTACTTTATGAAACACCAACAAAACGCTTAATTTCACTGTGGCAGGTACACCACGGTTGTTGGTTTCTGCAAAAATCTTATGACGTACAATGGCTGTTTTTCCAACTACTTGAATACTTTGTTCAGAAACATCCATTGTCTTAAAATCAGAGTCACCGTTCAATAATGTTTCAATTAAATGGGCTTTAGTTTCAATATTTCCGCCCGAATGTCCGTAGCTCAGTTGGTCGTCAACAATCTTTTCCAACACATTTTTGTCGGCATCAATCATCGCTTTTCTGTATGCTTCTACCACATTAGCTACTTTTGTTTCTTCGGCAGACTGTGCCTTCGAGAAACTCAATGATGCCAAAAAGATGGCAGCAATCATCAATATTTTTTTCATAGCAATTTTGTATTTTGAAAGGTTTATTTCTTTTTAGCTTTTGTCAATAACCAAGCTGCCCAGTTTTTGGCTGCTTGAAAGTTTTCAAATTCCATCGGCAAGCGTTTTCCATTCAAGTACTCATTATAAATCCACGGGTCACCGAGGGCAAACACTGTTCCTTTTCCTACTTGGGCAACTGCCATAATATTATCGCCACCTTCTGAAATAATAGTACGAGCAGGAGCTTTCACAGAAAGTACTGACAATTCTTTCACAAAAATTTTCTTGACATCCTTGAAAATTTCGTGATTGGCAGGTATCATTACTTTGCCTTGTTCATAGACATTGTTTTTTACCATATTGATACTTTTTCCTGTAAACTGAATGCCAAATCGCTCTGCCAATTTATTGAAATGAGGCAATTCAGCATTGGCAGAATCATTTGCCATCATTACCAATACGCCACCGGCTTTTACCCACTTTTCAATAGCCGCAATATCCTGAGCATCCACATAATTGGGATTTTCAGTTTCTTTTTTAGTATCAGGGTCAACGATGATATATACATCTACCCCTTTCAAAGTATTGGCTCTTGGTGCGGTTGGAATGGTACTTAGCGTAGCTCCGTAATTTTCAAAAATACTGGCTAATAAAGAAAAACCTGAATCTTTGCCATCTTCCCAAGTATAATGGAAAGGTTCTTTTACGCCTTCTTTAGAAGTTCTGAATTCGTGATTGAAATAATTATCCAAACCTACTTTTACGCCTTTGCCGATGCCTAAGTCTTCGGCAATTTCCATTTCAACGCTTGCCATGATAAATGGAGCTACTCCTTTTAAATCATCTTGGCGAATTTTTTCGCTGAGGTAATACTCATAGCTTCCATCACGATAAGGATTTCCGCCCAAGCCACTTACTAATACTACTTTTTCGAGGTGATTGATTCCTTTGCTATCAGTAGAAATAAAGTTTTTCAAAATGCCTTGATAACCTTTTTGTGCATATTTAAAGTACGATTTGTCAATATAGCCCATGCGTACTCCTTTGGCTAAACCATAGACCAACATCGACGAACCAGAGGCTTCTAAGTAATTGCCCTTCGCTCCTATTTTGTCCACTACCTGATACCAGCAACCTTCTTTTGGGTCTTGATACTTCACAATAGCAGGCACTAATCTTTGATAAATAGCGACTAATTCAGCACGTTTTGGATGATTTTTCGGGAAAGTATCCAACACATCCAACAAAGCCATTACATACCAACCCATAGCTCTTCCCCAAATATTGGGCGATTTCCCTGTGGTTTTGTCTGCCCATTTTTGCTCACGGCTTTCGTCCCAACCATGGTGTAATAAACCAGTTTGTGGATTTCGTGCGTGTTTTTCCATCCAAATAAATTGGTTGGCAATGTCATCAAAATTTTCGGGTTGATTAAATGCTTTGCTGTACTCGGCATAAAAAGGCTCTACCATGTACAGACCATCTAACCACATCTGATTGGGATAAATTTTCTTGTGCCAAAAACCACCTTCGTTGGTGCGTGGATGCTGAGACAATTGCTTGCGAAGTAAATCAGCAGCTAATTTGAATTTCTCTTTGCCCGACTCACGGTAAAGCATCAATAAAAGTCTTCCGCCAGTAATGTTATCTGAATTAAATTTATCGAAATCATAAGATTTAATTTCGCCTTTGTCGTTTACATAAGCATCCAAATTGTTCAGAATAAAACGGTAATACTTGGCATCGCCAGTTTTGTACCAAACTCGTTCTATGGCTTTTAGGATAATCGCCTGCTCGTAGTCCCAACGGGCATACTTACCTTCTTCTTTGTAAGTAATAGAATCTTTATGAACATTCATCATAATATCTGCCATGCGTTCCGACCACTTAATTTGGGCAAAACTCAGATTGGCAGAAAGCAAACAAAGACCCAAAAACAATGTACATTTTTGGGAGATTTTAGAGAAAAATTGTTTTTGCATTGGATGAAAATTGTGCTTTGAAGAATGTGGTTTGCGAAAACGCAAACCACAGTTTTGAGGGTCTATTTCCACAGACCAAATTCATCTTTATTAAATATCAACCTGTTCGTTTTTAGGAGCAAAGAAGTGCATGATTCCCCAAGCTAAAATGTAGGCACTACCACACAACAAGAAAATAATGTTGTACCCTGCGTTGATGTTACCAGCAGCTTTGTAAGAATCTAAGAGCGAACCTACAATCAAAGGGAAAATCATACCGCCGACAGAACCTGCCATACCACCAATACCGATAACTGAACTAATGGCTTTTTTAGGAAACATATCTGATGCTACGGTATAAATATTGGCACTCCAAGCTTGGTGAGCCGCCGCTGCAAGGCTGATTAATGCCACAGCTTCCCAAATGTTGGTGGCATAACGAGCCGCCATAATTGGCACAACACAAATAGCGAAAATAAACATGGATACTTTTCTTGCTTTCGGAATAGCCCAACCTTTTTTGATGAAATATCCAGACAAGTAACCTCCGCCGATACTACCAATCGTTGTAGCAGTATAGACCAAAATCAAAGGTAAACTTGGCTTTTTCAAATCTAAATTGAAAGTAGATGAAAAATAAGAAGGCAACCAGAAAAGGAAAAACCACCAGATTGGGTCGGTAAGCATTTTTCCAAAAACGAAAGCGTAAGTCTGACGAATACCGAATAATTTCAACCAAGCCACAGGTTTTTCGTTGGCATTTTCTGGCTCTACATCACTGTGAATATAGTCGTATTCAGCTTTTTGAAGTTTCTTATGTTTGGCAGGTACTTCATAATAAATCCACCAGAAAATCAACCAAATAAAACCGATTCCACCGGTAACGATAAAAGCCATTTCCCAACCGTATTCACCTAAAATCCAAGGAACCATTACGGGGGCAACTACCGCACCGATATTTGCTCCAGAATTAAAAATACCTGTTGCTAAAGCTCTTTCTTTTTTAGGAAACCATTCGGCAGTAGCTTTAATTGCCGCAGGGAAGTTTCCAGCTTCGCCCAAACCTAAAGCGGCTCTGGCAACCCCAAAACCAAAAGTACTTTTGGCAAAAGCATGAGCAATAGCCGCCAAACTCCAAGCAACAATAGAGATTGAATAACCTAATTTTGTACCAATTTTGTCAATAATTCCTCCAAAGGCCATTAAACTAAGTGCATAGGCAGCCTGAAACGCAACCACAATGCTACTATAATCTGTTTCTGTCCAGTTAAATTCTTTTTCTAAAGTGGGTTTCAAAAGACCAATCACTTGTCGGTCGAGGTAATTGATAGTGGTGGCAAAAAACAGTAAAGCAACAATTTGCCAGCGATACTTACCAATAGTGTTTTCCATGAATATAGGGTTTGTTTTTGAAATTTATCAATACATCAACAGTAGCCCAAACTACTTTTTTGATACGCTTTTTAGTAAAAGGAGAAAAGGATATTTTTTTACTTGATTTAAATTTCTATAAACTGAAGTCATCTTGACTTTTTAATTTTCTTAATTGCCATGATAATAAAAGCTATAAAGTTAAATCCCATCCAACTTGAAAGAGTTGTATCAAATCGATTTAACAAAGACCTATAACTATC